>DASTHF010000199.1:0-50252 GCA_035605615.1 Solirubrobacterales bacterium
GCCCCGGCGGCCGTCGCCAGGGCGCAGCCGCCGGCTCCGGCGGCGGGGGCGAGGGCAAGAAGTCCTCGAAACTGCTCGACCAGTTCGGCCGCAACCTGACCAAGCTCGCCGAGGAGGGCAAGCTCGACCCGGTCGTCGGCAGGCAGACCGAGATCGAGCGCGTGATGCAGATCCTGTCGCGGCGCACGAAGAACAACCCCGTACTGCTCGGCGAGCCGGGCGTCGGCAAGACCGCCGTCGTCGAGGGGCTCGCCGCCCGCATCACCAACGGCGAGGTGCCGGAGCTGCTGAAGAACAAGCAGATCTACACCCTCGACCTCGCGGCGCTGGTCGCCGGCTCCAAGTACAGGGGCGAGTTCGAGGAGCGCCTCAAGAAGGTGATGAAAGAGATCACCCAGCGCGGCGACATCATCCTCTTCATCGACGAGCTCCACAACCTGGTCGGCGCCGGCGCCGCCGAGGGCGCGATCGACGCCGCCTCGATCCTGAAGCCGGCGCTGGCGCGCGGCGAGCTGCAGACGATCGGCGCGACGACGCTCGACGAGTACCGCAAGTACCTGGAGCGCGACTCGGCGCTGGAGCGGCGCTTCGCCCAGATCAAAGTCGACCAGCCCTCGGTCGAGGACACGGTGAAGATCCTCGAAGGGCTGCGCGAGCGTTACGAGCAGCACCACCGCGTCAAGATCACCGACGATGCGCTGGCCGCCGCCGCCGAGCTGGCCGACCGCTACATCTCCGACCGCTTCCTGCCCGACAAGGCGATCGACCTGATCGACGAGGCCGCCTCGCGGATGCGGATCAAGTCGATGAGCGCGCCGCCGGTCTACCGCGACCTTGAGGAGGAAATCGAGAAGACGCGGCGCGAGAAGGAGGCGGCAATCGAAGCGCAGGAGTTCGAGAAGGCCGCTTCGCTGCGCGACACCGAGCGCCAGCTGACGACGCGCAAGCGCCAGCTCGAAGACGAGTGGGCGGAGGGCGAGAGCGGCGAGCGGCCCGAGGTCGGCGAGGAGGAGATCGCCGACATCGTCTCGATGTGGACCGGCATCCCCGTCTTCAAACTGACCGAGGCCGAGACCAAGAAGCTGATCCGGATGGAGGAGGAGCTGCACAAGCGGGTGATCGGCCAGGAGGTCGCGATCACCGCCGTCTCCAAGGCGATCCGCCGCTCGCGGGCCGGGATCAAGGACCCGAAGCGGCCGGCCGGCTCGTTCATCTTCCTCGGCCCCTCCGGGGTGGGCAAGACCGAGCTGGCCCGCACCCTCGCCGAGTTCCTCTTCGGCGACGAGGAGGCGATGGTGCGGATCGACATGTCCGAGTACATGGAGAAGCACTCGGTCAGCCGCCTGGTCGGCTCGCCACCCGGCTACATCGGCTACGACGAGGGCGGTCAGCTGACCGAGGCCGTGCGGCGCAAGCCGTACTCGGTGCTGCTGCTCGACGAGATCGAGAAGGCACACCCGGACGTTTTCAACATCCTGTTGCAGATCCTCGAGGACGGGCGGCTGACGGACGCCCAGGGGCGCACCGTCGACTTCCGCAACTCGATCGTGATCATGACCTCGAACATCGGCGCATCGGAGATCGCCAAGAACACCTCGATCGGCTTCACCGTCGCCGACGAGACCGGCATGTCCTACGACGACATGAAGAACCGGATCATGAGCGACCTCAAAAAAGTCTTCCGGCCGGAGTTCCTCAACCGGATCGACGAGGTGATCGTCTTCCACAAGCTCGCCAAGGACGAGGTCAAGGAGATCATCGACCTGATGATCAACCGGGTCCGCGTCCAGGTCGCCGAGCACGAGCTGCAGCTGGAGCTGACCGGCGACGCCAAGGACCTCTTGGTCGCCAAGGGCTGGGACCCCTCGATGGGCGCCCGGCCGCTGCGTCGCGCGATCCAGCGCTACATCGAGGATCCGCTTGCCGACGAGGTTCTGCGCCAGGGCCAGATGACCCCCGGCTCGACCGTGATGATCGACCGCGACCCCTCCGGCGACGAGGAGGACCGGCCGCTCAGCCTTGCGATCGTCGAGCCGAAGCCGCGCGAGCCGGAGAAGGAGAAGGTCGGCGTCGGCGCCAAGAAGGGCGAGCTCGAGAACGGCGGCCGCGACGGCGGCGGCGAGGGGTCGCACGACGGCCACTCCTCCGAGGGCTAGCTCCGCCGACAGCGCATGGAGCCCGGCCGCAGCGCGATCGGCACCTGGAGCGGAGGCAGGTTCCTGCGCTTTGGCGAGGCCGTTGAGGAGGACCGCCTGGCGGCCCTGCTGCGCCCCGGCGATGGCATCGACACGGTCCTGAGCGCCGACGCCTACGGCGCCGGCGAGGCTGACCGCCTGCTGGGCCGGGCGCTGAGCGGCGTGCCGCGCGACAGCTACAGCCTGATCGGCGCCGTCGGCCACGATTTCTACGCGGGCGAGCGCGACGGCCCGCGCGGCTTCCCGCGCTTCACCGATCCGCGCCTGCGCGGCCCCGGCGAGTTCGCCGACTACCTGCGGATGGCCGCGGAGCGCAGCCTGGAGCGGATCGGCGCCTCCTCGTTCGACGTCCTCCTCCTCCACAACCCCGATCGCACCGGCTACTCCAGCGAGGCGGTGTGGGACGGGATGGCGGCGCTGCGCGAGGAGGGGCTCGCCGCCGCGATCGGCGTCGCGCCGGGACCCGCCAACGGCTTCACGCTCGACCTGATCGCCTGCATCGAGCACTTCGGCGAGCGGATCGACTGGGCGATGATCATCCTCAACCCGTTCGAGCCCTGGCCGGGGGAGCTCTGCCTGGAGGCGGCCGAGCGCCACGGCGTCAGGGTGATCACCCGGGTCGTCGACTACGGCGGCCTCTTCTGGGACGACCTGCGGCCCGGGATGGAGCTGGCGCACGGCGACCATCGCGCCTTCCGCCCGGCCGGCTGGATCGAGGAAGGACTCGAGAGGCTGGAGCGGGTCGCGCCGATCGCCGCGCGCCGCGACCTCACGACGATCCAGCTCGCCTGCCATTGGAACCTGGCGCACCCGGCGGTCGAGTGCGTGGTGCCGACCCTGATCCAGGAGGCGGGCGAGGGCGCCCGCCCGATCGAGCGGAAGCGGGCCGAGCTGGCGGCGCTGCCGGTGGAGCCGCGGCTGAGCGAGGAGGAGGTTGAGGCAATCCGCGCCGTCGGCGACAACACCGGCTGCATGGCGCTGAAGGGGGCGAGCGCCACGCACGACGGCGAGGAGCGCCCCGACCGCTGGTCGCTGAGCGACGAGCTGGTCGCCGCCGGCGCCCGCTGGGGGATCACCCCAGACCGCATTGCAGAGCGGAATATGCCATCCTAGGCGGGATGTCCTCGCTGCCCGCGGATGAGCTGCACGAGCTTGCCGAACGGCAGGATCCGCGGCTCCTGAGGGCGCTCGACGTCGTCGCCCCGGGCGGCGCCCTGCGCGAAGGTATCGACAACATCGTCCACTCGCGCAGCGGCGGCCTGATCGTGCTCGGCGAGCCGGGCGACATCTCCCACATGCTCTCCGGCGGGATCAAGCTCGATATCGACTACACGCCGGCGATGCTCTACCAGGTGGCGAAGATGGACGGGGCGATCGTCCTCAACCCGCAGGCGACGAAGATCGTCTGGGCCAACGTCCAGCTGATGCCGGACCCGACGATCCTCTCCGGCGAGACCGGCACCCGCCACCGCACCGCCGAGCGCGTCTCCAAGCAGACCGATGCGCTGGTGATCGCGATCTCGCAGCGCCGCGACATCGTCTCCCTCTACGTGGAAGGGACGAAGTACATCCTCCAGGACATCCCCGCCGTGCTCGCCAAGGCGAACCAGGGGCTGGCGACGCTGGAGAAGTACCGCGAGCGGCTCGACCAGGTCTCAACCCGCCTCACGGTGCTGGAGTTCGAGGGCGGCGGCGTCCTCTATGACGCGCTCGCCGTCCTGCAGCGGGCCGAGCTGGTGACCAGGATGGCGGTCGAGGTCGAGCGCTACATCATCGAGCTGGGCACCGAGGGGCGGCTGATCGAGATGCAGCTGGAGGAGACGATGGTGGGCGTCGCCGCCGACAAGGCGGCGCTGATCCGCGACTACTCGGTCGAAGACTCCGAGCAGAACCTGGCGACGGTGCTGCAGTCGCTGGCGCGGCTGCCCCACCAGGACGTGCTCGACTTCGGCCGGCTCGCCGAGCTCTTGGGCTACGACCGCAAGCTCAACACGCTCGACTTCCCGGTCGCGCCGCGCGGCTACCGCGTCCTGGGCCGCGTGCCGCGCATTCCAAAGCTTGTCGTCCAGAAGATCATCCGGGAGCTGGGCGGGCTGGAGGAGGTCCTCGCGGCCTCCGACGCCGACCTGGAGGCCGTCGAGGGGGTCGGGCCGATCAGGGCCAAGGACATCCGCGAGGGGCTGCGGCGGCTTCAGGAGGTCGACGTGGTCGACAGGTACTTGCAGAGCTGACGGCCGATGGCGCCGTCCCGATGGAAAGGAGCAAGAGATTCCCGAGCTAGAGGAGGCAACTGAGGTCGGCTTCGAGGAGGACGTGGAGGTCTACGTCTGCGACTTCGAGGAGGGGGACAAGGTCGTCTATCCCCACCACGGGGCGGGCCTTGTGCTGAAGAAAGAGACGCGGGAGCTGATGGGGACGGAACGTGAATACCTCACGATCAAGATCCTCCACAACGATCTCACCGTGATGGTTCCCTGCGAAAACGCCGGCATCGCGGGGCTGCGACGCGTGATTGACGAGGATGAAATCAAGAAGGTGATGGAAGTCCTCACCGATGACGTGTCGGAGATGCCGAAGAACTGGAACCGGCGCTTCAAGTACAACCGCGAGAAGATCAAGACCGGCGACGTGTTCGAGCTCGCCGAGGTGGTCCGTAACCTGGCGCTCCGCGAGATGGAGAAGGGTCTCTCCACCGGCGAGAAGCAGATGTACACGCGGGCCAAGAAGATCCTCGCCTCGGAGTTCATGTACGCGCTCGACAAGGACGAGGACGGCGCCGAGGAATTCCTCGACGGCCTGCTGGAGGAGCGCTTCGCCGCCACCGCCTGAGAGCGTGTCCAGCGTCACAGCGGTCATCGCGGCCGCCGGCTCCGGAGAGAGGCTCGGAGCCGGCGGCCCGAAGGCCTTCGTGCCGCTCGCCGGCCGGCCGCTGGTCGAGTGGGCGATCGCGGCGTTTCGGGAGGTCGAGGGAGTGCGCTCGATCGTCGTCGCCTGCCCACCGGGCCACGTCCACGAGCTGGGTGGACATGACCTGGGCGTGGTCGACGGCGGCGCGACTCGCTCGCAGTCGGTCGCCAACGCGCTGGCCGCAGTCGGCACCGGGCTGGTCGCGATCCACGACGCGGCGCGGCCGCTGGTTACCCCGGCGCTGATCGAAGACGTGTTCGCGACGCTGGTTGGAGATCCGGCCGCCGCCGGCGCGATCGCCGCGACGCCGATCACCGACACCATCAAGCGGGTGGCCGACGGCGTGGTCGAGACGACCGTCGACCGCGGAAGATTGTGGGCGGCGCAGACGCCGCAGGTGTTTCGGACCGAGACGTTGCGCGAGGCGCTTGCGACCTACCCGGGGGGTGCACCCGCGGCCACCGATGAGGCAATGCTCGTGGAGGCGATCGGCGGCAGGGTCCTGATCCACGCATCTTCGTCGGAGAACCTCAAGGTGACGACGCCGTTCGATCTGAGTCTCGCGGAGCTGCTCCTATCGGAGCAGCACCCAGACCAAGGCCGCTGAGAAGGCGATCTGGCCGATGCCGAAGGCGGTGCCGAGATTGATCGCTCCGAGCGCCTCGGCGATGACGGTGCCGGCGGCGAAGGCGACGGCAAGAAGCGCGAGCTGGCGGCCCATGGCGCCGGCAAGTCTATGGGCCGACCGCGTAACGTCCCAAGCGTGCTGACCGACTACCACCTCCACCTGCGCCCCGACGAGGAGGGGACGCCGCCCGAGCGCTACTTCACGGCGGAGAACGTCGACCGCTACCTGGAGGCGGCGGCCGCGGCGGGGATCGACGAGCTTGGCGTCTCCGAGCACATCCACCGCTTCAAGCAGGCGCTCCAGCTCTGGCGCCATCCATTCTGGGAGGAGCAGGCGCGCGACGACCTCAGCGCCTACTGCGGATTCGTCCGGGGCACGCCGCTGCGGCTCGGCATCGAGTGCGACTTCGTCCCCGGCGCCGAGGACCGCACCGGGGTGCTGCTCGACGCGCACGACTTCGACTACGTGGTCGGCTCGGTCCACTTCCTCGGCGACGCGGCGGTCGACCACGAGGGCTGGGACGTCTGGGAGGGGAGGGGCGACCCCGACGAGGTCTGGCGCCGCTATTTCGAGACCCTCGCCGAGTGCGCGCGCAGCGGCCTCTTCGACGTTCTCGCCCATCCCGACCTGGTCAAGGTCTGGGGCGGTGGACGGCCGCTGCCGAAGCGCGACCCCCGCTTCTTCTACGAGCCGGCGGTCGAGGCGATCGCCGCGAGCGGGATCGCCGTCGAGGTCTCGACGGCGGGCCTGCGCAAGCCGGTCGGAGAGCTCTACCCGGCGCGGGCCTTCGCCGAGATGTGCGTCGAAGCGGGGGCCGCCTTCGCGCTCTCCTCGGACGCCCACCGGCCCGAGGAGGTCGGCTTCGGCTACGACCGCGCTCTCGAGCTCCTCGCCGATCTGGGGGTGGGGGAGATCTGCGCGTTCGAGCGGCGGCAGCGGCGCCTCGAGCCGCTCGGCGCCGCGGTGGGCGAGAATCAAGGCTGAGATGAGCGTTGGGATCGGGTACGACTGCCACCGCTTCGGCGCCGACCGGCCGCTGGTGCTGGGTGGCGTCGAGGTCGAGCACGAGACGGGGCTGGCGGGCCACTCCGACGCCGACGTCCTCACCCACGCGGTGATCGACGCCCTGCTCGGCGCCGCCGGGGGCGGCGACATCGGCACCCTCTTCCCCGACGACGAGGACCTCTGGCGCGACGCCGACTCGATCGACCTGCTGCGCACCGTCGTCGGCACCGTGAGCGGGCGCATCGTCAACGTCGACGCGACGCTCGTCTGCGAGCAGCCGCGCCTCGCCCCCCACCGGGCCGAGATGGAGCGCATCCTCGCCGAGGTGACCTCGGCCCGGGTCAGCGTCAAGGCGACCACCAACGAGGGGATGGGGTGGATCGGCCGCGGCGAAGGGATCGCCTGCATCGCTGTGGCTTCGGTGGATAGCGACTAGTCTTCGCGGCGCGATGGGCAAGCTCGGATCGATCGCCACGGCAGCGCGGCGCAAGGCCTCGGACAAAGCGTTCGAGATGAAGGTGCTGCGCGAGTCCGGCATCCTCGGCATGCACCGCCCCGACAAGTCCCTGAAGGTCGTCTCCGCCTTTCTGCGCTGGGGCGCCTCGCCGGCCCTCGGCATCACGACGGCGGCGATTCACCACCCGGACGAGACAGCGCTGATCGACGAGCGCGGCTCGCTCAGCTTCGAAGAGGTGCACCGTCGCTCGAATGCGCTCGCCCACTCGTTCAAGGAGATGGGTATCGGCTACGGCGACGGCATCGGGATCATGTGCCGCAACCATCGCGGCTTCGTCGAGGCGACGCTCGCCGCCGCCAAGCTCGGCGCCAGCGCCCTCTACCTGAACACGATGTTCGCGGGGCCCCAGCTCGTCGAGGTGACGCGCCGCGAGAGGCCGAAGATCCTGGTCTGCGACGAGGAGTTCACGGAGCTGCTCGGCGAGGTCGACGAGAAGGTGGAGCGTGTCGTCGGCTGGACCGACGGGGGCGCCGCCGGGCCGACGATCGACTCGCTGATCGCGGCCGGCGACGAGTCTAGCCTGAAGCCGCCCCCCGACAAACCGCGCTTCGTGATCCTCACCTCCGGGACCACCGGGACTCCCAAGGGCGCGCAGCGCTCCAGCCCGGACGGGCTGTTCGCGCTCGCCGCGCTGATCGACAGAATCCCCTTCCGCAGCCGCGAGACGATGATGATCGCGGCGCCGCTCTTCCACTCCTGGGGCTTCCTCCACTTCATCCTCAGCCTGCCGACCTCCTCGACGATCGTCCTGCGGCGCCGCTTCGACCCGGAGAAGACGCTGCGGGCGGTGCAGGAGCATCGGGCCCAGGTGCTGGCGGCGATACCGGTGATGGTGCAGCGCATCCTGAGACTGCCCGAGGAGACGCTCTCCTCCTACGACCTTCCCTCGCTTCGGATCACCTCGCTGTCCGGCTCGGCGCTCCCCGGCGAGCTGGCGATCGAGTGGATGGACCGCTTCGGCGACACGATCTACAACCTCTACGGCTCGACCGAGGTCGCCTACGCGACCGTCGCGACCCCCGAGGAACTGCGCGCCGCGCCCGGCACGGCCGGCCGCCCCCCCCGCGGCACCGTGGTCCGCCTCTACGACGACGAGGGCCGTGAGGTCCGGCCGGGCGAGGTTGGGCGGATCTTCGTCGGCAACGAGATGTCGTTCGAGGGCTACACCGGCGGCGGCGGCAAAGAGGTGATAGACGGCCTGCTGAGCAGCGGCGACGTCGGCCACCTCGACGAGGCGGGGCGCCTCTTCGTCGACGGCCGCGACGACGAGATGATCGTCTCCGGCGGCGAGAACGTCTTCCCGCGCGAGGTCGAGGACCTGCTCGCCGACCACGAGGCGGTGGCCGACGTGGCGGTGATCGGGGTCGAGGACGAGGAGTTCGGCCAGCGCCTCAAGGCCTTCGTGGTGGTCGCCGAGGCGATCGCTGTCTCCGAGGAGGACCTGAAGGCTCACGTCAAGTCCAATCTCGCCTCCTATAAGACGCCGCGCGAGGTCGTCTTCATGGAGGAGCTGCCGCGCAACGCGACCGGCAAGGTGCTGAAGCGCCAGCTGCGCGAGCGCGAGACGCAGAAGTCGGCCTGAGGGCGTCTTTCGTCTCTCCGCTATTTGCGGATTCTTCCCTGGCGACGCGCAGGGGACGCCGCCTCCGGTAGTAGGTTCCAGGCGGATGGGAGAGCCCGCAGTCCAGCTGACCGCGCTCGGCGAGGCCACCGACGAGATCAGGGGCGTCGCCAAGCAGGCGCTGGAGTGGGTGCAGCTGAGCGAGCGACGGCGCGCCGAGGTGGAGGCGAGGAGCGAGCGAGTCCGCGCGGCGCTCAAGGCGCGGGCGCTGGCCTCATTGCGCAAGCTTGCCGAGGAGGGACGCGAGCGGCTGGAGGCCGAGCGCGAGAAGATGTGTGAGGCGGTGGCGCGCGCCGAGCGCGCCGAGGCCGCGCGCGACCGGATCGAGGAGGCATTCGAGCAGGCGCGCGAGGAGGCCGACCGGCGTGTTCGCGAGGCGCTCGAGACGCAGCGGCAGGAGGCCGAGCGAAGGGTTCGCGAGGCGCTGGAGGAGCAGCAGGGCGAGGCGGACCGGCGGGTCGCCGCCGCCGAGCAGCGCGCCGCCGACGCCGAAGCGGCGGCCGAGGAGGCACGGCGGATCGCGGTTCGGATCGAGACGGAGATCGAGGAGCGGGTGATGAGGGGCACCGAGGAGGTGCGCCGCGAGGCGGAGGAGCGGGTGCGCAAGCTCGTCGAGAGGGTCGAGGGCGAGGCGGAGGAGAAGGCCCGCGCTCGCGCCGAGGAGCAGCTGCAAGCCGAGTCGGACCGCATCCGCCGCCAGGCCGAGCAGCGAGAGGAGCGGGTGCGGCGTGCCGCCGAGGAGGAGATCGAGGCGCGCGTCAAGCGGGCCCGCCGCGAGGTTCTCGCCGCCGCCGACGAGACCGCCCCCAACTGGGCCCGCCGCGAGGCCGCCGCCTCGGGCTCCATCTACCGGACTTTCTAGGAATCCCGACGCCCTCCCGCGGGAGGGCGTCTATTGCCGTTGTCGGATCGCCTCGAAGAGGAGGGCCGTGGCGGCGGCTGAGACGTTGAGGGAGTCGACCGAGCCGTGGCGCGGCAGGGCGATCAGGCCGTCGCAGGCTGCCGCCACCCGTGGACGGATGCCCTTGCCCTCGCCGCCGAGAACGAGGACTGTCGGGCCGCGCAGGTCCACGTCCCAGGGAGCTTGCGTGGCGCCGGCGTCGGCGCCCCAGATCCAGAAGCCGGCGGCCTTCGCCTCGGCGAGCCAGTCGGCGAGGTTGCGGACGTGGGCGATGTCGAGGTGCTCGACCGCGCCCGCGGACGCCTTGCAGGCGACGGCGGTCACATCTGCCGAGCGGCGCTCCGGTATCGCGATGCCGGCCACGCCGGCGAACTCGGTGGCGCGGCAGACCGCGCCGAGGTTGCGCGGGTCCTGGACCTGGTCGAGCGCCACGAGCAGCGCTCCCCTCCGGTTCAGCAGATCGCCGGCGTCAGCGTATGGATATGGATCGACCTCGGCGACGACGCCCTGGTGGTCGGGCGATCCGCACAGCCGCTCCAATTCCTCGGCCGGCGTCTCGGGGGCGCGCCAGATGCGGCGCACGCGTCGCTTGCCCCGCTCGGCCTCCTCGACCGGGCGCCGGCCATAGATTGTCTGGCCGTCACCTGTCACGCCTCAGCTCTTCTTCACCAGGCGCGCACCATCCGCTGAGTCGCGCACCTCCCAGCCCAGCTCCCCGAGCCGCTTGCGAATCTCGTCGGCGCGCGTGAAGTCCTCTGCGGCTCGCGCCGCTTCGCGCTCGGCCAGCAGGGCCTCTGCTTCGGAACCCGCGCCGTCCTCCGCTTCAGCCAACGACTCCAAGCCGACCAGCCCGAGCATCTCGCGCAGCGCCTCGGGGGCGCCGGGCAGCTGACCGCGGTTTGCCTCGGCGACCAGCTCGAAGGCCTCAGCCATCGCGCGGGCGGTGTTGAAGTCGTCGGCGAGAGCGTCTCGGAAGGCGCTCTCGTGGGCGTCGACGAGCTCGTCGACGCCCATGCCGTCCTCGGCCAGCTCGGGGCTGCCGGCCCCGGCGGGGTGCTCGCGGAAGAAGTTCCGCAGCCGCTCCACCCTTGCCACTGCCTCCTCCATCAGCTCGGCGCCGAAGGCGAGCGGCTGCCGGTAATGGCCCGAGATCAGGTAGGCGACGACCGCCTCGCGGCCGTAGCGGTCGAGCGCCTCGGATAGATGGAAGATGTTGCCTCCCGACTTCGACATCTTCTCGGCGTCGGTCTCGATCATCCCGTTGTGCATCCAGAGCCGCGCGAAGGGCCGCCCCGCCGCCTCCGACTGCGCGATCTCGTTCTCGTGATGGGGGAAGACGAGGTCCGAGCCGCCGCCGTGGATCGCGAACGAGGCGCCCAGCTCGGCCTCCGCCATCGCCGAGCACTCGATGTGCCAGCCCGGCCGTCCCGGGCCCCAAGGCGAGTCCCAGCTGGTGTCCTCGTCGGGCTTGTGGGCCTTCCAGAGCGCGAAGTCGAGCGGATCCTCCTTGAGCGTTGCGGAGCCCGCCTCCTCTCCCTGGTCCATGTCCTCGGTGCGCCGGTTGGAGAGCTTGCCGTACGGGTGGAAGCTCTTCACCTTGAAGTAGACGTCTCCGCCGGACTCGTAGGCGTGCCCGGTGTCGATCAGCTCCGCGATCAGCTGGACGATCTCGCCGATCGTCTCGCTGGCCAGAGGCTCGGCGTCGGGGCGGCCGAGTCCCAGACGATCCGTGTCCTCGATGTAGGCCCGGGTCATCCGCGCCGCGAACTCGTCCGATCGCTCCCCTGCCTCGGTGGCCGCCACGTAGATCTTGTCGTTGATGTCGGTGACGTTGAAGACCAGCTTCGTCCGGTAGCCCTCCGACTTCAGGAACCGCCCCAGCAGCGAGAAGATGACGAACGGCCGAGCGTTGCCGATGTGGATGCGGCTGTAGACGGTCGGCCCGCAGGCGTAGATCCCGACCTCGTCGTTGGGATCCAGGGCACGCATCTCTCCGGAGAGGGTGTCTCGTATGCGAACTTCCCGCATCGGCGGGGATGGTATGCGCCTTTTGCCTGCGAGGACCGGCGGAGTGGGGGAGCTACCACCTGCAACGGCGCTTGCAGGAAGTTCGACGCCCGGGGTTGACAGAACTCCGCGCAGCGGTAAGACTACGGCGCCAATAAGGGTGAACCTCAGGTTGAGTCTGAGGAGCTAACCCAGTCAAAAGGGCGCCTCAGGGGAGGTAAACGGCGCCACGACCCTTCGCTCCAAAGGAGAAGGATCTGTGGCTCTCTCGTCGCCTACGCAGGAATTTCGCCTCCCGACCGGCCGCCTCAGCGGTTCCTCCCGACCGGCCGAGACTCAGTCTCAACCTGAGCTTGACGACCACTACCTGGTCGCGCTGGCCAAGGAGGGGCGGGCGGACGCCTACGACGCGATCGTTCGCCGCTATCGCGGCTTCGTGCGCCTCAAGGCCTCGTCCTACTTCCTGCTCGGCGGCGAGAGCGAGGACCTGATCCAGGAAGGGCTGCTCGGCCTCTACAAGGCGGTCCGCGACTACCGCACCGACCGCGAGTCGAGCTTCCGCAACTTCGCCGAGCTCTGCATCACGCGGCAGATCATCACCGCCGTGAAGACGGCGACGCGCAACAAGCACACGCCGCTCAACCAGTACGTCTCGTTCAGCCAGACGCCGGCCGCGGCCGGCGACTCCGAGACCACCCTCGACGAGGTCCTGCCGGGCCCGTCCGTCCATGACCCGGTCAACCAGGTGATCGCCTCGGAAGAGCTGGAGAGCCTCGTCTCCTGCCTCTCGGGCGTGTCCGGCGTACTCTCGGACCTCGAGAGCCGCGTCCTCTCCCTCTACCTCGACGGCCATTCCTACGAGGCGACGGCGGAGCGGCTCGAATGCGACACGAAGACCGTCGACAACGCCCTGCAGCGCGTCAAGCGCAAGGTGGCCACCCATTTGGCTTCTCGAGAGGCCTGAAGTACTGAATCGGCGTCTATATTCGAGAGCCTGCCCGCCTAGCTTAATTGGTAAAGCACTCGACTTGTAATCGAGAGAGTTCCGGTTCGACCCCGGAGGCGGGCTTCGCGGTCGGGACTAGGCGGCTGTCTCCCCGCCCGTGCCCAGCACGCGGGCTTTCTCGGCGGCGAACTCGGCATCGGTGAGAAGGCCCTTCTCGTGCAGAGCGCCGAGGCGCTCGAGGCGGGCGATGCGTGCGTCGACGTCGTCTACGGGCCTGCCGTCCGGAGGCGCTGCTTCGGCCTCCGGGGCGGCGGCCCGGCCGGCGGCCGGCCGGCGCATCTCCGGCATCCGCACCTCGGGCAGTCGCAATCTCGACGCGCGCTCGCCGAGGTTGGCGCTCCTGACGGCGCCGAAGACGCGTTCGCGGGTGCGGCCGAAGGAGTCGCTGAGGCGGGCGTCGGGGAATTCCTCCACCGACTGCTTGCGCAGCTCGTGGATGCCGAAGGCGGTGAGGCCGCCGATCGCCAGGGCGGTGAGGAAGGAGCGCAGGTTGTGGACCGCCGCGGAGAGGAAGTATACGCAGACGACGATCGCGAGCGTCGCGTAGACGTAGGCGACGTGGTCGCGGAGGATCGGCGCCGCCTCGCGGCGCAGGTGCCGGGCCGCGGCGGTCGGCGACGCCATCCAGCCGGCGACGCCGAGGAGGACACCGATCACGATCGCCGAAGCCGCGATGCTGACCATCAGCGAGGTGCCGATCGACCAGGTCGCTTCGGCCGCCGGCTTGATGCTTTCCTTGACGACGAGTTCGTTGACGAGGATTCCGCCAACCACCTGGCGGGCGACGATCACTGCGAAGCCGGCGGCGACCAGGCCGATCCCGCAAAACAGCACAGTCACCCAGCGCGACCCGCGCGACAGGTAGATCGCGAGGCCGAAGGCGAGGAAGGTGAGCAGGGAGAGGAGCAGCGCCAGGCCCTTGACGCCGATCGCGATGTCCTGCGCGGTCTTCAGCTGGTTGGAGCGCAGGATCGTCACCTTCCCCGCGTCCGGCGGCAGCTTTTCGGCCAGGTCGGCGCCGATCCCGGTCTGCTGTGCCAGGTTGGTGACGAGACTGCCCAGGTTCAGCGCGACTTCGCCGTTTTCGGTCGAGACCGCTTCGCCCTTGTTTTCGAGGATAGACAGCAGCTGTTCGTGCGCCGCCCGGTTCGCGTCCTGCCAGAGGCCCTGCGCGGTCGAGGTTTCGAGGATCTTTTCGGCGCCGGTGCCGGCCACCTGCCGCAGACCGCCCGAGGCCGGCCCCGCCAGCTTCTTGGCTTCGCCGGGCAGGATGTCTTTGAGTTCCTTTTCGACGTCGACGTTGGCGTAGAGCTGGTCGACCAGGTATTCGGCGACCGCTGAGCGGATCGTCTTGTTCTGGATCAGCCTGCCGCTCGTGTTGACCCAGTCGCTCGTATTGAGGGCCTGCCGCTCCGTCCAGATCGCGAAGACGCTGAGGAAGGCGAGCACCGAGCCGAGCACGACCAGGGCCTTGACGGTGCGTCGCCGCGTGCGGCTCATGGATGCCGAATGCTATACGTGACTTGGTGAAACTCGAAGGGATTCACCACATCACCGCGATCACCGCCGACGCCCAGCGCAACGTCGACTTCTACACGGGCGTGCTGGGCCTGCGCCTGGTCAAGAAAACCGTCAACCAGGACAACCCCAGCGTCTACCACCTCTTCTACGCCGACGAGAGGGGCAGCGCCGGCTCCGATCTCACGTTCTTCGAGTTCCCCGGCGTGCCGCGCGGCCGGGCCGGCAGCGGCGACGTGCACCGGATCGTCTGGCGGGTCGGCTCTGCCGCGGCGCTCGACTTCTGGGGGGAGAGACTCGCCACAAGGGGCTCCGAGCCGGTGCGCTCCGGCGAGCGCCTGCGCTTCCCCGACCCGGAGGGGCTGGAGCATGAGCTGACGGTCGCCGCGGCCGGCGACGAGCCGCTGATCGCCGATCATCCCGAGATCCCCGCCGAGCTGGCGCTACAGGGCTTCGACGGCATCCGCGCCTATGCCGCCGCGCCCGACGCCAGCCGGCGCCTGCTCGAAACGCTCGAGTTCGAGCCGGCGGGCGAAGGCTGGGAGGCGCGTGGCGAGCGGCGCGGCGGTCTCTATATGTATGACGAGCCGCCCGCCGAGCGGCCGCTGCAGGGGGCGGGCAGCGTCCACCACGTCGCCTGGGCGTCGAAGCCGGAGGAGCACGAGGCGTGGCGGGAGCGGGCGATCGTGGCCGGCGCCCGGCCGACTCAGGTCATCGACCGCTTCTACTTCCGCTCGATCTACTTCCGCGAGCCGAGCGGCGTCCTCTTCGAGATCGCGACGCTCGGGCCGGGCTTCACGGTCGACGAGCCGCTCGAGCACCTCGGCGAGAGGCTCTCGCTGCCGCCCGACTTCGAGCACCTGCGCGACGTGGTCGAGGAGACCCTCACTCCGATCGCCAACCCGCGCACCGGCTCGACCGTGTGAACGGCAACTTCGTCTGGAGGGACGCGGGGCGCGTCGTCGCCTTCCGCCGCGGCGGCGTCGCGCAGGCGGCGCAGATCCTCCACGAGCACGGCTTCTCCGGCTTCGAGCTGCTGACGACGCCGCGCAACCTCGTCGCCGTGCCGGAGCTGGAGGCGGCGGCTGTCGCCGTGCACGCCGTGCCGCAGGGGTCGGTGCCGGACGCCGCCGCCGGCCTGCTCGACAGGGTCGGGGCGTCGCAGCTCGTCGCGCTCGGAGGCGGCCGCGTGATCGACGCCGCGAAGGCGATCGCCTCGGTCGGCGGCGCCCAGGTCGCCGCCGTCCCGACCACGCTCTCCGGCGCTGAGATGACCGGCATCCACCGCCTCCCGGCCGGCGCCGAGCACAGGGTCACCGCCCCCGTCCGGCCGCGGCTCGTCGTCGCCGACCCCGAGGCGATGACCAGCCTCGCCGAGGGGGCGCTGCGGGCCAGCGCCATGAACGCCCTCGCCCACGGCGCCGACTCGCTCTACACACCCTTCGCCAACCCCGTCTCGGAGATGACCGCGCTGCGCGGCGCCGGGCTGATCGCCGCCTCCCTCGACGAACCGCCCGCCGAGCGCAACCGGGCGGCGCTCGCCGAAGGGTCGCTGCTCTGCGGCTACGCGATCGACTCTGCCGCCTTCGCCCTGCACCACGTGATCTGCCAGACGCTGGTCCGCGTCTGCGGCTGCCCCCACGCGGAGACGAACGCGGCGATCCTGCCGCGCAGCATGGCGTTCATGGCGTCGAGGGCGCCCGACGACCTCACCGCCTTCGCGGCGGCGATCGGCGTCGATCCCGCCGGCGTCGAAGCCCGCATCCTCGAGCTGGGTGGCGACCCCGCCGGGCTCGGCGAGCTCGGCGCCGACCGCTCGCAGCTCGACCGGGCGCTCGACTCGATGATGGCCCGACCGGAGCTCGCCTTCACCCCCGAGCCGCCCACCCGCGCCGAGCTCGAGCGGCTGATCGAGAGCGCCTGGTAACTGTCGCGCCGCGCCCGTGTAGCGCTTTGCGTGACCGCCGAGCGACTCGAGCGCTACCACGAGTACACGCGCCGCCACGGGGTCAACTGGGTCCTGTATCTGGCGGCCCGGGTCGCGATGACCCCGTTCTTCCTCGTCTACTTCCGCTACGCGCGCGCCGGCCGCGGCAACGGCCGTGTCAGGGGCGGCCTGATCGTCGCCGCCAACCACCGCAGCTTCCTCGACCCCTTCGTGGTCGGCGGCGCCCTCCCCTGGCGGCGGCCGATGAACTACGTCGCCAAGGTCGAGCTGTTCGAGCCGCGCTGGCGCGGCTGGCTGCTCTCGCGGCTCGGCGCCTTCCCGGTGCGCAGGAACGAGTCCGACGAGGCCTGGATGGAGACCGCCCGCGTCGTCGTCGAACGCGGCGGCGCCGTCTGCATCTTCCCCGAGGGGACGCGGATCCGCAGCGGCACGCTGGCCGCGCCGCGCCGCGGCGTCGGGCGGCTCGCCCTGCAGACCGGCGCGCCGGTCGTGCCGACCGCCGTCTTCGGCACCGAGCACGTGCGCCGCGGCTGGCGCATCCGCCCCCGCAAGCTGAAGGTGCGGCTGGGCAGGCAGATGACCTTCCCGCGCGTCGCCGAGCCCTCGCCGGCCCTGGCCGAGACCGTGACGGCGCGGATCTGGCCCAACGTCCTCCTGCAGTGGGAAGAGATGGGCGGCCTGCCGCCGATGCGCCGCGCCGCGGTGATCGGCGCCGGCAGCTGGGGCACCGCGGTCGCCGTCCTGCTTGCGAGGGCCGGGCTCGAGGTGCAGCTCGGGGCGCGCACCGCCGAGCAGGCGGCGGAGATGGCGGAGGCGGGGGAGAACCGGCGCTACCTCGAGGGGGTCGAGCTGCCGGAGACGCTGGAGGTGCGGCAGGCCTCGAAGATCGAGCTGGCCGGCCTCGACCTCGTCTGCCTCGCGATCCCCTCCAGCTCGCTGCCGCAGGCCGTGGGGGCGATCGCCGACCGGGTCAGCGACCGCTCCTCGGTGCTGCTCCTGACCAAGGGGCTGATCGCCCCGCAGGGCCGGCTCCCCGCCGGCTACGTCGGCGAGCGGATCCGCGCCCGGGCGATCGCCTGCCTGGGCGGGCCGGCCCATGCCCGCGAGGCGGTCTCCGGCTCCGCGGCGCTCGTGCTCGGCTCGGCCGACCCCGATCTGCGCAGCCAGCTCGGCGAGGTCTTCGAGCGGGCCGGGCTGCTCTGCGAGCGCTCCAGCGACGTCACCGGGGTGGAGATGGCGGGCGCGGCGAAGAACGCCGCGGCGCTGGCCGCCGCCGCGGCGGAGCCGCACGGGCTCAACGCGGCGGGGATCGCGGCCGCCGAGGTCTGGCGGGAGTGCATCGAGTACGCGGTCGATCGCGGCGCCCATCTCGAGACCTTCGCCGGCCTCGCCGGTGTCGGCGACCTGACCGCGACGGTGATGGCCCCCTCCGGCCGCAACCGCCGCGCCGGCGAGCTGCTGGGCCGCGGCACGCCCGCGGAGGAGATCCCGGAGATGATCGGCCAGGCCTCGGAGGGGCTCGACGCGGTGCCGCTGCTGGCTGAGGCGATCTCGGCCGCCGGCATCGGCGCCGAGGCCCTGACCGGGCTCGCGTCCCTGATCCGGGGCGAGATCGACGCCGACTCCTGGGTGGCGGGCCTGCGGCAGGCCGAGCGCGCGCGGAGGGCGGCGTGAGGCGAGGGCTTTCGTCACCCCTGGGACTAGGCTTGATGGGTGAGCGAGCCGCCGCAAAACGTCGAGCCGGACAGCCTCGACCCGGCCGAGAAGGCGGAGCTGGACCGCGCCTTCGAAGCGGTCTACCGGGAGCACCTGCGCGACGTCTACTCGTACGCCTACTACCGGATCGGCAACCACCACGACGCCGAAGACCTCACCGAGCAGGCCTTCCTGCAGGCGTACCGCCACTTCGCGCGGGCGCGTCGCGAGTCGGACGGACGGCCGCTGCGACCCTGGCTGATCCGCATCGCCCACAACCTGGCGCTCAACTACTACCGCGACAACGCGCGGCGGCCGCAGACGCCGCTGGACAGCGCCGATCCGATCGCGGCCCGCTACGGCACCGAGGCGATCGCCGAGGGGAGGGAGGAGCTGCGGCAGGTGATGGCGGGACTCGGCCACCTGCAGGGCGACCGCCGCGAGGCGCTGATCATGCGCTTTGCGCTCGGCATGGACAACCGCGAGATCGCGCGCGCCCTGGGCCGCAGCGACGGCGCCACCAAGGTCCTGATCCATCGCGCGATCAGGCAGCTGCAGGAGGAGATCGGCGATGAGTGACGGGGCGCGAGCGGGCTCGGCCTGCGGCGGCTGGGACGTCGAGCGGCTGCTCGCCGACGCGCTGCGGCCGATCGAGCCGCCGGAGCGGCTCTCCGGCCGCCTCGAGGACACGCTGGCGGCGTTCGCCCAGGCGGCGGCGGAGGAGCTCTCCGACTGGGCCGACGAGCTCTCCGAGAACGAGCTGCGGGCGCTGCGCGACCCGCGCAACTGGGTGCGCCCCGTGGTCGCGGTCGGCGCCGGGGGGCTCGCCACCGGCGCCCTCGTCGTGCTCGAGCTGCGCCGCCGCGGCCGCCGTCAGGCAGGCAGCCGGCTGAGCGCCCTCAGCGGCCGCCTCGCCAGATAGCGCGATGGCGACTGTAGGCTCCGCCTCCGTCATGGCCCAGACCTGCTACCGGCATCCGAACCGGGAGACCGGCGTCTCCTGCTCCTCCTGCGGGCGGCCGATCTGCCCCGACTGCATGACGCCGACGCCGGTTGGCATGCGCTGCCCGGAGTGCGCCAGGCAGCGCACGCGGGTTACACGTGGCGTCGGCGAGGCGTCGCTGCTCCACGCCGCGCCCGCGACCTTCGTCCTGATCGCGCTCAACGTCGCTGCTTTTCTTGCCGAGATCGCCGGGGGCGGCGGCGGGCTCGGCAGCAGCGGCAGCTCTGTGATCGACAACTTCGGGTTGCGCGGCGACTCGGTCGCGAACGGCGAGTGGTACCGGTTGGTTACCGGGGGCTTCCTGCACGCCGGCCTCCTCCACATCGGCTTCAACATGTTCGCCCTCTTCATCCTCGGCCGCCTGCTGGAGCCGGCGATCGGCACCCCGCGTTTCGTCGCCCTCTACTTCGCCTCGCTGTTCGCCGGCTCGTTCGGGGCGATCCTCCTCACCGATCCCGCCCAGGTCACGGTCGGCGCCTCGGGGGCGATCTTCGGAATCTTCGGCGCCGCCTTCGTGATTGCCCGCGGCCGCGGCCTCAGCGCGATCGCCTCGCAGCTTGGCTTCGTCCTGCTGATCAACCTCGCCTTCACCTTCGGGGTTCGGGGGATCAGCGTCGGCGGCCACCTCGGCGGCCTCGCCGCCGGGCTTCTCTGCGGTTTCGTGGTCATTGCCGGGGAGCGTGGAAGGCTGGGGCGCAATGCCCTTGCCGCGGAGCTGGCCGCGATGGTCGCCGTCGCGGTCGTCTCGATCGTCGCGGCGCTGGCGATCGCCTGAGCGTCGGCCCGCCGCGGCCGCCCCTCAGGGCGCGCGCAGCTCTTCGAAGCGGACGTTGCCGGGCGGGTCGATCAGGTCCGGATGCAGCAGGTGCCCGAGCAGCTCGACTCCGTCGACCAGGCGCGGCCCGGGATTGGCGAAGACCGATCCCTCGACGACCACGTTCCGCGCCGCGCCGAGGGCGGCGATCCGCTCCCAGTGCTCCATCGCCTGCGCCCGCCCGTTCTCCAGCGAGGCGTCGAGCATGACGACGACGACGTCCGCCCCGAGGCTCTCCAGCTCGCCCCAGCCGACGCTCGGAGGGCTCAGCCCCGGGTCGCCGGCGACGTCCTCGCCTCCCGCGATCGAGATCATCTCCGGCACCCAGTAGCCGCCGACGCGCGGCGGGTCGAGGCGCTGGAGGGCGATCACGCGGGGGCTGCCGGCGCCGGCGAGGGCGGCCCGCATGGCCGCCAGCCTGCCCTCGAGCTCGCCGCGCAGCTCGCGCGCGTGCTCTTCCATCCCGGTCGCCTCGCCCAGCCGGACGACCTCTTCGAGCATCTCGCTGAGCGTTGCGACCCGCATGCGGCGCCCAATATCGCATCGTCCCCGCTCCAGCGGGGCTGAAAGCTATATTTCTTCGGGCCGAATGGCCGAAGCCGACCTCCCCCGAAGTATCGGGTCACATAGCCGATGAGCGTCCTCCTGCTCGTCCTGCTGTTCCTGCTGGTAGCCGTCAACGGCTTCTTCGTCGCGGCGGAGTTCGCGCTGGTCCGCAGCCGGCGGGGCCGGCTGGAGCAGCTCGCCAAGGAAGGCGAGGCCGGCGCCGAGGCGGTGATCGAGCAGCTGGAGCGGATCGACGAGTCGCTCTCCGCCTGTCAGGTCGGCATCACGATGGCCTCGATCGGGATCGGCTTTCTCGGCGAGCCTTCGCTGGCGAAGCTGATCGAGCCGGTCTTCGGCGGCCTCTCGCACGAGGTGGCGGCCGCCCTGGCGGTGGTGCTCGCCTTCGCGCTGGTCACCGCGATCCACATCAGCATCGGCGAGCAGGTGCCGAAGATGCTGGCGATCAGCGACGCCGAGCGCATGGCGCGCCGCGTCTCGCGGCCGCTCAACCTGTTTCGCGCGATGACGCTGCCGGTGACGATCGGGCTGAGCGCCGTCTCCAACGCGATCGTCCGCCTCTTCGGCGTCAACCCCGCCGATCTCGAGGAACGCCACACCGCGGAGGACCTGAAGCAGATCATCGACCGCTCGAGCCTGGGGGGGACGCTCGACCCCGGCGAGGCGGGGATGCTCGGCGGCGTCTTCCACCTCCACGAGCAGGAGGCGCGCGAGGTGATGACCCCGATCCCGGCGGTGGTCACGGTCGACGCCTCCGAGTCGGTCGAGGCGGCGCTGCGCCGCTGCGTCGCCTCCGGCCACACGCGGCTGGTCGCGATCGAGGACGAGAACCCCGATCGGGTGCGGGGGATCGTCCACAACAACAGCCTCGCCCGCCTCTACATGAGCGCCGGGCCGGAGTCGACGATCGAGCCGGCGATCCGCGACGCGGTGATCGTTCCCGAGACCCGTCCCCTCGACGACCTGCTCCACGACCTCCAGGTGCAGCGCACCTCGCTCTCGATCATCGTCGACGAGTACGGCCGCACGGTCGGGATCGTCACCGTCGAGGACATCCTCGAGGAGGTGGTGGGGGAGATCGAGGACGAAACCGACCCCCGCGCCTCGGCGCTGCGCCGCCTGGCGAACGGCGAGTGGTTCGTGCGCGGTCACGTCTCGCTCGGCGACCTCTCCGACGCCGGGATCGAGCTGCCGGTCGACAGCGACGCCTACAACTCGATCGGCGGCTACGTCTTCGCCGAGCTGGGGCGGCTGCCGCAGCGCGGCGACACGTTGACCGCCAACGGCTACACGATCCGGGTCGAGTCGGTGCGGGAGAATCGCGTCGAGGCAGTGCGGATCAGGGGCGCCGACTACGAGTAGTCGTAGAAGCCGGCGCCGGACTTGCGCCCGAGCTTGCCCTCGCCGACCATCTCGACGATCAGACCGGGCGGCTTGTGGGCGGGCTCGGAGGAGTCGGCGTAGAGGGCGTCGCCGATCGCCTCGGCGACGTCGAGGCCGACGAAGTCGAGCAGCGCCAGGGGCCCCATCGGGTGGCCGGCCCCGAGCTTCATGCAGGTGTCGACCTCGCCCGCCTCCATGCCGGTTCGCTCCAGCATCCGCACGGCGTCGAAGAGGTAGGGGAAGAGGAGGCGGTTGACGACGAAGCCGGCCTGGTCGGGGACCTCGACGGCCGTCTTGCCGAGCGCCGCGCACCAGGCGAGCGCCCGCTCGCGCGTCTCCTCGCCGACGCCCTCGGGGAAGCAGACCTCGACCAGCTGCATGCGCGGCACCGGGTTGAAGACGTGGAGGCCGAAGAGCTTGCCGGGGATTCCGGCGGCCGCGGCGATCTCGGCGACGCTCAGCGAGGAGGTCGTGGTGGCGAGCTGGGCTTTGGGACAGGCCTCGGCGACCTTCGCCAGGACCTCGCCCTTCGGCCCGACTTCCTCGATCACCGACTCGACGATCACGTCGCAGTCGGCGAGGTCGGCCGGGTTGGTGGTGACGCGCAGCCGCGAGGGGTCGGCGCCCTCGATCTTGGCGCAGGCCGCGACGGCCTTCTCCTCGGCCCGCCAGGCCGAGGCCTCGCTGCGGGCGAGCAGGATCGTGTCGGCGGTCGTCGTGCAGACGGCCGCCAGGCCGGTCGCAATCGCGCCGCTGCCGGCGATTCCCGGCGCCTCGTATCCCTGCTTGCCGCTCATCAGGTCGGGTTTCCTATCACACGGCCCCGTCTGGCCACCCTGGCTGACTGACCAGTCAATCCTCTATCTTGGCCTCATAGCCCACTCCGCTGTTCCTTTGCCGCTCTATACGCGGATAAGGAACAGCGGAATGAAGAGGCGCGAGACGAAACGGATGGAGGCGGCGATGGCGGAGAACGGCAAGGGAAGGTTCGGCGGGCGCGAGGTGGTGATCGTCGAGGTGGTCCGCATCCCGATCGGCCGTGGCCACGCGGAGAAGGGCTACTACCGCGATGTCCACCCCTCCAACCTGCTCGCCAAGGTCTTCTCCGAGGTGATCGCGCGGGCCGGCATCGACCCAGCCGAGGTCGAGGACGTGGTCGCCGGCTGCGTGCAGCAGTTCGGCGAGCAGGGCCTCAACATCGGCCGCAACGCCTGGCTCGAGGCCGGGCTGCCGATGGAGACGCCGGCCACGACGGTCGACCGCCAGTGCGGCTCCGCCCAGCAGGCCGTCAACTTCGCCGCGGCGCTGATCGCCTCCGGCGTCCACGACGCGATGATCGGCGGCGGCGTCGAGCACATGGGCCACATCTCCTTCGCCGACAGCTTCGCGGTGATGCAGGAGCACGGCATGGCCTTCTCGCCGCAGCTGATGGAGCGCTACGACCTGGTGCCGCAGGGGATCTCGGCGGAGATGATCGCCGACAAGTGGGAGATCCCCCGCTCGGAGCTCGACGAGCTCGGCCTGCGCTCGCACCAGCTCGCCGCGCGGGCGACCGAGGAGGGCCGCTTCGAGCGCGAGATCGTCCCCTTCAGCGTCAACGGCGACACCTACGTCACCGACCAGGGCATCCGCCCCGACACCTCGCTCGAGAAGCTCTCGCAGCTGAAGCCGGCCTTCAAGGAGGACGGCAAGGTGACCGCCGGCAACTCCTCCCAGGTCTCCGACGGCGCCGCCGCGGTGCTGCTGATGGCGCGTGAGAAGGCCGACGCGCTGGGACTGAAGCCGCGGGCGCGGATCTACGACCAGACGACGGTCGGCGTCGACCCCGTGATCATGCTGACCGGGCCGATCCCGGCGACGAGGAAGCTGCTGGAGCGCAACGGGATGACGATGGACGACATCGACCTGGTCGAGATCAACGAGGCCTTCGCCTCGGTCGTCGCCGCCTGGCGGCGCGAGCTGGAGCCGGACATGGACCGCGTCAACGTCAACGGCGGCGCGATCGCGCTCGGCCACCCGCTCGGCTCGACCGGTGCCCGCCTGATCACCACCCTGCTCCACGAGATGGAGCGCTCCGACAAGGAGATGGGGCTAGTGACTATGTGCTGCGGCGGCGGTCTCGGAACTGGGACGCTGATCCAGCGGATCTGACTCCAGCACGTACTCGGCGGGATCGAAGCGCCGGGTCGCCTGCCGGAAGCTCCATGAGGTTCCCGGCCAGAGGGTCGTGTTGCGGCCGTGCTCGTCGAGGTACCAGCTGGCGCAGCCGCCCTCGGTCCAGACCGTGCCGCGCATGCGCGCCTGCAGCTGCTCGTTGAAGGCGGTCTGCGCCTCGGGGCGGACGTCGAAGACGGCGGCGCCGCGGGCGTCCATCGTGCGCAGCGCGTCCATCGCGTAGGCGAGCTGCGACTCGATCATGAAGACGATCGAGTTGTGGCCGAGGCCGGTGTTGGGCCCGACCAGCATGAAGAGGTTGGGGAAGCCGGCCATGGTCGTTCCCCGCAGCCCCTGGACTCCGTGCTCGCGCCAGAGGTCTCCGAGGCATCTCCCAGCGCGACCACGAACGAGATGGCTGAACGGCATCTCGGTGACCCGGAAGCCGGTTCCCCAGACGATCGTGTCGACCGGGTGCTCGCGACCGTCGGCGGTGATCACGCTGCGGGGCCGAACCTCGACGACGGCCTCGGTCACCAGCTCGACATTCGGCCGCTGGAGCGCCGGGTAGTACTCGTCCGAGAGAAGGATCCGCTTGCAGCCGATCTCGTAGTCGGGGGTGAGCTTGGCGCGCAGCTCCGGGTCGGTTACCTGCTTGGCGAGATGCCGGAGCGCCATCCGCTCCGGGAAGCGCCTGAACCGCCTGCGCTTGAACGGCACGACGTAGAGCTCCCGGCCCCAGTAAACGGCGCCCCGCACCGCCTTCTGGACGAGCGGCAGGCGGCGGAAGAGGCGCTTCTCAGCGGCTCGGACGGGGCGGCCCGGGTGGGGCATGATCCACGGCGGCGTGCGCTGGAACACGCTCAACTTGCCCGCGAGGGTCTGGATGTGGGGGACGACCTGGATCGCCGAGGCGCCGGTGCCGACCACGGCCACGCACTTGCCGGCGAGGTCGTGGTCGTGGTCCCAGCGGGCGGTGTGGAAGGCGGCGCCCTCGAAGCTGTCGAGCCCGGGAAGGCTGGGAATGGACGGCTCGCAGATCCCGCCGGCCCCGGCGACCAGCACGCGTGCGGTGAGCTCGCCGCTGGACGTCTCGATCCTCCACCGCATCGCGGCCTCGTCCCAGGTGCAGCCTTCGACCTCGCAGCCCAGGCGGATGCGTGGCCGGATCCCGAAGTCGTCGGCGACCTTGCGCAGGTAATCCCAGATCTCCGGCTGCATCGCGAAGGTCTTGCTCCAGCCCGGGTTGGGCGCGAAGGAGAACGAGTAGAGGTTGGAGGGCACGTCGCACTGGCAGCCGGGATAGGTGTTGGCCTGCCAGGTGCCGCCGACCTCCTCGGCCCGCTCCAGCACGACGAAGTCGTCGCGCCCCGCCTGCTTCAGCTCGATCGCCATTCCCAGCCCGGCGAAGCCGGCACCGACGATGGCGACGTCGATGTGGGTGGGCAGGGGCTCCATCGGGGTCGCGTAGTCTTCCAGGCCGATGGACCTGAGCCTCTCGCCATCCGAGCGCGAGTTCCGCGACGAGGTTCGGGCCTGGCTGGAGGCGAACCATCCCGGGCCGGAGCCGGAGGGGCTGGAGGAGGTGATGGCCTTTCGCCGCGTGTGGCAGCGCAAGCTGCACGAGGCGGGCTGGGCCGGGATCTCCTGGCCGCAGGAGTACGGCGGGCGGGGCGCGACGCTGATCGAGCAGGCGATCTTCGCCGGCGAGATGGCCCGCGCCGAGGCGCCCAGCCCGGCCAACGTGCTCGGCCTCGCGATGGGCGGCCCGGTCGTGATCGCGCACGGGACGGAGGAGCAGAAACAGCGCTACCTGGAGCCGATCCTCTCCGCCGAGGAGATCTGGTGCCAGGGCTTCTCGGAGCCGGAGTCGGGCTCCGACCTCGCCTCGCTGAAGACCCGCGCCGTCAGGGACGGCGACGAATGGGTGGTCACCGGGCAGAAGGTGTGGACGACCTTCGCCCAGTTCGCCAAGTGGTGCATGCTGGTCGCCCGCACCGACCCCGACGCTCCCAAGCACAAGGGCCTCACCTACTTCCTGATGGACATGGAGCAGCCCGGGGTGCAGGTCCGCCCGCTGGTCCAGATCACCGGCGAGGGCGAGTTCAACGAGCTCTTCATGGAGGAGGCGCGGATCCCCGACGCCAACGTGGTCGGCGGCGTCGGCAACGGCTGGGCGGTGGCGATCACGACGCTGATGAACGAGCGCGCCGGGCTCGCCTTCGGGGCGATCGCGCAGATCGCCAACAGCCTCAAGCGGCTGGGCGAGCTGGCCAGGAGCACGCCGCTGGACGGCGGTACGGCGGCCGACGACCCCGTCTACCGCCAGCGCATCGCCCAGCTCCACATCGAGGCGGAGACGATGCGGCTCAACGCTTACCGGGGATTGACCAAAGCGATGCAGTCGGGAATCCCCGGCCCGGAGGGCTCGCTCGGCAAGTGGCAGTGGGCCGACATCAACCAGGCGATCGCCGAGCTGGCGCTCGACATCGAGGGCGCCTACGCGCGGCTCGGCCGGGGCGCCGAGCACGCCGTCGCGAACGGCGCCTGGCAGTACGGCTTCCTGCGCTCGCGCGCCAACTCGATCGAGGGCGGCACCACCGACATCCTCCGGAACATCATCGCCGAGCGGGTGCTCGGCCTGCCGAGGCTGCGCTGAGCGGGGAGCGGCCGTGTATTTCGACCTCAACGACGATCAGCAGGCGATCCGCGCCGCGGCGCGCGACTTCCTCGCCGCCCGCTACCGCTCGGAGCGGATCCGCGAGCTGGTCGAGAGCGAGCAGGGCTTCGAGCAGTCCGACTGGGAGGAGATGGCCGAGCTGGGCTGGCCCGGCCTGGCGCTGCCAGAGGAGTGGGGAGGGCAGGGCCTCGGGATCGTCGAGCTGGCCGTCCTCTTCGAGGAGATGGGCTACGCGCTGGCTCCCTCGCCGCTGCTCTCGACGACCGTCGCCGGCCTGGCGCTCGCGGCGCGCGGCAGCGACGAGCAGCGCGAGCGCTGGCTGCGCCCGCTGGCGAGCGGCGAGGCGCGGGCGACGGTGGCGCTCATCGATGCCGGCACTCCGGCCGCGGTCGGGAGGTTCGCGATGGAGGCGAGAGAGGACGGCGACGGAGTCGTGCTCGACGGAGAGAAGGTGCTCGTGATGGACGCGGCCGCGGCCGACTTCTTCCTGGTCAGCACGGTCGGCGGCCGCCGCCACGTCGTCGAGCGGGGCGCCGCGGGCGTCACGGTCAGCCCCGAAGCGTCGCTGGACCCGACCCGCCGCCACTACTCGGTGCGCTTCGACGGGGTGAGGATCGGGCCGGAGGCGACGCTGAGCGGCGAGCACGCCGACTACCTGCCGACCCTCTGGCGGGCCTGCGTAGCGGTCGCCGCCGAGTCGACCGGGATTGCCCAGCGGACGATGGAGATGGCGGTTGAGTACGCCAAGGACCGGCAGCAGTTCGGGCGCCCGATCGGCGCCTACCAGGCGGTCTCGCACCGCTGCGCCCAGATGCTGCTGGAGACGGAGAACTCGCGCTCCGCCGTCTACGGCGCCGCCTGGGCGGCCGACGCCGATCCCGAGTCGCTGCCGCTGGCCGCCTCGATGGCCAAGGCCTACGCCTCCGACGCCGGCTGGCGCGTCCCCCACGCCTCGCTCCAGGTGCACGGCGGCATCGGCTTCACCTGGGAGCACGACCTCCACTTCTTCCTCAAGCGCGGCAGGGCCAACGCGACGCTGTTCGGAGACGCCAAGTGGCACCGCGAGCGCGTCGCCGACGCCGTCCTCGCGGGTTCCGGCGATCCGGCCTGACTTTAGGCCGGCAATCGCTCGACGAAGCGCTCGAAGGCGGCGATGTCGGTCACGGCGGGGCCGTGGCCGGGCAGGATCATGCTCGGGTTCAGCTCGGCGAGCCTGCGGATCGAGCGGCGGTTCTCGGCTGGGTCGTAGGTGAAGATCTCCGGCGGCTCCTTGATCCCCGGCAGCGCCGTCGCGTAGCTCATGTTGCGGATCACGTCGCCGCAGATCGCCACTCGGTCAGACTCGCGGAAGAAGACCACGTGACCCCGCGAGTGCCCGGGCGTATGGACGACCCGGAAGCCTGCGACCTCGTCGCCGTCCTCGAGCACGCGGTCCACCTCATGGGGCGGCCCGCTCCAGAGCCGGTCGAAGAGGCGGTTGACCGGATGGTTCGTCTGGGCCTCTTGGATCGGCCGCCGCCCCTCCATCGCGTCGACGTCGCCGGCATGGCAGGCGAGTGGGATGCCGCGCGCCTCGCAGACGTCCTGGGCGACGCCCTGGTGGTCGGGATGGACGTGGGTCAGCGCCAGCGCCGACAGCCCGCGCCCCTCGATCTCGGCGAAGATGCGGCGCCGGTCCCAGCGCCGGCCGGCGTCGATCAGCACATCCTCGGCGAGGTAGACGTTGATCGTTGGCGCCGGCAGCTCCCTGAGCCGCCAGATCCCCGGCGCCAGCTGCTTCATCGGGGCCGCGTCGCCGCCGTGCCGCGCGGCTCGCCGCTGTGCTCGGCGAGCTCTTCCAGCTCGGCGATCTTGCGCTCGCCTTCCACCCGGGCGGGGTGGCCGGCGGGCAGGGGCTCGATCAGGCGGCGGATGCGGTTGCGAACCTGGAGCGCGAAGTGGGGGGTGACCGCCGCCGCCAAGGCCCGGATGTCCTCCGCCGTGACCTCGTGGCCGGGCGCCAGCAGCCGGGGATTCTCCGCTTCGCTCATCCTCCCGTTTCCCCGATCTTCGCCAGCTCTGCCAGCGCGTCCATCTGCGCTTGCTGGCGCAGGTCGATCTGCTGTTCGTCTCCGATCACCCATACGTGGTTGTAGAAGGCGCGCGTCGGATCCGTCGTGTAGCCCGGCTTGACGTCGAGCAGGTATTCGCGCAGCGCCGCGGGAAGCGTAGCGGCGCTGTCGGTGAGAAGCAGCGGCCCCCATGTTCCGGAGGCGGAGAGCGGCGCCGCGGCGGCGGCGTCGAGCGACGAGTCGGAGCGGGCGACGACGAAGCCGTGGCCGGGGTCGTTGACGTTCCAGCCGAAGTCGCCGTCGCGGTAGCGGGCGAGGGCGATGGCGTTTTCGACCGGATCCTCGCCGGAGACCCGCCGTACCCGACCGTCGATCGCGGCGATCTGGCGGACCAGGCTCGTGGGGAGGACCGAGGAGGGCCCGAGCACGTAGACGGGGGTGCGGGGATGGCGCCTCAACACGGCCGCGGTCGGCGCCGCCAGCTCTTCCGGTCCAGTGAAGAGGACGGGATCGCCGGATCGCGCCGCCCAGGCCGCCGCCGGCATCGCGAAGGAGGGTTCGTCCGCGGAGGCGACCACGAGGTGCTTCGGCGGGGCGCCGAACAGCCTGTCGCGGAATTCGGCGATCGCCGCCGCGGTGGCGACCGGGTCGCGGGCGGCGACCCGGTGCGCCGTCAGGCCGGCGGGCACGGCCGCCGCGCCGATCGCGAAGACCTGGGCGCCGCCGCTTCCCCGGCTGCCCCGGGGAGCGAGCGAGGCGAGCGCCTCCGCGGTCGGCTTCGGCACGCCGCCCGCTTCGGAGATCAGCAGCGGGGCGCCGCTTGGTGCTCCCCGTTCGGCGCCCGGCGGGACGCCAGCCGGCGGACCGAGCGGCGCCGCCATCAGCACCGAGGCGGCGATCGCCGCCTGCCAGTCGGCGGCGTCGACGAGCGTGACGGCGGCCGGGCGCTGGTCGAGCTCGGCGGAGGGATAGACGGCGAGCGCCACCCCGGCCGCGCTCGACGCCGGGTCAGGCCCGCCGACCCGGGTGGTGTTGCTCGTCGCGAAGCCCGGGTATCCAAGCTCCGCCGGTGACCTGGTGGAGGCCGCCCCGGTGGGGGATTGGGCGGTGCCGACGGGCGCCGGCGTGCTCGGGGACGGCCGGCCGCCGCCCGACCCGCCGCCGAGGATGGCGGCGACGATGAAGACCACCGCGAGCACGACCGTCCCCCCGATCGCCTTCAGGGCAAAGGGGAGGGCCCGGCTTCGTTGCGGCGCCGGGGCAGTTGGCTCCCTCGCGGGCTCTGCTTGCGGCGATGACTCCGGTGTCGTCGTTACCGCCGGAACATCCGCGTTGATCGGCCGCGCGTCGCTCACGAGCCAAAGCTAAACAGTCACCGGCTTCCGGTGCGCCTTATGTGCCCTATACACGCATAAAGCGCACGGGAGAGCCGTGGGAGTTGGCTGGCTGAGCAGCTAGACTGATTGACCAGTCAGTCAACCGCCGGGCGAGCTGAGGGAGAGCGCATGAATTTCGCATTGACCGAGGAGCAGCAGGAGTTCAAAGACCGTTGCCGGAGCTTTGCGCGGGAGGTGATCCGGCCGGCGGCGCGCAAGCACGACGAAGATGAGAGCTTCCCCTGGGAGGTGGTCAAGGAGGCGCGCCTGCAGGGCTTCGGCACGCTCGAGGCGATCCAGCGCAACGCCGAAGACCCGGAGGGCCAGATGCAGGTGATCGGGGCCGAAGAGTTCCACTGGGGCTGCGCCGGCATCGCCCTCGCGATCTCCGGCTCCGGACTGGCGGCGGCCGGGATAGCGGCGACAGGGACGCCCGAGCAGATCATGCGCTGGGTGCCGGAGTGCTTCGGCGGCGCCGACGAGGTCAAGCTCGGCGCCTACGCGGTGACCGAGCCGCAGGCCGGCTCCGACGTGAAGAGCCTGAAGACGACTGCGGTGCGCGACGGCGACGAGTGGGTCCTGAACGGGACCAAGGTCTTCATCACCAACGGCGGCATCGCCGACGTCCACGTGGTCGTCGCGACCGTCGATCCCTCGCTCGGCACCCGCGGCCAGGCCTCCTTCGTCGTCCCCAAGGGCACGCCGGGCCTCAGCCAGGGCAAAAAGGAGTGCAAGCTCGGCATCCGCGCCTCCCACACCGCCGAGATCGTGCTCGAGGACTGCCGCGTCCCCGGCGACTGCCTGCTCGGCGGCGACGAGAAGCTGGAGAAAAAGCTGCAGCGCGGCCGCGAAGGGAAGAAATCGCGCGGCGCCGACGCGCTGGCGACCTTCGAGATCACCCGGCCGCTGGTCGGCGCCTCGGCGCTCGGCATCGCCCAGGCCGCCTACGAGTGGACGCTCGAATACCTCGACGGTCGCTCCGACGGCGGCACGCCGCTGCTGCAGACGCAGCGCATCCAGCAGACGCTCGCCGATGTCGCGACGGAGATCGAAGCGGCACGGCTGCTGGTCCAGCGTGCCGCCTGGATGGGTCGCAACGGGGTCCCGATGCGGGGCGGCCAGGGCTCGATGTCGAAGCTGAAGGGCGGCGACGTGGCGATGTGGGCGACGACGGCGCTGATGGACCTGGTCGGGCCCGACGCCTGGAGCACCGAGTACCCGCTCGAGAAGTTCTTCCGCGACGCCAAGATCTACCAGCTGTTCGAGGGGACGGCGGAGATCCAGCGCATGGTCATCTCGCGGATGCAGGCGGCCGAATACGCCGAGCGGCTCGCCTTCGGCGCCGAAGTGGCGGCGAAGGCGATGGAGGAGCAGCCGGTCGCGGCGTAGCGCAAGGCTGATTGCAGGGCTTTTCTGCCGCGCGGAGCGGTAGGCGGCTTCGTTAGCTTCGGGATCCATGTTCAGGACTCGCCTTGGCACGGCGGCCGTGCTCGCCGCCGTGGCGGCGCTCGTCGCGCTGGCCTTCTCCAGCGCCGCGCCGGCCCGTGACCTTCGGTCGAAGCTCGACGCCCGCGAAGCGCAGTTGGTGAAGGTTCGCGATCGCAAGGGCGTGCTGACGACGACTATCTCCCGCTACAAGACGCGGATCGAGAGGCTGACGACGGAGGTCGCGGCGCTGCGCACCCGCGAGGCTGCGGTCCGCACCGGTCTCGACGCCAAGCAGGCGGAGCTGGATCGCGCCGCCGCCGTCCTCGATGTCGCCCAGGGGCGCCTCGCGGCGATGCGGGCGCGGTTGGAGCGGGCGCTCGTCGCGCTGCGCGAACGGCTGGTGGCGATGTACGAGACGGGGACCCCCGATCTGCTCAGCGTCATTCTCAGCTCTCATGGCTACAACGAACTGGTCGACCGCACGGAGTACCTCAACCGCATCCACGGGCTCGACGAAGCGGTGGTCGGGCGGGTGCGCGACCTGCGCGACGAAGTGAGGCGCACGGTCGAACGCCTGCGCGCCGCGAAGCAGCGGATCCAGGCCGCGCGCGACGCGATCGCCTCCGAAGAGCGGGCGCTGGCCGGCGCCAGGCGAGCCTTCCAGCGTCGCCAGACCGCGCTGGTCGCGGCGCGCCGGAGCCGCGAGGCCGCGCTGCGCAAGATCGACAGCGTCGAAGGCGATCTGGAGGGGTCGGTGGCGAAGATCCAGACCAGGATCGCGGTCCGCCTCGCCGGCACGGGCTCGGCGCCGCTGCCCGCCGGCCCGATCCGCGGCGGCAACGGCAGCGGCCTGATCTGGCCGGTCAACGGCCCGGTCGTCTCGGGCTTCGGCTACAGGTTCGGCGGCCGCGAGTTCCACCAGGGGATCGACATCGCGGTCCCCAGCGGCACGCCGATCCACGCGGCCGCGGCCGGCACGGTGGTCTTCACCGAGTCCGTGGCGAGCAGCGGCGGCTACGGCAACTTCACCTGCATCGACCACGGCGGCGGCCTCTCCACCTGCTATGCGCACCAGGAGTCCTTCGCCGTCTCGCCGGGCCAGCGCGTCTCGCAGGGCCAGGTCATCGGCTATAGCGACTGCACCGGCCACTGCTTCGGGCCGCACGTGCACTTCGAGGTGCGGGTCAACGGCACGCCCGTCGACCCCATGGGGTACCTGTAGGCCATTAATACCGATTTTTTGGTATAGCGATTTGTATGGCCATGCAACGCTGCATGTGAACCGACGGGAGGCAGCGGTGATTCGGCAGGCGCGCACGTATCTGCTGGGAGCGGTTTCGGGCACGGCCGTGATCGCGGCGGCCGTGGTCGCCTTCGTCGTGGTCGTCTCGCTACAGGCGGTCGGGGACTGGCCGATCGCGGGCCTCGGCCTGCGCGGTGGCGATAGCGCCGCGGTCGCCTCCGCGCGGCCAGCCGCGAAGAGGTCGCCGGCTGCGGCGAGGCGCGGCGCGAAGGATCTCGGCGAACGAGCGGCCGGGTCGAAGGGCGCCGGCCGGCATGGCGGCGGTCGCGAAGGCCACACGCCGCGCTCTCCGGCGGGCAACGGCACCGGTGGTCCCACCTCGGGCAACGGCGGCTTGGCCCAGCCGGGATCGCCCGGTGGAGCGGCGTCGGCAACGGGTGCGCCGAGCGGTGGCGCGGACCCTCCGGGCGAAGGCAAAGGCGGCGACGCTCCTTCCCATGCGGTGGGCGGGGTCGTCGACGAAGTCGTCTCGGGAGCCGACGAAGCGGTCGGCGGGGCGCTTGGCGGCAGTGGAGCGGGCAGCACCGCCGAAGGGGCCGTCGACAAAGCTGCCGGCCCCGGCTCGACGGCCGGCCACACCGCCGACAAGGCCGGCGAAGCGGTCGGCGGCTTGCCGTAGCGGCGGCGCCGCTCGGGCATCGACCCCCAACCGTCAGAATGCCGTCGCGATGTCGATGGCGGATAGAAAGGCAGGAACGGTGGCGGACCCGATCGCGGACTCGCCCGTGTACCCGGCTGGCAGCCGCGTCAACGAGCGCGGCCGGCTCGAGATCGGCGGCTGCGACGTCGTCGAGCTCGCCGCCGAGCTCGGCACCCCCGCCTACGTCTACGCCGAGGACGACATGCGCGCCCGGGCCCGCGCCTACCGCGAGGCGTTCGAACGGCGCGGCGCCGACTTCGAGGTCCTCTTCGCCAGCAAGTCGCTGCCCTGCACCGCCGCCTACCGGCTCTTCGCCGCGGAGGGGCTCTCGGTCGACGTCGCCTCCGGCGGCGAGCTGCACATGGCGCTGCGCGCCGGCTTCGACCCCGCCCGCATCCACATGCACGGCAACAACAAGAGCGACGAGGAGATCCTGCTGGCGGCTCGCAGCGGCGTCGGCCACCTGATCCTCGACTCCTTCGACGAGATCGAGCGCTGCGAGCGCCTGCTCGAACGGCCGCAACGGGTGCTGCTGCGGGTGACGCCGGGGATCAAGCCCTCGACCCACGATTACGTGCAGACCGGGCAGCTCGACTCGAAGTTCGGCTTCGGGATCGCCGACGGGCTGGCGGCGCGGGCGATCGAGCGGGTGCTCGCCTCCGACGCGCTCGAGCTGGTCGGCCTGCATGCCCACATCGGCTCGCAGATCTTCGAGTTGGAGCCCTACCGGCTGGCGATCCGCGCGATCGGCGAGCTGGCCGGCCCCTGGTGCCGCATGGTCAACGTCGGCGGCGGCCTCGGCATCGCCTACTCCGCCGAGGACGAGCCGCCTTCGATCGACGCCTACGTCGACGTCAAGGTGCGCGGAGTCGCCGAGGTGTTCGGTGAGGGCGTGCGGATCCTGGTCGAGCCGGGGCGCTCGCTGGTCGGCAACGCCGGCGTCACCGCCTACCGGGTCGGCACCGTCAAGGAGATCCCCGGCGTCCGCACCTACGTCGCCGTCGACGGCGGCATGTCGGACAACCTGCGGCCGATGCTCTACGGCTCCCGCTACGAGGCGGCGATCGCCGATCGCGCCGCCGCCGCTCCCGACACGCTGGTCACGGTGGCCGGCATGCATTGCGAGTCCGGCGACGTGCTGGTCCGCGACGCGATGCTGGCGGCGCCGGCAGTGGGCGACGTTCTGGTCACCCCGGCGACCGGCGCCTACGGCTACGCGATGGCCAACAACTACAACGGCGTGCCGCGGCCGCCGGTGGTCTTCTGCCGCGAGGGTGAGGCCCGCGTCGTGGTGCGGCGCGAGACCTACGACGACCTCACCGTGCGCGATGAGCCCTGAGCGAGCGAGCAAGATCGCCGGTGATCATGAATGCGAGCGAGCGAAGGGCGAAGTGGTGTGATGTCTGAGCCGGTTCGGATCGGGCTGCTGGGACGCGGCACGGTCGGCGGCGCCTTCGCCGAGCTGCTCGCCGCGCGCGCCGCGGCGGTCGAGGCGGCAACCGGGCGCCGCCCCGAGCTGGCCGGCACGCTGACCCGCGACGAAGGGGACTTCGAGGAGATCCTCGCCGGCTCCGACCTGGTCGTCGAGCTGATCGGCGGCACCCAGCCGGCGCGCGACTACGTGCTCGCGGCGCTGGGCGCCGGGCGGCCCGTCGTCACCGCCAACAAGCAGCTGCTCGCCCGGCACGGCGAGGAGCTCTTCGCGGCGGCGCGCGCGGCTGGTGTGCAGCTGCGCTTCGAGGCGGCGGTGGCGGGCGCGATTCCGATCGTCCGCGTCATCCAGGAGAGCTTCGGCGTCACCGAGATCGACAAGGTCTTCGGCATCGTCAACGGCACCACCAACTTCATCCTCAGCGAGATGGCGGCGACGGGCGCCGCCTACGAGGATGTCCTGGCGCGCGCCCAGGAGCTGGGCTACGCGGAGGCCGACCCCACGGAGGACGTGAACGGCGCCGACGCCGCGGCGAAGATGGCGATCCTGGCGCGGCTCGCCTTCCACGCGCCGGTGACGCTCGACCAGGTCACCTACGAGGGGATCGAGCGGATTCAGCCCGACGACCTCGCCTACGCCAAGGAGCTCGGCCTCTCGCTGAAGCTGCTCGGGGTGGCGGAGCGCCGCGACGGCGGGATCAGCGTGCGCGTCTTCCCCTGCTTCCTCTACGGTGGCCACCCGCTGGCGCCGATCGACGGGCCGTTCAACGCGGTCATGGTCGAGGCGCCGGCGATCGCCGAGGTGACGCTGTCGGGGCCGGGGGCGGGCGGCGTGCAGACGGCTTCGGCGGTGCTCGGCGACGTCGTCTCGATCCTCGCTGGCGAGGCGCCGGTGCACGAGGCGCGCGAGGAGCTGCCGATCGTCGCCGACGTCAGCTCCTCCTTCTACCTCCATCTCGAGGTCGCCGACGAGCCCGGCGTGCTGGCGAAGATCGCCCTCATCCTGGGCGAGAACGGGATCTCGGTGAAGAGCGTCGTGCAGCGGGGAATCGGCGACGACGCGCGGCTGGTGATGGTCGTCCACGAGTGCCTTGAGTCGCGCTTCGCGGCGGCGCTCGAGGAGATCGGCAGGCTGGAGGAGCTGCGCTCTCCGCCCAGGTCGATCCGCGTGATCGAGGAGGAGTTCGTTTGACGACCCCTGCAAACCGGCGCATCTCGGGGTCTTCGGTCGGCCTCCTCGGGTCACGCACCGAAAAAGTGCGCTCCCCTCGTCGGCCTCCCTGCATCCCCCGACCTGCTTGGTTTTCGGGGTCGTGATGTCTCTGATAGAGCGTTTTCGGGACCGCCTGCCGCTCGAGCCGGGCGACCCGGTCGTCTCGCTGAACGAGGGGTCGACGCCGCTGATCGAGGCGCCGCGGCTCTCGGAGCGGCTGGGCGTGCAGGCCTACCTGAAGATCGAAGGGGCGAACCCGACCGGCAGCTTCAAGGACCGGGGCATGACCGTGGCCGTGTCACGCGCCCTGGGGCGGGGGGCGGAGGCGGTGATCTGCGCCTCGACCGGCAACACGGCCGCCAGCGCCGCGGCCTACGCGGCGCGGGCGGGCCTGCGCGGCGCGGTGATCGTCCCCGAGGGCAAGATCGCGATCGGCAAGCTCGCCCAGGCGCTGATGCACGGGGCGCGGGTCGTCGCCCTGCAGGGCAACTTCGACGACGCGCTGCGGATCGTGCGCGAGCTGGCGGCCAAGCACCCGATCGAGCTGGTCAACTCGGTCAACCCCTACCGGATCGAGGGCCAGAAGACCGCCGCCTTCGAGGTCCTCGAGGAGCTGGGCGAGGCGCCGGGGGCGCTGGCGACCCCCGTCGGCAACGCCGGCAACGTCACCGCCTGGTGGCGGGGCTTCGGCGAGATGGGCGCCGCGCCGGTGCTCTACGGGTTCCAGGCCGAGGGCGCGGCGCCGCTCGTGCACGGCGCGCCGGTGGCGCACCCCGAGACGGTCGCCTCGGCGATCCGGATCGGCAACCCGGCCCGCTGGGAGGAGGCCATGGACGCCTTCACCGCCTCCCGCGGCCGCGTCGCCGCGGTCTCCGATGAACAGATCCTCGACGCCTACCGCTGGCTCGCCGCCTGCGAGGGCGTCTTCTGCGAGCCGGCCTCGGCCGCCTCGGTGGCCGGCCTGCTCGCCCACGGCCTGCCGACGGTCGACGGCGTGCCCGCCCCCGAGTCGGTCGTCTGCGTCCTTACCGGCCACGGGCTCAAGGACCCCGACACGGCCCTCTCCAAAGCGCCGGCGGTGATCAACTGCGAGAACGACCTCGGCGCCGTCGAGCGCGCGGTGTTCCTATGAGCGCGGAGAGAGAAAGCGTGCATCTCTGGTTCTCTGCGACCGGGCGAAGCGCGAGGGTTTTGCGTTGACGGTGCGACGGCGGCTTGTCCGCGTCCCGGCGTCGTCGGCCAACCTCGGGCCGGGCTACGACGTGATGGCCGCCGCGCTGGCGATGCACCTCGAGCTCGAGGTGGAGGAGACCGGCGAGTTCTCCTTCAATCCGGGGCCGATGGACGTGCCGACCGGGCGCGACAACCTGATCGTGCGCGCCTTCGAGAGCCTGCACCCGGCCGACGGCCTTGCCTTCCGGCTGCGCCAGGGCATCCCGCTGGCGCGCGGGCTCGGCTCCAGCGCCGCGGCGATCGTCGCCGGCCTGCTCGCGGCCGACCACCTCTTCGAGCTGGCGCTGTCGCCCGAGGAGATGCTGATCCGCGCCGAGGAGCTGGAGGGCCATCCCGACAACGTCGCGGCGGCGCTCTGCGGCGGCTTCGTGATCTGCGGCCGCGACGCAGAGGGCAGGCTGAGCGCCGCCCGCTTCGATCCGCCCGACGGGCTCGAGGCCGTCGCCGTGATCCCCGCCGAGGAGGTCTCGACCGAGCGGGCGCGCGAGGCGATCCCGGCCGAGATCCCGCTGGGCGACGCGGTCGCCAACGTCGCCGCCGCCTCGCGGCTGGTGCTCGGCCTGCGCGGCGCCGATCTCGACCTGATCGCCGCCGGCCTCGCCGATCGCATCCACCAGCCGCGCCGCCGCGACCTCTACCCCCGCTCGATGGAGCTGGTCGACGAAGCGGCCGAGCTGGGCGCGCTGGGCGCGACGATCTCCGGCGCCGGGCCCACGGTCCTCGTCTGGACCACCTGGCAGGAGACCGGCGACGTGGTCGAGCGGCTGGAGCGCCGCTGCGCCGGGTGGGCAGAGGTCCGCCGCCTCCCCTTCACCCCCCAAGGCGCCGACGTCCCCGAGCTGTGATCCCTCGGGGCAAGGCGCAAAGCCGTACTCAAAAGGGGAGAGTTATGAGGGTTGAGTGCTTAACCTGGCTGTGCGCCTATCGAGGCACGCCAAGAACCAGGCTAGGAACCTGCGATTGAGCATCGCGGATGTCGAATCGATAATTCAGCGGCCGGCCTACATCGACCGGGACAGGCACGGAAAGCCGCGCTATACGGGGGAGATCCGGGGCGTGCGCGTTCGAGCCGTCGTCGCGATTGACGAACCTGACCTGATCGTCACAATCCACAAGAGAAGGCGATGATGCGAGCGGATTACGACAGCGAAGCGGACGCCCTCTCAATCGAGCTGAGGCGATTCCGGCATTACGACCATCAGGAGCAGGTCGACGACGACTACTGCAATGTGGGCATCGTCGGTGGTCGTGCTGTCGACGTGGAGCTGCTCTATCCAGCTCGCTACCTCGACCTCCTCGACGTTGCAGCGGAGCGCTACGGCCTCGACGGCGCCGCCCTGAAGGCTGCCGCGCAGGCTGCGCTCGCTGCGCCGGATCGCGTCGTGAAGCTCGAGGTCGCGGCGCCGGTTGCCGCCTGACGCGCCCCGCAGCTTGGCGGACGCTCGTGCCCGCTCTATAATCCTGCGACTCGTCAACCCGTCGCGCGCCCGCTCGAAGAAGGTGCGGAACCCGGGAGGTCAAATTGAGCAACCCCCAGTCACGTGAGCTTCACGGCGCCCGCCCGCCCGTCCGCTACTCGCCAGAGCGCCCCTATCGGCCGCTCGTTTCGCCGCCCAGCGTCGAAGACCGCGACGCCTGCGCTATTTACGCCTCGGTCCGCCGGGACGCGACGCCGAGCCGCGAGCCGATCGAGCTGGCGCTCTCGGCGCTCCAGAAGATGCTGCACCGGGCGGGCAACGTCGATGGCGAGGGTGACGGCTGCGGCCTCCTGCTCGACATCCCGCGCCGCATCTGGGCCGAGGAGGTGCGGGCCGGCGGACACGACCCGTCGCTGAGCCTCGACCCCGCCTTCGCCGTCGCCCACGTCTTCATCGACCGCCCCGAGGACCGCGAGCGGGTGCGCCACGACGCGCGCGAGCTGCTCGGCCAGGAGGGGTTCCGCATCCTCGCCGAGCGGATCGGCGCCGTCGACTCGACCGCGCTCGGCCCGACCGCGCGCGAGGAGGAGCCCCACTTCTGGCAGGTCGCCGGCCTCGTCGCCGACGCTTCGCAGCGCGACCGCGTTCTCTTCGACCTCACGGTCGCGCTCGAGGAACGGCTCGGCGTCCACGTCCCCTCCTTCTCGGCGACCACCTGCGTCTACAAGGTGATGGGGGCGCCGCAGGTGCTGGGCGCCTACTACGACGACCTCCGCGACGAGCGCGCCGAGACGATCTCCTGCTTCGGCCACAACCGCTACTCGACCAACACCTGGCCATCCTTCAAGCGGGTGCAGCCGTTCTCCGTCCTCGGCCACAACGGCGAGATCAACACGATCGAGCAGCTGCGCCAGGAGGCGCGCATGCTCGGCGTGCCGATCCAGCCCGGCTGCTCGGACTCGCAGGACCTGAACCGGACGATCGACACACTGGTCAGCCGCGAGGGCTTCAGCCTCGCCGAGGTGATCGAGATGGTGGTGCCGCCGATCGTCGCCGAGATCCGTGCCCTCCCCGCCGAGCTGCACCGCTTCTACATGTACCTGCGCCAGGCGATGGGGCCCTTCGCCCAGGGCCCCGTGGCGCTGATCTCCCGCCACGCCGACGAATGCGTCTTCTCGGCCGACGCGATGGGGCTGCGGCCGCTCTGGCAGGTCGAGACCGCCGACGACTTCGTCTTCAGCTCCGAGCCCGGCGTCGTCCCGGTCGCCGCGATGACCGGCGAGCCGAAGCCGCTCGCCCCCGGCGAGAAGGTGCTGGTCCTCGCCGAGCGCGAGCGCAAGCGCTCGACTCTCCACCCCCATGACGAGATGCTGCGGATCGTCCGCGACCGCTGGCTGCGGCGCAGCGGCGCCGAGGACGCCGGCCCCTACGACCGCGCCCTCGACACCGGCGGCCCGCTCGAGGGCGGCGAGGTCCCCGGCTACTCCGACGCCGGCCCGGAAGAGCCGGTCCGGGTCACCGACCGCGTCCTCGCCGGCTTCGGCTGGCAGCGCGACGACGTCAAACTCGTCCAGCAGATGGCCTCGAACGGGTCCGAGCCGGTCGGCTCGCTCGGCTACGACGGCCCGCTCGCGGCGCTCTCGCCGGAGCGCCAGAACCTCGCCGACTACTTCAAGGAGACGGTCGCCGTCGTCACCAACCCGGCGATCGACCGCGAACGCGAGATGGAGCACTTCTCGACCCGCACGGTCTTCGGCCGCCGCCCCTCGATCGAGGCAGCCGCCGAGGACACCGGCACGATCGAGACCTCCTTCCCCGTGATCCTCGGCGGCCACCACGAGATGGCGCCGCTCTCCGACAAGGTCTACCGGCGCATCGCCCGCGAGCACCGCACCTACCTGCTCGAGGATCTCTGGGAAGAGTTCCGGGGCCGTGCCGCCGCGGTCGACATCTCGCTGCTCGAGTCGGAGACGACGGCGGGGGCGATCGAGCGGATCAAGCAGGAGGCGGTGAAGAAGGTGCGCGACGGCGCCGAGCTGCTCGTGCTCACCGACCGCACCGTGTACGAGGCCGACCGCCGCTACCTCGACCCGCACCTCGCCACCTCGGCGGTCGATCAGGCGCTGAAGCAGTACCGGGTCGAGCCGGGCGAAGAGAACCTGCGCCGCCGCTGCGGCATCGTGCTGCGCTCGGCGGCGATCCGCAACGTCCACGACACGATGCTGGCGCTCGGCCTCGGCGCCGACGGCGTCTGCCCCTACACGATGGTCGAGGTGATCTGCGTCGAGGACTACGAGACCGACGTCTCCAACCTCTGCGCCGCCCTCAAGAAGGGGATCGAGAAAGTGATCTCGACGATCGGCATTCACGAGGTGCGCGGCTACGCGCGCCAGTTCTCCTCGATCGGCGTCAAGCCGGAGCTGGCGGAGATCTTCCAGACCGAGGCCTTCGCCGCCTCCGAGAAGGGCGGCGTCGGCTTCGCCGACCTCGACGAGGACACCAACGAGCGGGCGCGGGTGCTGGGCGGCGACGAGGACGCCAAGCCGGCCAAGACCTTCCGCTTCTACCCCAAGGTCTACAAGGCGGCGATCGCGACCGCCAACGGCGCCGGCTCCTACGAGGAGTACTCGGAGAAAGTGCGCGAGCTGGAGCGCCAGAGCCCGATCTCGATGCGCCACGTCATGGGCCTGAAGGGGGATCGCGACCCGGTCGACCCGGCCACGGTCGACCCCGGCGTCGGCCAGCACGACTACCCGATCGTGATCTCCTCGATGAGCTTCGGCTCGCAATCGGAGCCCGCCTTCCGCGCCTACGCGGAGGCGGCGAAGGCGATCAACGTCCTCTGCATCAACGGCGAGGGTGGCGAGATCCAGGACATGTACGGGCGCTACCGCAAGTGGCGCGGCCAGCAGGTCGCCTCCGGCCGCTTCGGCGTCTCGGCGGAGATGATCAACTCCTCCTATATCGCCGAGATCAAGATCGGCCAGGGCGCCAAGCCCGGCGAGGGAGGTCACCTGCCCGGCAAGAAGGTCTCCGAGAAGGTGGCCGCGGCGCGCAACGCCTCGCCCGGCACCGACCTGATCTCGCCCTCCAACAATCACGACCTCTACTCGATCGAGGACCTGGCCGAGCTGATCGACGAGCTGAAGACGGTCAACCCGGACGTGCGCGTCTCGGTCAAGGTGCCGGTGGTGCCGAACATCGGCACGATCGGGCTCGGCATCGCCAAGGCGGGCGCCGACATCATCACGCTCTCCGGCTTCGAGGGCGGCACCGGCGCCGCCCGCCAGCACGCCCTGCGCCACGTCGGCCTTCCCTCCGACATCGGCACCCGCGCCGTGCACCGGGCGCTGATGGAGGCGGGCATCCGCAACCGGGTCGAGATCTGGGCCGACGGCGGCTACCGCACCGGCTACGACATCGTCAAGCTGCACTGCCTCGGCGCCAACCGGGTCGGCTTCGGCACGCTGGCGATGGTCAGCCTCGGCTGCACGATCTGCCGCGGCTGCCAGCTCGACACCTGCCACGTCGGCATCGCCACGCAGATCGAGACGGTGGAGCAGGCCCAGCAGCACGGGCTGAAGAAGTTCACCCCGCAGGAGGTCGCGCGGGGCGCCGAGAGCTGCGCCCGCTTCTTCGCTGCCATGGGGGAGGAGGTGCGCCAGGTCGTCGCCTCGCTCGGCTACGAGCGGGCCCAGGACCTGATCGGCCGCTACGACCTGCTGGAGCAGGTCTCGCACCACGAGACGATCGACCTTGCGCCGCTGATCACGCCGCTGGAGGAGTTCCTCGACCTCGAGCCGCTCGATCTGCCGGTCGCGGAGGAGATCGCCGAGGAGCGCGCCGAGGCGGGCCTCGTCGTCGCCCGCCCGATCCGCATGGAGGCGAAGGAGGCCTCCGCCCAGCTCGCGGCGCTGGCCGGCGACGTCTGCCCGGGTCGCACGATCCACAACTCCTTCCCGCGGCCGACCCACGCCGGCGACCGCGTGCTCGGCACCGAGCTGGCCGGGGCGATCGCCCGCTCGCGCATCTTCGACGACGGCCCCGAGCCGAGCGACGACGTGCTCGCCAGCCTCGAGTTCGACGGCGGCTCGGTCGCCGGCCAGGGACTGGGAGCCTTCAACTCGCACGGCGTCTCGATCCGCGTCGAGGGCGGCGCCCAGGACGGCGTCGGCAAGACGATGCGGGGCGGCTCGATCTCGATCCTGAAGGGCAAGGGCGCCAAGGGCCGCCGCCTCAACGGCTCGGTCGGCAAGTCCTTTGCCTACGGCGCCCAACGCGGCCACCTCTTCGTCCAGGGCTCGGCCGACTCGCGCTTCTGCATCCGCCTCTCCGGCGCCGACGTGGTGCTGGCCGGTGAGCCGGACGGCGACATCGACGACAGCCGCGGCTGCCTCGGCGACCGCGCCAACGCCAAGGGCTTCGCCTTCGAGTACATGACCTCGGGCCGCGCCGTCGTGCTCGGCGACATCGGCCCCTGGGCCTGTGCCGGGATGACCGGCGGCCGCGTCTACGTCCGCCACAACGCCTTCGGCATAGACCGGGCGGCGATCGAGAGGCGGCTCGGCGAGGGCGCCAAGGTCGACCTCCAGGAGCTGGACGCGGAGGGGCTGCTCGACGTCGACGACCTCCTCACCCACTACGCGAGCGAGCTGAAGGCGACCGGGCAGGACGAGGAGGCGGTGCGCATCCTCGATCTCGCCGCGCACCCGCGCGAGAACTTCCTGATGATCCTCCCGCACAAGGTGCAGGCGGACCCCAGCATCTCGACCGAGTAGAGGGGGCGCGCCCTCGCGCCTACGGGGGGAAGGGCGCGCGCTCGAGCCGGTCGGCTAGCGCGCGGATCTCGCGCAGCAGGCCGTCGAGCATCAGCTCGACGTTGGTATGGATGCGCCATTCGACGTAGCGGCGCTCCTGCTCGACCTGGTCGAGCCGTCCCTCCATCCTCAGCAGGCGCTCCTCGAGGCGGTCCACCCGGCGCAGCTGCGGGTCGAGGCCGGCCTCCTCACCCTGCTCGGCCAGCATCTCCTCGATGCCGAGGCGGACCCGCTCGATCTCCTCGCGCAGCCGTTCCCGCGCCTCTTCCGCACTCACGATCCCGCATGCTACGGGCGGCGGTGGCCGGAATCGCCTGACTCAGGCCCGCTCAGGCTTCGAGCACGAAGAGGCGGTAGCGGCCGATCCGCAGCTCGTCCCCGTCCTCGAGCTTGCCCCACTCGATCATCTCGCCGTTTAGGAAGACGCCGTTGAGGCTGCGGTCGTCGAGCACGCGCAGCGCCCCCTCGGCTTCGGAGACGATGAGGGCGTGGCGGCGCGAGACGCTGGGGTCGTCGAGGCGCACATGGGCCGCCGCGCTGCGGCCGATGCGGGTCCAGCCTCGCTTGATCCGGAAGGTAACGGGCTTCTCGCCCCCCTCCTCGTCCCGGTAGGCGAGGTAACGGCCCGGGCCGGGAAGGCCGGCACGGGCCTCGCTCAGCCAGTCGGGCGGCACGAGCTCCTCGAGGACGGGAAATTCGTCGGTCGTCGTCTCGCCGTGGTCCTGCATCGACTCGAAGATCGAGTCGCGACGGAAGAGCGAGGCGCCGCAGCGGGGGCAGTCGGGGAGGCGGTCGTTCTCGTCGAGGAACAGCTGGGAGCCGCACTCCAGGCAGAAGAACGTGCCGGAGCCGGGCAGCGTCCCGGTTGCGAAGCTATCGACTGAACTGGGTGTGGCGCTGGCCAAGGCGAGGGTCCTTTCCTCTTGGCGCCTCCTTGCAGCCATCGTAGCGCGACTCGAGAGCCGCTGCACGATTTTCGGTATCCGGCAGGGCCGCGGCTGCAATGCCGACCGAATGCCGACCGCGTTTGTAGACTCTCGCGCCTCATGGCCCCTCGCACCAGAATCGCCCTGCCGCTGTTGGCCGTGCTGGCGCTCGTCGTCCTCTCCGGCGCCGTCTCGGCCTGCGGCTACTCGAGCACCTCCAAGGACGTGGTCGAGGGCGAGCCGGTCAAGCTTGGCGAGCTCCAGTACAACGTCGTCTTCTCCCGCTACCTCAACCCCAGCGACGCCGAGGACTCCGCCTACCTGGTCGGGCAGCCGCCCGCTCCGGCCGGCTCCACCTACTTCGGCGTCTTCTTCGCGGTCAAGAACGACAGCGGCGAAGCGCAGCCGCTGCCGCGCTCCTTCGAAATCGTCGACACCGAACACAAGGTCTACCGCTCGATCCCCAGCAAGAGCCTCTACGCATTCCCGCTCGGGGGCAAGGTCGAAGCCGAAGAACAGGTGCCGGCCCTCGACTCGACCGCCCAGCAGGGCCCGATCGAGGGTTCGCTCGTGCTCTTCCAGCTGCCCACCTCCGCCTCGGACAACCGGCCGCTGACCCTGGAGATCCCCGGTCCCGAACCGGAAGCCGCCAGGGTTACCCTCGACCTCTAAGCGGTTTCCTCGGCGGCGCTGTCGCCCGGAGGCCGCGCGCTCAGAAGCCGGCGGAGAGGACCTGCGCGGCGGCGGGCGCGGCGACTTCGCCGCCGGCTGCGTGGGCGTCGACCAGCAGCACGCCGATCGCCAGCCTGGCGCGCTGGGCGGGGACGAAGGCGGCGAACCAGGCGTCCTTGATCTGGACGGGGTTGGGCTTGTTCTGTTGGCCCGGCTCGGGCCCCAGCTCGGCGGTGCCGGTCTTGCCCGCCACTTGCGCCTGGGAGATCGCGCCGGCGGTGCCGGTGCCGCTGGTCACGACGCCGACCATCAGCTCGGTCAGCTCGGCGGCGATCTTCGGCGACGTCGCTCGCACCGGCCGGGCGTGGGGACGCAGGCCGGGGGGGCTGGCGACGATCGAGGTGGGCTCCCGCAGGCCGCGGTTGGCGATCGTCTGCGCGACGCTCGCCATCTCGAGCGGGGTCGCCAGCACTTCGCCCTGCCCGATCGCGGTCACCCCGAGATCGAGTTCGCTGCCGATCTCGGTGGGGATGCTCGGCTCGGGCGGATCGATGAGGCGCAGGATGCGTGGCGCGTAGAGGCTGGGCGGCGCGTTGAAGCCGAAGCGCTCGGCGGTGGCGACCAGCGCGTCGTTGCCGATCTTCGGCCCGAGCGGGGCGAAGTCGGCGTTGCATGACTCGGCGAAGGCCTGACGGAAGGTGCCGCCGCAGTACTCGCCGTTGGCGTTGTTGATGAAGCGGCCGCCGACGTCGACGCCGTTCGTAACCGCGAATTCGTCGCCGAGCGAGACGACGCCCTTTTCCAGGGCGGCTGTCGTGGTGACGATCTTGAAGGTCGAGCCGGGTGGCTGGGGGGCGGAGAAGGCCTGGCCGGCGAGCGCCCGCACGTCGCCGTTGCGGGCGTCGAGCACCGCGATGCCGCCCTCGCGACCTCCCAGCGCGGCGACGGCGGCGATCTGCAGGCGGGGGTCGATCGTCGTCTCGAGCGGGATGCCGGGACTGGGCCGGGAGCGGGCGAGGATGCGGGCCGAGGCGTCGCCGCCGATCGCGAGCAGCGTGCCGCCGGGCCGGCCGGCAAGCCTTGCGTTGAAGGCACGCTCCAGGCCGCTGACGCCGACCGGCGTGTCGGGGCCGAACCCCTGCCGGGAGAGAATCGGCAGGTCTTCGGCCGAGGGCATGCCCATTTCGCCGGTAACGTCGATAGCGGCTCCGCCAAGCGGATGTTCGCGGGCTTCGGCCGGGCCCCTGGCGAGCGCCGTGCCGTCGCGCGCCAGGATCGGCGCCCGCGGCGCCAACTCGACGTGGCCCTCGAGGCGCTCGCCGCGGCGCAGGCCGGGGAAGACGAGACTCGGGTCCCAGTCGACGCCGTCGCCGGAGAAGGGAATGCGGATCGTTCCCGCGACGTCGCCGAAGGCGGCGGTGACCGCTTCCACCTCGACCGGCACGATCGTCCTCCCCCGCGACGTCTCGGCGTTCTCGGGAGAGTGGGGATCGATCGTCCGCAGGGTGGCGGCCTCGGCGGCTTCCCTGTAGTCCCTTTCGAAATCGGCCTCGGTCAGCGGTCGGCGCGAGGCGGCGCTCAGCTCGCCGTACATCGCCGCGAAGTCCCCCCGCGCCCAGGCCTCGGTGAAGCGGCGGGCGGCGTCCCTCTGTGGGGAGCCGGGGGTCCCGGCGGAGGCGCCGAGGGCAAAGGCGATGACGGCGACGAGTGTCAGCGGCACGGCGCGGGTGACGAGGCGGCGGCGCCGCTCCACCTCAGGCGGAAGGATCTTCACTTTGCGGGAAAAGTAATGCGAGCGGTGGTCAGCTGGTGCAAGGGCCTGTGCTCACCGGTGCCGTCGCTTCGGTGAGAGCTGAAGTGACTGTCGAATTGGGGACGGCGAAGCCGCCCGGGGGGCCGGTCGTGGTGGCGGCGAAGACGGTGCCGAGGACTTCGCCGCGCGGGTTGACGAGCGGGCCGCCGGAGTTGCCGCTGCGGACGCTGCCGCGCAGGAAGGCGATCGGGCGGCGGATCGGGCCGCGCCCGTAGGAGTCCTCGCTGAGCACGTCGCTGGTGTCGCCGAGCCGGGCCGGCGCCAGGGCGTAGGGGCCGTTTTCCGGATAGCCGAGCACCGCGCCGCCTTCGCCGGTCTGCGGGTGTGGGTCGATTTCAAGCGGCGGGATGTCGGCGGCGACGCGCAGCAGCGCCAGGTCGTTGCGAGGGTCGTAGTGGACGGGGGTGGCGTCGAGCGTGGCGCCGTCCTGGGTCGAGACCGTGGTGTCTTCCTCGCCGGCGACGACGTGGGCGTTGGTGACGACCAGTCCGGGTCGAACGATCCAGCCCGAGCCCTCGATGCCGAGCCCGCAGGCGGTCCCCAGCACCCGCACCACCGAGCGGCCGTCCCGCAGCACGTTCGGGTTGGAGGCGATCGCCGCGTTGGGCGGAGCGAGCGGCGTGGTCGGCGCGGAGATCGAGGGGGCCGGGTCGACCCGGTTGAGCGCGTTGAGCACCGGTCCCGAGGGGGGCAGCACCCTGTTGAGGCCGCGCAGGATCAGGGAGCGCTGCACGTCGGCCCGCAGCTGAGTGGTCCCGGGCGCGTGCAGGGCGACGGCGCCGAACACCCAGGCGAGGCCGAGCGCGACTGCGGCGACCAGCGCCGCGCCGCCCGCCCCGTCGGCCGCCTGCAGGGTGCGCCCGCGCACGAAGCGGGCGCGTAGCTCGAGCGCGAAGCTCTCCACGGTGACCGCGACCATGGCGCCGAAGAGCAGCGCCCCCAGCGCCGCGAAGAGCGGCGCGTACGGCGACCGCGAGCCGCCGGTCAGCAGCAGCGGACCGACGCGGCTGCCCAGGAAGGCGCCGGCGGCGAAGCCGAGCAGGGTCAGCACCCCGACGATCAGTCCCTGCCGGTAGCCCCAGATCGCCAGCGCCGCCGTGAAGGCGACGATCCCCCAGTCGAGAACGGTCATCCGCACATGGAAGCAGGCCGGCCCGGCGCTTACGTTCAGTACGCTGATTCGCGTGGAGGCGACGTCCACGGCCAAGAGCCCAACCGAAGTCTGCCCTCACTTCCACGCGGCGATCGAGCTGATCGGCAAGCGCTGGACCGGGGCGATCCTCTGTGCGCTGACCGATGGACAGCTGCGCTTCGGGGAGCTCGGCAAAGCCGTCCCCGGCCTCTCCGACCGGCTGCTCTCGCGGCGCCTGCGCGAGCTGGAGGAAGAGGGCCTGGTGAGCAGGGACGTCGAGCCGGGCAGCCCTGTGCGCGTCGTCTACTCGCTCACCGAGAAGGGGGCGGATCTGGGGCCGGCAATCGGTGAGCTGGGCAGGTGGGCGCGCCGGTGGAGTAGCGCCGGTTAGGCGGGAGCGGGCGTTCGGGCGATCGCCTCGATCCTTGCTTCGAGGCGCCGGCGGGCGGCGTTGAGCTCGGCCGCGTCGACCGTCCGCATGACCGGCTGCGCCGGCCGCTCCAGGAAGACGTAGGCGACCTCGACTTCGGCAACGCCCAGCGCCTCGCTCGCGGCGAGCGAGTAGATGTCGCGCTGGACCTCGTAGCGCTTGGCCCGCTCGGCGGGATCGGCGCCGTCGAGGCGGTCGGTCTTGTAGTCGACGATCAGCGGCGGGCGGCCGTCGCGCTCGACCAGCAGGTCGATCGAGCCGCGCAGGACAGTGCCGGCGACGGAGAGCAGGAGCGGCACCTCGGCGCGGGAGTGCCCTGCCGGCCCCACCTGCTCGCGGAAGAGGTCGGAGGCGAGCCAGGCACGTACGGGCGACGCCAGCTCGTCGGCGGAGCCGCCCGCGTCGAGGTCGAGGTCGGCGGCAAGCGCGAACCTCCGCGCCAGCTCGGGCGGCGGCTTCCGCCAGCCGTTGTTGGCGCTCCACTCGAGCAGCGCATGGACGGCGACCCCCACTTCGGTCCCCATCCCCCCCGTGGTCGAGTTTTCATTCCCTATGGGGTCGAAACCTCTGCCACGCTCGGGGGACTGGGCGGCGATCGCCGTGTAGGAGAGGGGGCGGCTGGGAGCTGTCGGCGCCCGGGCGGCGAGCAGCGGCGCGGGCCCCTCGCCGAGGTCCACCGCCGCGGCCTCCCCCTTCCTCACGGCGGCCAGCTCCGCGGCGCGCGCCGCCGAAGCGCGGTTGACGCGGACCGCCAGCTGCGAGGAGCCGAACGTCGCGTCGAGGCCCTCGCGCGCCTGCGGCGCCGGGATCGGCACCGTGACATCTTGCTCGCGGTCGATACCGAACGCCGCGACGATCCGCTCGACCACCGGCGTCCCGGCATTCGCTCCACGGGGCGGCTCGGCTTTGACCACGCCGCTGAGGATGAGCCGCTCGCGCGCCCGCGTCGCCGCGACGTGGAAGAGCCGCAGCTCCTCCTCGGCTTCCCTCTCCCGCGCCTCCCCGCACAGCTCCTCGTGCGCGTAGAGCTTCACCGTGGGGGCACCGAGGCGGCGCAGCTGCATCCCCACCCGCGGCTCCTCGGCCTCGTGCCCGATCGTCAGCAGCGGCGCCCGCGCGGGGGAGAGCAGGCCGCGCGAGAGGTGGGGAACGGCGACGACGTCGAACTCCAGCCCCTTGGCGCTGTGCACGGTCATGATCCGCACCCCGTCGTGCCCCTCGACCGCCGTCGCCGCCTGTGGGTCGGCGTCGGCTCCGGCGCGGGCGGCGAGGAAGTCGAGCAGGCCGCGCAGGTCCCGTCCCTCGGCCGCCTCGAACTCGGCGGCGAGGCGCATCAGCTTGCGCACGTTGGAGAAGCGCGCCTCCCCGGCGGGGCGCATCAGCACCGCCAGGTCGTAGCCGGTCTCGGTCACGACGGCGTCGATCAGCTCGGCGAGGGGCAGGAAGGGGGCGCGCCGCCGTAGGTCGCCGATCGTCGCCGCGAACCGGCGCAGCAGCTCCCGCTCGGGCTCGGAAATCTGCTCCAGCCATCTCGGCTCGGCCGGCTGAGTCCCGCCGCTGCCCGTCATGTGCTCGATCGTTCCCCAGACGGATCGTCCCCTGCCGGCTGCGGCGCGCAGCAGCCAGAGCGTGTCGGGGGCGACACCGCAGGCGGGCGAGGCGAGCGCCCCGAACAGCGACCGGTCGTCGAGCGGGTTGGCGATCGTCGCCAGCAGCGCGCAGACGTCGCCGACCTGCTGGTGGGACCAGTAGCCCTGGCCTCCGACGGTGTAGGGGCGGAGGCCGGCCCGTTCGAGCGAGTCCTCGTAGGCATCGAGATGGGT
>DASTHF010000221.1:0-7356 GCA_035605615.1 Solirubrobacterales bacterium
GCCGACGGCGCTGATGGTCGGCACCGGCCGCGGCGCGCAGCTGGGGATCCTGATCAAGGGTCCCGAGATCCTCGAGCACACCCGCCAGGTCACCACGATCGTGCTCGACAAGACCGGCACGGTGACCGAGGGACGGATGCGCGTCGCGGCGATCGAGCCGGCGCCCGGCGTCTCCGAGGAGGAGCTGCTGCGGCTCGCCGCCGCGACGGAGGGCGCCAGCGAGCACCCGATCGCGCGGGCGATCGCCGAGCAGGGGCGTGAGCGACTGGGCGCCCTGCCGCAGCCGGAGCGCTTCGAGAACCGCGCCGGGCTCGGCGTCGAGGCGCTGGTCGACGGCCGTGACGTGCTGGTCGGCCGTCCCGCCTTCCTGGCCGAGCGGGACGTGAGCCTGGGCGCCGAGCTGAGCGCCGCGGCGGAGCGCCTCGAGGGCGCCGGAAATACGGTCGTCGCGGTCGCCTGGGACCGCGGGGCGCGCGGCCTGATCGCCGTCGCCGACACCGTCAAGACGAGCAGCGCCGCGGCGATCGAAGAGCTGAAGCGGCTCGGCCTCACCCCGGTGCTGCTGACCGGCGACAACGAGCGCGCCGCGGCCGCCGTCGCCGAGCAGGTCGGGATCGAGCGCGTCCTGGCGGGCGTGCTGCCGGACGGTAAGGCGGCCGAGATCCGCCGCCTGCAGGAGGGAGGCGAGGTCGTGGCGATGGTCGGCGACGGGATCAACGACGCGCCGGCGCTCGCCCAGGCCGACCTCGGCCTGGCGATCGGCACCGGCACCGACGTCGCGATCGAGGCCAGCGACCTGACGCTCGTCTCCGGCGACCTGCGCGCGGCAGGCGACGCGATCCACCTGGCGCGGCGCACGCTGCGCACGATCAAGGGCAACCTCTTCTGGGCCTTCGCCTACAACGTGGCGGCGATCCCGCTGGCGATCGCCGGCCTGCTCAACCCGATCGTCGCCGCCGCCGCGATGTCGTTCTCGAGCGTCTTCGTCGTCAGCAACTCGCTTAGGCTGCGCCGCTTCCACTCGCGAAGGGAGATCGCCACCGCATGACCGAGACCGCCGCCCCCAAGAAGCACGGCTACAGCGACGAGAAGGAGGCGCTGGTCAAGCGCCTGCACCGGATCGAAGGCCAGGTGCGCGGGATCGAGAAGATGGTCGCCGAGGATCGCTACTGCATCGACATCATCACCCAGATCGCCGCCGTCTCGACCGCGCTGGAGGCGGTCGGCTTCGAGATCCTCGACAGCCACGTCAAGCACTGCGTCGCCGGTGCCCTCGCCTCCGGCGACGACGAGGTCGCCGCCGAGAAGAGCCGCGAGCTGCTCGACGCCGTCCACCGCTTCACGCGGGTGCGCTGACAGCGGCTGGCCGCGGGCAGGGCGGTGCCAGAATGACGAGGTGCAGCGCGGTGGTGTCGATGAGACTCGGACCGAAACGCTCCTGCGTCGACTGCGCTCCATCCCCCCGCTCGTGCTGGGCCTGTTGCTGGTCACCGCCCTGCTGCCGGCGCTGCTGATCGTCGGCCTGGCGATCGACCTCGGGCGCTGGGCGGTGTCCCGGGTTCCGCCCACCGCGACGCGGCTCGCGCTCTTCCTCTGGGTCTACCTCGCTGCCGAGGTAGCGGGGCTGGCGGCGCTGGCGGCGGCGTGGGTCGCCAGCCTGGGCGGTCGCCGCGACGCCTGGCTGCGCAGGGCCACCCTGCGCCTGCAGCAGCTCTGGGCCGCGGCACTCTTCGGTGCGGTGCGGGCGCTGTTCGGCCTGCGGCTGGAGGTGACGGGTGGCGAGGACGTCGCTCCGGGCCCCGTGATCGTGCTGGTCCGCCACGCGAGCATCGTCGACAACCTGCTGCCGGCCAACCTGATCGCGCGTCCGCACGGGATCCGCCTGCGCTACGTGCTGAAGCGCGAGCTGCTCGCCGACCCCTGCCTCGACGTCGCCGGGCGGCGCCTGCCTAACTACTTCGTGCGCCGGGGCACGGGCGAGAGCGAGGAGCGGGACCGAGTGGGCGCGCTCGCCCACGGCCTGGGGCGGGACGAGGGCGTGCTGATCTACCCCGAGGGAACCCGCTTCACGCCGCAGCGGCGCGCCCGGGCGATCGCCCGCATCGCCGAGCGCGACCCACGCCTGGCGGCGCGGGCCGAGCGCCTGCGCCACCTGCTGCCGCCGCGGCTGGGCGGCGTCGGAGCGCTGCTCGACGGCGCCCCCGCAGCGGACGTCCTCGTCGTCGCGCACCACGGGTTCGACGGCCTGCGCCTGGTGTCCGACATCTGGCGCGGCGGCCTCGTCGGGCTCACGGTCCGAGTCCAGATCACGCGGGTGCCGCGCTCCGCGGTGCCCGCGGCGGACCCGGCCCGCATGGACTGGCTCTACGACCTCTGGCAGGACGTCGACGACTGGGTCGAGCGGTTGCGCCACGCAGGCGACCTCGCAGGGGCAGCGACGTGAGCACCGCGAGCCTGCTCGCGATCGAGGCGGGCCTCGTGCTCGCCCTCCTCACGGCGCTCTGGGCGGTGAGCCTGGCGCTGCGGGACACCTCGATCGTCGACGTCTTCTGGGGCAGCGGATTCGTGTTCGTAACGTGGATCGCCTACGCGCTCGGCGACGGCAGCCGGGACCGCGCCCTGCTCCTCGCCCTGCTGGTGACGGCCTGGGGCCTCCGCCTCACCGCCCACCTCGCCCACCGCAACCTCGGCAAGGGCGAGGACTACCGCTACGCGGAGATGCGCCGCCGCCACGGCGAGCGCTGGCCGCTGCGCAGCCTGTTCGTCGTCTTCTGGCTGCAGGGCGCGCTGATCTGGGTCGTCTCCCTGCCGGTCCAGGTGGCGATGACCGACCCCACGCCTGCCGGCCTCGGGGCGCTCGACTGGGTCGGGACCGCGGTGTGGGCGGTCGGGCTGACCTTCGAGGCCGGGGGCGACTGGCAGCTCTCGCGGTTCAAGGCCGACCCGGCGAATCGCGGCAAGGTCATGGACCGCGGCCTCTGGCGCTACACGCGCCACCCCAACTACTTCGGCGACTTCTGCGTCTGGTGGGGGATCTGGCTGGTCGCCCTGGCCGCCGGCAGCACCTGGTGGACGGTCGTGGGCCCCGCGGTCATGTCCGTGCTCCTGATCCGGGTCAGCGGCGTCGCCATGCTCGAGCGCTCGCTGAGCCAACGCCGCCCCGGCTACGCGGACTACGTCGCCCGTACGAGCGCCTTCTTCCCGCGACCGCCGCGCCGCGGCTGACGCCACGGGCGAGCCGTCACCCTCCGCCCCCCGCCTCCTCCTCTGCCAGCGCCCGCCGCAACGCCTCGTCGAACGACTCGGGCTCGATCCCGAACGGCTCGGCCCCGCTCGGGTCGGTGACCACGGTCGCCGTCCTCAGCCCCTCGACCAGGGGCCGGGCGACCTTGGTGTCGACCGGGGTGACGAGCCCCAGCCAGAGCGCCGAAAGCCAGGGCGTGATCAGCGGCACCGGCAGCTTGCGGGGCGGCGCCTTGCCGAGCGCCAGCGCCATCCGGTCGAGCATGTCCGCGTAGGAGAGGACATCCGGGCCGCCGATCTGAACCTCGCGGCCCACCGACTCGGGGACCGCCGGCGCCCGTCGCAGGTACTCGATCGTCGCGTCGATCCCGATCGGCTGGGTCGGCGTGCGCAGCCAGCTCGGCGCCACCATCACCGGCAGCCGCTCGACCAGGTAGCGCAGGGTGCGGTACGACTCGCTGCCGGCCCCGACAACCATCGCCGCCCGGAAGTAAGTGAGCGGCGGTCCCTCGGCGGCGAGGATGCGGGCGGTCTCGTGACGGCTGCGCAGGTGCTTGGACTCTGTCTCCTGGCCGAGCCCGCCGAGGTAGACGACGCGCCCGATGCCCTCGCGCTTTGCCATCCGGGCGAAGTTGCCGGCGGCGACCCGCTCACGCTCCTCGAAGCCGGCGCCGCCGGCCATCGCGTGGACCAGGTAGTAGGCGACGTCGACTCCCTCCCCCGCTCCGACGAGGCTGGCGGCGTCGGTGACGTCGCCGACCCGCAGCTCGAGGCCCAGTCCCGCGAGCCCTGCCGCTCGAGAGCGCTCGCGGACCAGGCACCGCACTGGCCCCGAACCGGCCAGCGCCGCCGCCAGCCGGCCGCCGACGAAACCCGTCGCACCTGCGATCAGCGTGCTCTGTGGGATCGGTCCACGCTACCCGACCGGGGGTGCCGGCCTGCGAGACTGGCACCCGTGCGCGAGCACATCCTGGAACGCAGCCAGCGCGTGCCCGTCCCGGCCGAGCGCGCCTTCGATTTCTACGCCGATCCCGTCAACCTCGAGCCGATGACGCCGCCCTGGCTCCACTTCCGGGTGACGACGCCTGGGCCGATCGCGATGGGCGCGGGGACGCTGCTCGACTACCGCCTGCGCCTGCACGGCTTCCCGATTCGCTGGCAGACGCGGATAGAGACCTGGGAACCGCCTCTGCGATTCAGCGACACCCAGGCCCGCGGGCCCTACTCGCTCTGGGAGCACACCCACGTCTTCGAGCCCGACGGCGCGCACGCTTGCACGATCCACGACCGCGTCCGCTACGCCATTCCCTACGGGCCCCTCGGCGAGCTCGCCCAAAGCCTCTTCGTACACCGCGACCTCGAGCGGATCTTCGACTTCCGTCGCGACGCCCTGGCCGCCCACTTCGCCACTGCCCAGGGCGCGCTCAGCGCAGAAGGCTCCGACAGCGCTTGAGCAACCGTTGATTGGCAGGGCCCTAGGGTGGATGACCGGATTCGAACCGGCGACCGCCTGGACCACAACCAGGAGCTCTACCAGCTGAGCTACATCCACCGCGGCAGCTTCAATCTAGCGTGCCGTGCGCCTGAGAGATTCCTAAGGAGGCATTGACCTCGGCTTAGAGAAGGGCGCAAAGGATGCCGACGATGGACGACCTCCGCCGTCTCGAGGCCAAAGGGCTGGCACGCGCCAAGATCCGCTCGCGGCGGCGGCGCGTGTCGACGATCCGGCGCCGCACCGTCCGCGGCTCGCTCGGGCTCTTCGCGCTCCTCTGGGCGATCGTCTTCGGCCAGATGGTGACCGGCAACGACCCGGCGCTCAGCCGCATCCGGCCCCACCGCGCCCAGGCCGTCGCGGCGCGCAACGGCGGCCATCCCCAGCAGTCGGGCGCCGTCGCCTCCAGCTCCGCTCCCCCTCCCGAAACGGAAGCGGAAGCCGAAGCCGCGCTGGAACGCGAACGGGAACCCGAATCCGGGTTCGAATCGGAAGCCGCGCCGGAAGTCGAATCGGCGCCCGAACCCGAATCCGGCTTCGAACCCGAATCCCAACCGGCGCCGGAACCGGCGCCCGAACCGTCGCCGCCGGTCGTCACGACCGCCTCATGACCTCCATCGGCCCCCATCTCTTCTGGATCACCAGCCGGGCAAGCGGGACGACGGCCCTGCTCCTCTCCAGCGCCTCGGTCGGCGCCGGGCTGCTGGTGAGCCGGCGCGGCGAGCCGCGCAAGGTCCTCGCCGGCGGCGACGCGAAAGCGCTGCACGAGGCACTCGCCCTGGCGACGCTCTTCGCGATCGCCGTCCACGGCCTCAGCCTGCTCGGTGACGGCTACCTCCACCCCACCCCGCTCGAAATCGCGATCCCGTTCGCCGGCTACTACCGGACCTTCTGGACCGGTATCGGCATCGCCGCCGGCTGGGGACTGGCGGCGCTCGGCCTCACCTACTACGCGCGCGCCCGCATCGGACAGTCGCGCTGGCGCACCGCGCACCGCTTCACGGCGCTCTTCTGGCTGCTCGGCCTCGGGCATTCGATCGGCACGGGCACAGACGCGGGGCAGCTCTGGTTTCTGCTCGCCATCGCGATCCCAACCGTTCCCGCCCTCGTCCTGCTGGTCGGACGGTTGATCGCCGGGTCGGGCTCACGCGCGCCGCAGCCGGCGCCTGCCCGCCCGCATCGCCCCGTCGCCGACGGCCGCCCGCGCGAGCTGGCCCTCAGCGGTCGGGAGAGCTGATCACGAGGTGACGGAAGGCGACGCCGAGCCGCGGCTCCAGCTCCGCCGCGGCGGCGGCGTTGTCGCCGTCCTCGCCCGCTCCTGAGCTGACCAGGACCACGTCGGTCGCGGGAAAGCTCCGCAGCTCGTCCTCGACCGCCTGCACCACGTCCTCGTCGCCGACCCGCGCCTCCGCCGCGATGCCGGCCCGCGCCAGCGCCGCGACCGTCACGACCAGCGTGCGCTGAGCCGCCTGGCGGGCGGACTCCACGTCCGACGCCCAGCGGTCGAGGAAGCGGATGTTGGCGGGAGCGAGGACGAGGACCTCGCTGTCGTCCTCGGGGTCGTCGAGCCGCGCCTCGCCGACCATCCGCCTGACCGCGGCCGGGCCCTCGACCGGGCCGGTGACGACGAGGAGGACGTGGCGCCGCAGGTCCTCGGCAGGGGGCGGGACGATCGGACCGCGCGGCCGCTGGCGGGCGGCGGCGACCAGCAGCGCGACGGCGGCGGCGGCGCCGACCGCGACGCCAACGCCGGGGCCGCCCAGGTAGAAGGCGACGACGATCGGGACGGCGATCGCGGCGACGATCAGGGGCAGCTTCCAGGGGGCCATGGGATGAGGTGACACCTACCCGGCGGGCGAGCCCCGTCGATCAGGGCGCCAGCCGCTCCAGCACCGTTCCGTCGGCCGCCACCGCGAGCACCGTCGGCACGACCGCGATCCCGTACTTATGGGCGAGGTCGGGACGGGCGCGCACGTCGAAGGTGACGAGTGGGTCAGGTCCATCGGCGAAGCGCCGTTCCAGCTCGCGGCACTCCGAGCAGAGCGGGTGCGTGAACTCGACGATCACGCGAGGGTGGCCGTTCAGCGAGCCGAGGTCGGCCGGCTCGATGTGGCTGTGGCGGCGCGGCGAGATGCCGCGCAGGCGAGCGCTCAGCTTGTACAGCTCGCAGCCGGTGCAGAAGCCGCTCGACGCGGCCAGCAGGGCGAGCGCCGCGACGATCGCGCCGAGCACCGTGCCTGCGGTGGGCGAGCCCAGCCACCAGGCCAGCGCGGCGGCGCCGAGGAAGGCGAAGCCCATCAGGTTGGCGAGGCGCGGCGGTCGCGCGTCCTCCAGCGGCCCCTCGCCGAGGCGTGGCTGGATCAGCTCGTAGTAGGCGAGGCAGGTGAGGCAGAACTGGCGGCCGAGCGTCAGGCCGATCGCCAGCTGGGCGCCCATCAGCGCCCAGGCCAACGGCCAGCCGAAGACGACGCCGAGCAGCGCGACGACGCCGACGACGAGCTGGTTGAAGCGCGGCGCCCGCGCGTCGATCACGTCGGTGTCGCGCCAGGGATCCGCTGCTCGGGGACTGGACATGCCCCGAGTCTAGATCGCCGCAGCGGAGCCGTCTCCGCAGCGGCGAT
>DASTHF010000234.1:0-6728 GCA_035605615.1 Solirubrobacterales bacterium
GCTCGGCGCCGATGTGCGACGCCTTCCTCGTCCTCGCCCAGGCCGAGGGCGGGCTCTCCTGCTTCCTGCTGCCGCGCTGGACGCCCGACGGCGAGCGCAACGCCTTCCGCTTCCAGCGGCTCAAGGACAAGATGGGTAACCGCTCCAACGCCCTCGCCGAGACCGAGCTGGACGGCGCCTGGGCGCGCATGGTCGGCGAGGAGGGGCGCGGCGTGCGGACGATCATCGAGATGGTCAACCACACGCGGCTCGACTGCATGATCGGCGGCGCCACCGGGATGCGGGCCGGGCTCGTGCAGGCGCTCCACCACACCGCCCACCGCGCCGCCTTCGGCCGCGAGCTGATCGAGCAGCCGCTGATGCGCAACGTGCTCGCCGACCTCTGCGTCGAATCGGAGGCGGCGACGATCGCGGCGATGCGGCTCGCCCGCGCCTACGACGAGTCATATGCTGCCGCCTCCTCCGCTCCGCGTCCGGGGGCGGACGGGAGCAACCCTGAAGAGGCTGCCGCCTTCAAGCGGATCGCCACGGCAGTTCTCAAGTACTGGACCTGCAAGCGCGCCCCCGCGCACGCCGCCGAGGCCCTCGAGTGCCTGGGCGGCAACGGCTTCATCGAGGAGTCGGGGATGCCGCGCCTCTTCCGCGAGAGCCCGCTCAACTCGGTCTGGGAGGGATCGGGCAACGTGCAGTGCCTCGACGTGCTGCGGGCGATGGTCAAGAGCCCGGCCACGATCGACGCCTTCTTCGCCGAGCTGGAGGCGGGCGCCGGCGCCGAGCCGCGCCTCGACGCCTACGTAAAGGGGCTGCGCGCCGAGCTGCCGGGCGACCTCGAGACGATCGAGGCCCGCTCCCGCCGCGTCGTCGAGAGGATGGCGCTGGCCCTCCAGGCCTCGCTCCTCGTCCGCCACGGCGACCCGGCGGTCGCCGACGCCTTCTGCGCCTCCCGGCTCTCAGGCGACTGGGGCGTCAATTTCGGCACCCTCCCCCCCGGCGCCGACTTCACCCGCATCATCGAGCGCCACCGACCCGCAGCCTAAGCCGGACGCTCCGCTCCGCTGCCCGCGCGCGCTGCACGGCGCAGATAGTCGGGCTTCAGGCGGAAGCGCGCATCGAGAGCAGTCGCCGAAGCCGCTCCAGCACTCGCTCCGGTTCGCGGCTCAGGCGGAGCCCCGTCACGCGAATCATCTCCACACCGGCAAGCTTCAGCTCCTCCTGGCGGAGGCGGTCCTCCTCGAAGGAGAGGCGGGTGCCGTGGGTCTCGTAGACGTCGAGTTCGACCGCGAAGCGCAGCTCCGGCCAGTAGACGTCGAGCTCATAGCCGGCCTCAACGTAGTTTGAAGCCGGCTTGGGGAACCCATTCTCCTCGAGGAGCTCGAGGAAGCGTTCCTCGAGGCCGGAGCGAGTGAAGGGCGGGGGTTTGTAGAGGGCGATCGCGCGGCGCAGCGGGGCGGCGCCGCGATGGCCTCGGTTGCGGGCGAGGACCGATTCGAACTCCGGCAGGTCGAAGAGCTCGAGCTTTTCGCTGCGCTGCAGGAGGCGTTCGAGGCTCCGGGCCCGGGCCCGGGCGGCGAGATCGAGGGCGGTGCGAGCGACCGACGTGACCGGGATCTTGCCCTGCAGGCGACCGTCCTCCTCGGTGAAGGTGCGCGAGCGGTGGATTCGAAGTCCGGGTCGTCCCTTGCGTGGGAGCGGAGTCGTGACGTGGATCGGAATCGGCTGCGTGGGAAGCAGCCCCCAGAGCCACGCAGCCGACCAGTGGCTGAGCAGCGCCCCCGGCCCACAGCCGAGCACGGCCGCGAGGCAGCGTCCATGGAGCGACAGGTCGGTGTGGCCGACCGCGAAAACCCCTCGGTGCAGGCGATGCAACCGCCCGGCACGGACGGCCTTTGCGACTGAGCCTTCCACGTAGCCCAGCTCCTGCAGCTGCGCGACGGAGACGACACCGTGTTGCGTTGCCGCCAAGTCGGCCAGAACCCGCCCTCGCGGCACCCCCAGTCCGCACTTCGGCCGCGGCAGAGCTTTCAGTCCCATAGGGACTGAAAGCTCTGCCACGGCTCGCGTCAGCCGGCTTCCACCGGGTGGCCGGCCTGCTGCCAGGTGCCGACGCCGCCGTCGCTGACGTGGAGCGGGCGCTCGAAGCCCTCGCGCTGGAGGATCGAGGCGGCGAGGCCGCTGCGCTTGCCGCCCTTGCAGATCGTCGCGATCTGCCGCTCGCGCGGCAGCTCGCCGAGCCGCTCGGCCAGCTCCTGGTAGGGGATGTGGAGGGAGCCGGGGATGTGGCCCTCGGCGTACTCGTCGTCGTCGCGCACGTCGAGGACGAGCGGCGCGTCGGTGCCGTCGTCGAGCCGCCTCGCCAGCGCGTCGGGTCCGATCGCCTCGATTCGCTGCACGGGGCGCTCCTCGGCGCGCCAGGCGGTCATGCCGCCGCCGAGGAAGCCGCGCACGCGCAGGCCGACCGCGGCCAGCAGCTCGGCCGCCTCCAGCTCGTGGCCGTCGGAAGCGGCGATCACGACAAGCTCGCCGTCGGGCCCGGCGACGTGGGCGACCTTGGTCGCGAAGCCGGTGTCGTAGGCGGAGGCGCTGATCGCGCCCGGAATGTGCGCCTCGTCGAACTGCTCGTTGGTGCGGCAGTCGACGGCGAGGGCGCCGGCGGCGATCGCCGCCTCGACGCCGCGCGGCGAGAGCCGTCCCGGCGCGCCGATCGATTCGACCAGCGGGCCGCGGTTGAGGGCGACGATGTGCTCGACGTTGGGTGGGCGGCGGCCGAGCGTCGCGACGGCGTCCGCGACGAACTCCGCCTCGTCCTCGAAGGCGAGCGCCCGGTTGTGGCGGCGCTCGAAGCCGATCGTCGAGGAGGTCTTGAGGTCGATCCCGGAGCTGCCGCAGAGCGAGCCGCCGAGGTGGCCGGGCCAGACCTCGACCTCGTCGGGCAGCGTCAGCAGCCGGTCGTGAAGCGAGTGGAAGATGCCGGCAGCGCCCTCGCGCGGCTCGATCGCCAGGTCGGGGCGGGCGACGTCGCCGACGAAGAGCGAATCGCCGGTCAGCACCGCCCACGGCTCGCCGTCGCGACCGCCGCGGCGCAGCAGGAAGGAGGTGTGCTCGGGCCGGTGTCCCGGCGTGTGGAGCGCCTCGATCGTCGCCCCCTCGCCCAGCTCCAGCGCCCAGCCGTCGGCGAACGGCTCGTGCTCGTACTCGGCGCCGGCCAGCTCGTGGACGTGGATCGTCGCGCCGGTCGCCCGTGCCAGCCGCCCGTGCCCGGAGACGTGGTCGGCATGGTTGTGGGTCTCCAGCACGTGCTCGATCCGCACGCCGTGCAGGCGGCTCAGCCGCAGGTAGGGCTCGACGTCCCACTGGGGGTCGACCACCGCGGCGACGCCGGAGCCGGTGTCGCCGACCAGGTACGAGGCGCAACCGAGGTCCTCGTGGATGATCTGGCCGAAGAGCATGCGATTCCCCGGTTTCCCGCGCGGGTAGCCCGAGCGGATACCGTGCCTTCAGGGTAGCCGGCCGGGAAAGGAGCGAGATGGGAGTCGAGCAGAGCGAGGAGAGGCTGGAGCGCGAGCTGAACGAGCTGCTGGCGGTGGAGAGCTTCGAGCCGCCGCCCGAGTTCCGCGCCGCGGCGCTGCTCGGCGACGCGTCGGTCTACGAGGAGGCGGCGGCGGACCCCGAGGCCTGGTGGCTGCGCCAGGCGACCGAGCTGCTCGACTGGGTCGAGGAGCCGCGCCAATCGCTCGACGAGTCCAACCCGCCCTTCTACAAGTGGTTCGCCGACGGCCGTCTGAACGCCTCGGCCAACTGCCTCGACCGCCACGTCGCCGCCGGGCGTGGCGGGCGGGTCGCCTACCACTGGCGCGGCGAGGAGGGCGAGGAGCGCGACGTCACCTACGCCGAGCTGCTCGCCGACGTGCAGCGCTTCGCCAACGCCCTGCGCGACCACGGGATCGGCAGGGGCGACGTGGTCGGGATCTACCTGCCGATGATCCCCGAGGTCGTCGTCGCGATGCTGGCCTGCGCGCGGATCGGCGCCGTCCACAACGTCGTCTTCGGCGGCTTCTCGGCGGAGGCGGTGCGGGAGCGGATGGAGTTCTCGAGCGCCAAGGCGCTGGTCACGGTCGACGCGGCGCGCCGCAAGGGGAAGACGGCGCCGGTCAAGCCGGCTGTCGACGAGGCGCTCGCCGGCCTCGCCTCGATCGAGACGATCTTCGTCGTCCGCCACACCGGCGCCGCGTGCGAGATGCGCGAGGGCCGCGACGTCTGGTTCGACGAGGCGATGGCCGCCGCCGCGCCCGAGTGCCCGCCCGAGCCGATGGGTGCCGAGGACCCGCTCTACATCCTCTACACCTCCGGCTCGACCGCCAAGCCGAAGGGGATCCTCCACACGACGGGCGGCTACCTGACCGGCGTCGCCTACAGCCACCGCTACGTCTTCGACCTGAAGCCGGCCGAGGACGTCTACTGGTGCGCGGCCGACGTCGGCTGGGTCACCGGCCACTCCTACATCGTCTACGGCCCGCTGGCGAACGGCGCGACGAGCGTCATGTACGAGGGCGCGCCGGACTATCCCGGCAGGGACGTCTGGTGGGAGATCGTCGAGCGCTACGGGGTGACGATCCTCTACACGGCGCCGACCGCGATCCGCACCTGCATGAAATGGGGCGCCGCGCAGCCCGGCCGCCACGACCTCTCCTCGCTGCGCCTGCTCGGCTCGGTCGGCGAGCCGATCAACCCCAAGGCGTGGCTCTGGTACCGCACCGTGATCGGCGGCGGCCGCTGTCCGGTCGTCGACACCTGGTGGCAGACGGAGACCGGCCACATCATGATCTCGCCGCTGCCGGGGATCGTCGCCACCAAGCCCGGCTCGGCGACCTTCGCGCTGCCGGGGATCGACGCCGCGGTCTTCGACGAGGAGGGGCGGGAGGTCTCCGAAGAGGAGGGGCTGCTCGTCCTGCGCCGTCCCTGGCCGGGGATGCTGCGCACCCTCTACCGCGAGGAGGACCGCTTCGTCGAGACCTACTTCGCGCGCTTCGGCCGCGAGACCTACCTGGTCGGCGACGCCGCCCGCCGCGACGCCGACGGCTGCTTCTGGCTGCTGGGCCGGGTCGACGACGTGATCAACGTCTCCGGCCACCGCCTCTCGACCGCCGAGGTCGAGTCGGCGATCGTCTCCCACCCGCGGGTCGCCGAGGCGGCGGTGATCGGCCAGGCCGACGAGCAGACCGGGCAGGCGATCTGCGCCTTCGTGACGCTGGAGGGAGAGCACGAAGGGGGCGAGGAGATGGGGGAGGAGCTGCGCGACCACGTCGCGGCGCGGATCGGCAAATTCGCCCGGCCGAAACGGCTGATCTGGTCCGGCGACCTGCCCAAGACCCGCTCCGGCAAGATCATGCGGCGGCTGCTGCGCGACATCGCCGAGGGACGGGAGCTGGGCGACGTGACGACGCTGCGCGACCCGGCTGTGATGGAGGAGCTGGAGCAGAAGGTCGCCGCCCGCCGCGACGCCGAAGGTTGAGCCCGCGCCGCCGGGCCCGGCGGCGCCCGGGTGCGAAGATGGGCGCTTGGCGCACGTCCGCGTTCACGGCCCGCTGAAGCGGCTCGCGGCCGACCGGTCCGAGCACGAGCTCGACGGAGCGACGGTCGGGGAGCTGCTGCGCGAGCTGGAGCGGGCGCATCCCGCGACGGCCGGCTGGATCCTCGACGAGCGGGGCCGGGTGCGGCGCCACATCAACGTGTTCGTGAACGGCGAGCAGGGTGACGAAGGCACGGCGGTGCGCGCCGTTGACAGAGTCGAGGTGCTGCCCGCGATCTCAGGAGGGGAGCGATGAATGACTGAGCTGCTGATCGGGACCAAGAAGGGGCTGTTCGTGCTGGAGGGGGAGCCCGGAGGCGAGTTCGAGCTGAGCGCCCGCGCCTTCGCCGGCGAACCGGTCGACTTCGCGCTGCGCGACCGCCGCGACGGCCGGCTGCTGGCGACGAGCACCTCGCCCTTCTACGGGCCGAAGATCTGGCACGCGGAGGATTCCTCCGGCGAGTGGTCGCAGGCGGAGGGCGTCGCGCTGCCGCAGGACGGTGACGAGGCGCTGGCCCGGATCTGGGTGATCGCGCCCGGCGAGAGCGACGGCCTGCTCTACGCCGGCGCCGACCCGGGCGTGCTGTTCGAAAGCCGCGACGGCGGCGAGAGCTGGGAGCTGAACCGGGCGCTTTACGAGCATCCGACGCGGCCGGAATGGCAGCCGGGAGGGGGCGGCCTCTGCTTGCACTCGATCGCGACCTGGCCCGGCGATCCGGCCAGGCTGACGGTCGCGATCTCGGCCGCCGGCGTCTGGCACAGCGAGGACGGCGGCGAGTCCTGGCGGCGGGGAAACGAGGGGCTGGTGCCGCGCTATCTCCCGGAGGAGACACAGGAGGAGTCGATCGCCCTCTGCGTCCACCACCTGGAGCGGGCGCCCGGGCGCCCGGAGCGCCTCTTCATGCAGTTCCACGGCGGCGTCTACCGCTCCGACGACGCCGGCGAGACGTGGAACGACATCGGCGCCGGCCTGCCCTCGGACTTCGGCTTCCCGCTGACGGTCGACCCGGCCGACCCCGACAGCGCCTACGTGATCCCGCTGACGGCGGACGTCGACCGCGTTACCCCGGACGGCCGCGTGCGCGTCTTCGAGACCCGTGACGCGGGCGGCAGCTGGAGCGAGCGCGGCGAGGGCCTGCCCCAGAGCGACGCCTATCTGACC
>DASTHF010000242.1:0-8672 GCA_035605615.1 Solirubrobacterales bacterium
CCATACCTTCCAGCCGCTGTTCGAGGTTGCCGCCGGCGGCTCGCTGGTGACCGGCAACGGGGGGGACGAGATCTTCACGCCGTGGGCCGGGCACCGGGTCGCGCTGATGCGGCGGGGCAGGGCGCTGCCGCGGCGCGACGATCTGCGCCCGCTCGCCCGCGCCCTGCTGCCCCGCCCGCTGCTGGTCCGCCTCTCCATGCGCCGCGGCGGGATGCGGCTGCCCTGGCTGAGGCCGGAGGGCGCCCGCGAGCTGAGCCGTGCCTACGCGGAGTCGTGGGCGGGGATCGAGCGCAGCTGGGCCGAGGCGCTCGAGGACTACCTGGAGAGCCGCTACCTGGAGCTCGGCCTGGCGATCACCGGCGCGATGGCCCGCGAGGCAGGCGTGGCGCTGGTCGAGCCGTTCTTCGACGCCCGCTACGTCCTCGCCGTCGCCGCCGACGCGCCGACCGAGGGCTACTCCAGCCGCGAGGACGCGATGGCGCGCCATTTCGGCGACCTGCTGCCGCCGCGCGTGATCGGCCGCTCGACCAAGGCGGTCTTCACCGAGGTCTTCAGCGGGCCGGAGACGCGGCGCTTCGCCCAGACATGGAACGGCAGCGGCGTCGACCGCTCGCTGGTCGAGCCGGATGCCCTGCGCGCTGCCTGGCTGGCGCCGGTCCCCGACCTCCGCTCCCTCGTCCCGCTCCAGGCCGCCTGGCTGGCGAGCCGGGCTTAGGGGCCGGCACCGGCCGTCACCGCCAGGATCGCGTCGATCGCCTCCTCGCCGCGGGCCCAGTCGGGCGGGCGGCGGACCCGCCACATCGGCATCCCCAGCAGGTCGAGGATCTTCTGGGGGTCGGCCGGCCCCATCAGGCCGATGTACTCCTGCTCGTAGACGACGCGCAGCGCCTCGCCGGTCGGTACCGGCTCGACCGTGACGCCGGCCTGCTCGCCCCAGCCGAGCAGGAAGAAGCCGCCCAGCGGCGCCCGCGCCGGCCCGTGCGGCGCCGCCAGCCGGTGGCGCGGCCGGTTGCCGATCTCGCCGAGGTAGCGGGCGCCGGGCATCCGCTCGGCGGCGTCGGGGCGCAGGTCGATGCAGGCGGGCCCGGCGCGGACGACGCCGCCGTCGAGGACGAGCAGGTCGTCGGCGAGCAGCGGGCAGCCGCGCTCCGCGAGCATCGCCAGCGCCGTGCTCTTGCCGGCTTCCCGCTCGCCGATCACCGCCCAGGCGCGGCCGTCGGCGAAGAAGGCGCCGGCGTGGAGCGTCAGGTCGCCGCGCCAGCGGGCGAGGATCGAGATCGGCGCGGTCAGCACCGGATGCACGAGCGCCGCCGGCGTCGTCTCCTCGGGGAGCTCCAGCACGATCGCCGCCGGCTCGCGGCGCACTTCGAGCAGCGAGCTGCCGCGCGTGCCGAGCGAGACGCAGTCGGCGTCCATGCGGTCGCGCTCGACCAGCACGGAGGCGTGACGGCACTCAAGGGCGACGCTGACGGCGTCCCCGTTTAGTGGCGAGAGGTCGGGAAGCTCCGTCTCGTGCGCGGGGAGGACTAGACGAAATCCATACGCTCCGCGCCCCTCACGCCCCATTTCGCCATCTACTCTAACTGGCACCGCAGTACCCACACTCGAGTAACGGAGGCGGGATGAAGGCATACGAAGACCCCAGCATCGAGACGCTTGGCACGGTTGCCGAGCTGACGATGTCCGGGAGCCACGCCAAGTGCGGCGGCAGCGGCGATGCGTTCTTTCCATCGATTCTGGAAAACACCATCCGCAACGTCGACATCTGCCCGTAGTTTCGGGGGCGGATTTCAGCTGCTGACGGCCGTGAGGTCCTGTCCGAGCTCTTCGCGGGCCCGGACAGGACCGCGGCCGAGTCCCATTCGCGGCTGCTGCCACTACGCGCAGCGCCCGCGCTAGGCGCAAAGACCGGCTGCGGCCAACCGTTGCTTTCCCGATGGCCAGGCCTATCGGCGAACCAACCCGCTTCGTCGAGCTCGGCACCGGGGACGAGCTGAAGGGACGCTGGCAAGAGGTCCCCCGCCTCACCCTCGACGCCCTGCGGGTCGCCTGGCTGGCGAGCCGGCGCCAGGTGGTGGCGGTCCTGCTGCTGCAGACTGCGGCCGGCGGCGCGATGGCGATGCAGCTGCTGGCGGGGCAGCGCGTCCTGCAGAAGCTGCTGGCGATCGGCGCCGGACAGGTCGCCGGCTCGGCTCTGCTGCCCGCCTTCGCGGTTCTGATCGTGGCGATGATCGCGATGGGCGCCTTCACGGCGCTCGCCGAAGAGCGCCAGCGGCTGCTCGGCGAGCTCGTCGCGCAGTACGCGTTCGCGCAGATCATCGGCGTTGCGACTCGGGTCGAGATGGCGGCCTTCGAGAACCCGGACTTCCACGATCAGCTCGAGCGGGCGCGCAGCTCGGCGGTGACGCGCTCGGTCCAGATGGTTTCCAGCATCGGCGGCGTCACGCTCAACCTGCTGACCAGCGGGGGCATCGGGGTGGCCCTGCTGGTGCTCGAACCGCTGCTCTTGCCGCTGGTCCTGGTCTCGGCGGTTCCGATGCTGCTGTCGACGGTTTTCAACAGCCGCCGTGCCTACAACTTCGAATGGGCGATGACGCCGGAAAACCGCGAGCGCGCCTACCTGGTCGAGCTGCTGACCAAGCGCGAGGCGGCGAAGGAGATCCGCGTCTTCGAAGCGACCCCCTTCCTGCGCAGCCGCTATGAGGTGCTGACCGCCGAGCGCCTGCGCCGCATGCGTGAGTTCCTGCGCGAGCGGCGCGGCGTCGCCCTGATGGGGGCCGTCGCCTCGACGATCGGCATGGGCGTGGCGCTCGCCGCACTTGCCGCGCTGATCGCCTCGGGGCGGATCGGCGTCGCGACCGCGATGGCGGCGGGGGCCGCGATGCAGCAGCTCTCCACCCGCCTCTTCGGCATGATGGCCGGCCTCGGGCAGCTGGTCGAATCGGGGATGTTCGTCGACGACTACAACTCGTTCCTGCGGTTGCTGCCGGAGGCGGGGGCAGCGGAGGAGGCGAAGGCGGCACCTGCTCCCGGCGTCGTCGACGCCAGGCGGGGCCGGCGCGCGACCCGCTTCAACGGCGTCAGCGTCGAGGGGGTGTCGTTCCGCTACCCGGCAACCGAGGCGCCCGTGCTGGACGACGTCTCGCTGCGCATCGACCCGGGCGAGGTGGTGGCGCTGGTGGGGGAGAACGGGTCGGGCAAGACGACGCTGGTCAAGCTGATCTGTCAGCTGTACGAGCCTCTCTCGGGGCGGATCGCCTGGCGCGGGCCGCACGGCGAGGACGTCGACCCGCAAGCGGTCCGCAACGACATGACCGTCGTCTTCCAGGACTTCCTCCACTACTACCTGACCGCAGCCGAGAACATCGCCGTCGGCCGGGTCGGGCGGGAGCCGACGATGGAGGCGGTGCGCGGCGCCGCCAGGCGGGCCGGCGCCCACGACTTCCTCTCGCGGCTGCCGGACGGCTACGAGACGCGGCTCGGCCGCCAGTTCGCCGACGGCTACGACCTCTCGATCGGCCAGTGGCAGCGCCTCGCCCTGGCCCGCGCCTTCTTCCGCGGCGGCAGCTTCCTCGTCCTCGACGAGCCGACCGCCTCGCTCGACCCGCGGGCCGAGTCGGAGCTGTTCCAGCAGATGCGCAAGCTGTGGAGCGGCCGCTCGGTGCTGCTCATCTCGCACCGCTTCTCAAGCGTGCGCGCGGCCGACCGCATCTACGTGCTGCGCGACGGGCGCGTCGTCGAAGGCGGCGACCACGTCGAGCTGATGGCGGCGGGCGGCCACTACGCGGAGCTGTTCTCGCTGCAAGCTGCGGCATATCTGGATCAATCGACGAATGTTCAGGTCGATGTGGGCCGAAAGAAGGCGCCCGCAGTCGGCGTTCGTTAGGCATGAGCACCGTGGACACAGCGGAGCCGGCCGAGCACCAGATCGACGTGCGCTTCATGGGCGCGACGGTCCGCGTCCCCAACAACGTCGTGCACCGAACCTTCCCGGCCGAGACCGTCGTGCTCGACCTCAAAGCCGGCGTCTATTACGGCTTCAACCACGTGGCGGGCAGGATGTTGGAGCTGCTCGAGGAGGTCGGTCGGGTGCGAGCCGTCGCCGACCTCCTGGCGGAGGAGTACGACCATCCGCCGGCGCAGATCCAGCGCGACCTCTGCCATGTCTGCCAGGAGCTCCTCGACCGGAACCTGATCGAGCTGGTCGACCCGCTCGGCTGACCTTGTCGCGGTCGGTGGGCAAGGTGGGGGAGGAGGGGTCTCTCTCCGTCCGGGCCAAGCTGCCGCTGGCCGCCGAGATCGTCGTCGTCTACTGCCGCGTCCGCTGGGCGATGAACCGGGAGGAGCTGGAGGCGCTCGTCGCGAGGCTGCGCGCGGCGCGGGCCGAGGCGGGGTCGCTGCCGCGCCGGGGACGCTTTCAGCTCGCCGGCGCGGTGGAGAAGCTGCTGTCGGTGCTGCCGACCGATTCGCGCTGCCTGATCCGCTCGCTGGTGCTGCTGGCGCTGCTGGAGCGGCGGGGCGTCGCCAGCACGCTGGTGATCGGCGTGCAGGCCGAACCGGAGTTCTCCGCTCACGCCTGGATCGAGTGCGAGGGGGAGGCGCTGCTGCCGTCGGGCGGCAGCCGGTTCGCGCGGCTGACTGCGATCTGAGCGCGGTGGCATCTGCAAAAGTCGGCCGGCGCAGTCGACGTTGTTGAGGTGATGGCGACCGCAACCCCACCGGCCGTGACCGCCAAGACGAGCGTCCTTACCGTGGGGGTTTGCGTCCCCGCCGACTTCGCCGCGGAGGAGATCGGCACGGCGCTGTCGGAGGCCGGGCATGCGGTGGCGTTCTGGGAGGAGGACCCCGTCGAGGCGGTCGAGCTGTGCGAAGAGCGGGCGCCCGAGCTGTTTCTGCTCGGCGTGCGCCGCCCGGACTCCCGCTCGCTCGACTCGGTCCACACTCTGATCGCCGCCTGCGAGTCGACCAAGGTGATCCTGATCTCGAAGCGGGCCGGGGAAGGCGACGTGCGCAAGGCGCTCGACGCCGGCGTCCGGGGCCTAGTCGAGCTGGGCCACGTGGAGGGCGCGCTGGGGTCGGTGATCGAGGTGGTGCGCGCTGGCCAGGTGAGCGTCCCCTCCTCGCGTAGCCGCGAACTGCGCAAGCAGGTTCTCACGGCGCGCGAGAAGCAGATCCTTGGCCTCGTCGTGATGCGGATGACCAACGGCGAGATCGCCGCCAAGCTCTTCCTCGCCGAGAGCACGGTCAAAAGCCACCTCTCCTCGGCCTTCGCCAAGCTCGGCGTCTCCTCCCGCAGCGAGGCGGCGAGCCTCATCCTCGACCCCCAATCCGGCGCTGGCCTCGGGATCCTCACGATCCCGACGAAGTGAGCGGCCCCACGAGGCATCCGTGCTGCCCGCACCGCAACACCTCGAAGGAGAGACCGCCCTCTTTGACCGGTGCGGGGAGGGAACGCGCCTCGGCTTCGGCTGCGCCGGACTGATGCGCACGCCCTCCAGACGGTCCAGGCAGCGCCTCCTGGGTGAGGCGTTCGAGCAGGGGATCCGGCATTTCGACGTGGCGCGGATGTACGGGCTGGGCGTCGCCGAGGAGGAACTTGGACGGTTCGCGCGGGGCCGTCGCGAGCAGATCACGATCGCGACGAAGTTCGGGATCGAACCCTCGAGGTCGGCGAGTCGATTGGCTCGGCTGCAAGCTCCGGCGCGAGCCGCGGTCGCCCGGTTTCCGGCGCTGCGCGCCGCGCTGAAGCGCCGGGAAGGCGCCTTCCATGTGGCGCGTCGCTACGACGGCGATGCCGCACGCATGAGCCTGAAGACGAGTCTGGAGGCGCTGGGCACCGACTACGTTGACGTGCTCTTCGTACACGACCCCGGGGCCACCGACCTCACCGACGCCGAGGAGCTCGTAGGGACCCTCGAGGAGCTGCGGCGGGACGGTCGTCTCAGGGCTTGGGGCGTGTCCGGAGAGTTCGAGCCATCCGCGCAGCTTCGCGACGCGGTCGACGCTCCACTCGTCTTTCAGGTTCGCGACGACATGTTCGACCCGGCGCCGATCGGGCCCGAAGCGGATGCGATCACCTTCGGCGTGCTCTCCCGTGCGGTGAGTCGGATTCTCGAGCGGCTGGGGGCCAGCGGCGAGCGGCGATCCCGGTGGAGCCGGATCGTGGGCGAGGACTGCGGGCGGCCGGAGGTCGTCGCCTCCCTGCTCCTCCAAGACGCGCTCGAGCGCAACGCGGGCGGCGGCGTGCTGTTCAGCACCACGCGCCCGGAGCGCGTGAAGGCGGCGGTGGCCGCCGCCGAGCGCGTCTCCAGCGGAGCCGGGACTGCGGCGCTGCGGGGATTCCGGGAATGCATGCGGGTCGAGTTCGGCGAGATGGGAGGAAGCGACCGTGGCTGAGCGCGAGTCGATCCACGCCGACGTGGCGGTCGTCGGGACCGGGCCGGCGGGCATCGTCGTCGGGCTCGAGCTCGCACGCGCAGGTCACGACGTCGTTCTCCTGGAGAGCGGGGGCGAGCGCTTCGACCCGGAGACTCAGAGCCTCGGCGACACCGTGGGTGGAGATCCCCTGCACGTGGAGATGTCGCTGGCGACGCGGCGCCAGCTGGGCGGCGCGTCGAACCTCTGGGGTGGGCGCTGCGTGCCCTTCGACCCCGTCGATTTCGACCCCCGCCCGATCGTCGGTGACGCCCGCTGGCCCATCGGCTACGACGAGGTCGTGCCGTTCCTGCAGCGCGCCTGCGAATGGTGCCGCTGCGGCCGGGCCCTCTTTGACGCGAACTGCTCGTTCGAGCTGGGGGGGCGATCGCTCGTGCCCGGCTTTCGTGACGGCGACGTACGGGCCACGGAGCTCGAGCGCTGGTCGCTGCCGACCAACTTCGGCCGGGTCTATCGCGCCGACCTGGAGCGCATGCCGTCGCTGCGACTCGAGATGGGGCTGACCTGCACGGAGATCGTCCCGGACCTCGGCCTTTCAGAGGGCGACGCAAGACGAGTGGACCACCTGGAGGCGCGGGCGAAGGACGGCCGGCCGGTCGAGGTGCGCGCCTCACGGTATGTCCTGGCCGCCGGCGGCCTGGAGTCGACCCGGCTGCTCTTCGCCTCCAACCGCCGGGACCCGGATGGGCTCGGCAACCATTCCGGCCATCTGGGCCGCTGGTATATGGCTCATGTCGAGGCGCGCGTCGGCCGCGTTCGGTTCTCGACGCCGCCGGGCGAGACGATCCATGGCTACGAGCGCGATGCGGACGGGGTCTACGTACGGCGCCGCTTCACTCTGAGCCCGGAGACGCAGAGGGAGGAGGGGCTCCCAAACGTCGCGCTGTGGATGGTGAACCCCGAGCTGGGAGACGCTTCGCACGGCAGTGGGGTTCTCTCCCTCGTCTACCTGGCGCTGACCTCGCCGTTCGGGCGCCACTTCGTCGCCGAGGGGATCCGGCAGGCGCACGTCAAGACCGGGTGGCCGACGACCGTTCGCGCCCATCTGCGCAACCTGAACCGCGATTTCGGGCCGGCTTTCGCGTTCGCTTTCAGCTTCGGTTATCGCCGTTTCCTGCGCCGCGGCCGCAAGGTGCCGGGCTTTTACGTTCGCAATGCCGCCAACGCCTATCCGTTGCTCTACCACGCTGAGCACCTACCGCATTGGGAGAGCTTCGTCGAGCCGACAAGCGAGCGCGACCCCTTCGGGATGCCGAGGCTGCGGACCCACCTGCACTTCAGCGAGGAAGACGTTCGCAGCGTGCAGCGCGTCCATGAAGTGCTCGACCGTTCGCTTCGCCGTCAGGGTCTCGGGCGGGTCGAGATGCTCTACGCGGACGTCGAGCAGGCGGTGCGGGAGCAGCTCTTCGGCGGCTACCACCAGGCCGGCACCACCCGTATGTCGGAGCTGCCCGAGGACGGCGTGGTCGACCCCAACCTCGCCGTCCACGGCTTCGAGGACCTCTTCGTCGCCAGCAGCTCGACCTTCCCGACCTCCGGTCAGGCCAACTCCACCTTCATGCTGGTCGCCTTTGCGCTCCGCCTCGCCGACCACCTGCGCGCGGAGCTGAAGGACCGGCCGGCCCGACCTCTGGAGGTCGTCGCATGATCAGGGTCGGCATCGTCGGGCTGGGGAAGATGGGGCTTTCCCATCACGCCCTGCTGAACGCCCATCCGGAGGTCGAAGTGGCGGCGGTCTGCGACGCGTCGAGCTACGTCCTCGGGGTGCTCGGCAAATACACCGGCGTCAAGACCTACGACGACTACGACGCGATGCTCGCCGAGGCCCAGCTGGACGCGGTGGTGGTCGCGACGCCATCCCGCTCGCATGTTGGGATGGCGAAGGCGGCGATGGAGAGGGGCCTCCACGTGTTCTGCGAGAAGCCCCTCACGCTCGATCCCGCCGACTCCGGTCTCCTGGCCGAGGTGGCCACCGAGCGCGGGCTCGTCACCCAGGTCGGCTACCACAACCGGTTCGTCGCGGCCTTCGCCGAGCTCAAGCGGCTCATCGACGCCGGCGCCCTCGGTGCGGTCACCCACGTGGTCGCCGAGGCCTACGGCCCGGTCGTCCTGGCCCCGAAGGGCGGCACCTGGCGCAGTCGCCGGTCGTCCGGTGGCGGCTGCCTCTACGACTACGCCGCCCACCCCATCGACCTGGTGCAGTGGTACCTCGGCATGCCGACGGGCGTCGAGGGAAG
>DASTHF010000247.1:0-7158 GCA_035605615.1 Solirubrobacterales bacterium
GCCGACCGCGTCCTGCAGGGCGCCGTCTACCTCGCCAAGCAGACCGAAAACCCCTTCGGCTCGCTGCTGGCGCTCTACCTGGTGGTCGAAGACGAACAGTCGGGGACGATCATCAAGCTGGCGGGCAAGGCGATCGCCAACCAAGCGACCGGCCAACTGGAAACCGTCTTCGATGAAAACCCCCAGCTGCCCTTCGAGCACCTGCGCCTGCACCTGGCCGGCGGCCCCCGCGCCGCCCTCAAGAACCCCCCCGCCTGCGGGCACTACGCAACCCAGGCCACCCTGAGCGGCTGGTCTGGCGCCCAGCTCAAAGAAGAAAGCTCCTTCCAGATCGACAAAGGCCCCGCCGGCGGCCCCTGCCCCACCGCCGCCTTTGCCCCCCACCTCGAAGCCGGCACCGAAAACCCCCTCGCCGGCTCCTTCAGCCCCCTGCACCTGCGCCTTGCCCGCGAAGACGGCGAAGCGCTGCTCGGCGCCCTGAAGCTCACCCTGCCCCCCGGCCTCTCGGGCTCCCTGCGCAACATCCCCTACTGCCCCGAGGAGGTCCTCGCCTCGATCTCCCCTGAGATCGGCAGCGGCCTCGCCCAGGAACAGAGCCCCTCCTGCCCCAAGGCGAGCCAGATCGGCACCCTCACCTCCGCCGCCGGTGCGGGCCCCGACCCCTTCTTCACCCAGTCGGGCCGCATCTACCTGGCCGGCCCCTACCAGGGCGCCCCCCTGAGCATCGCCGCGATCGCCCCCGCCGTGGCGGGCCCCTTCGACCTCGGCTCGGTCGTGGTCAGAAACGCCCTGCGCATCGACCCCGAAACCGCCCAGATCAGCGCCGTCTCCGATCCCTTCCCGACCATCCTGCACGGCATCCCCCTCGATCTGCGCGACATCCGCGTCGACTTAAACCGCCCAAGCTTCACCCTCAACCCGACCTCCTGCGAACCGATGCAGATCGCCTCCCAGATCTCCTCCCCAAGCGGCCAGGCAGCCAACCCCTCCGTCCACTTCCAAGCCGCCGCCTGCGGCCAGCTCGCCTTCAAGCCCAAGCTCTCCCTCTCCCTGAAGGGCAAGACCGCCCGCAGAGCCCACCCGGCGCTGCGAGCGCTCCTCACGATGCCGGCCCAAAACCAGGCAAACATCGCCAGGGCCGAGGTCACCCTTCCCCACGCCGAGTTCCTCGACCAGGGCCACATCCAAAACGTCTGCACCCAGGTGCAGTTCAAAGCAGCAGGCTGCCCCCAAAGCTCGATCCTCGGCTACGCCAAAGCCGAAACCCCCCTGCTCGACCACCCCCTCGAAGGCCCCGTCTACCTGATGTCTGGCTTCGGCCACAAGCTCCCCGACCTCGCCGCCGACCTGAACGGCCAGATCAGAGTCCTCCTGCACGGCAAGGTCGACAGCGGCCCCGGCGGCGGCATCAGGACCACCTTCGAAGTCATCCCCGACGCCCCCGTCACCAAGTTCACCATCTCCCTGAAGGGCGGCGCCAAGGGCCTGATCCAGAACTCCGAAGACCTCTGCGCCAAGCCCGGCAAGGCGCTCGCCCAGTTCACCGCCCAGAACGGGAAGGTGAGCGACACAGAACCGGTGCTGAAGACAGCGGGCTGCAAGGGCAAGGGGCACAAGGGGCATGGGCGCCACTCTCGCGCGAGGCGCCGATGAAGTGGGGAGGGAAATAGCGCACTCAGCCGCGCCGCGCCGGCTCGACGACGCGCAGCTTGCGAAGCGGCACGAAGGCGATCCGCGCGGCGGGACCGAGTTCGGGTTCGGTGACCTCGATCATCGCGATCTCCTCGTCACGCAGCTCCAACACCCTGCTTCGGGCGCTGGCGGATAGGCCGACCTTGCCGGACAAAGTCTCCTGCGCAAATCGACACAACCCGATCCCGCAGAAGCCGCAGCGCATCCCAAGACACTCGACTGATGAAATTGGGGTGATTTCGGCCGAGCTACCGATGCATTCCCCGGCCCCGGTGGACAAAGGGATTCGATGGGGACTCAAGGCCGAAATGCAAAGGCGTCAGAAAACGACCCGGCGATCCGGCGTTGACGCCATGGGAATAAACCTCGAAGTCGGCGACGAGCTGATCGAGCGCATCGCGGAGCGCGCGGCAGAGCTGGTCGCGCGGCAGCGGTACGAGACAGCAGGCGACGGCTGGCTTCGCGGCGCGGACAAGATCGCCGCCTACATCGACGCGCCTCGATCGCGCGTCTATGGGCTCGTCTCGGCGCGGCGCATTCCGGTCCACCATGACGGTTCAGCGCTGATCGCGCGGCGCTCCGAGCTGGACGCCTGGTTGCTCAATGGAGGCGGCCGAAGGCCCTGAAGCTCGCCAGGTGTTGACCTGGCGTTGACCCGAGCGCAAATGCGCCGCCTCGGAGGGCGGCGCATTCGGCTCTGTTATGCGATGGCGAGGGCCGGAATCGAACCGGCGACACCACGATTTTCAGTCGTGTGCTCTACCAACTGAGCTACCTCGCCACGGCAGCGTCGCGGCCTGGGCCGCGCCCGGAAGGCTAGATGATCCCAGCCAGGAGGCGTCGGATCCGCTCGATTTCCCCGCTGGGCAGCGGGAGGTCGGCCACGCGGCGCTTCAGCTCGGCCGGATCGACGAGGCCATGGCGCGACGCCTCCCTCGCGAACTGCCAATCGCGCTCGCGCCCGGCGACGCACTTGGAGAGCACCAGGTCGTGGGCCTCCAGGCACCAGCTAGACGTCCGCCTCACGGGAGACGAGCAGGGACTCCGGCGCATCCGGAAACTGGCCGAGGATCGCCTGGCTTCCCACGATCACCAGCTCGGCGTCGCCGGAGACCTCCGTCGTCGCCCGGATGACGTGTTCGAGCTCCTCCCTCCGCACCGCTATCGAACCATCTCGATGATGCGGCGGCGCTCCTGCTCGTTGAGAACGCCGGCGAAGGGGGAGTTCTGGCGGAGGTCCCTGGCCTCCGGATCGTCGGCCGCAATCGCCTCGGCGATCTCCTCGATTGGCAACCCGAGAAGCCGGCGCCAGCGCTCCGCATAGCGGGGGTCAAGGTGCCCTTCGCCGACCAGGCGGTCGACACGCTCGCGCGCTTCGGCGACCAGCTGGGGATCGAGGCGCTCTGCGACAACCCGGTGGTACGCCAGGCTTCGCCGCTCGGCGGTTTCGTGACCGTGCGGAACGCCGCCTTGCCCTCTCGGCCTCACGGACGCAGTTAGCTTCTGCCCTGTCTCGCGTCGCTCGGCCAGCGCTGCCGCCAGCGGATGCCGCTTCAGCCCTCGATCCGTTAATCGAGCGATCGACTCGGCCAGCTCGATCACGAACTGCCGCGGAACCTCCCGCCGGCCTCTCGGTGTGACGACGATCGGGATCTGTCCCGCGGTCACCCACCGGTCCAACGCCGTCTGACTGACACCGAGGATGCGGCTCGCGCGGGAACGGGAGAGGGTCGACCCGAGCTGAGACTCGAGATAGCGCCTGACCGGCGCGACGTCCGCTGCTACCGCGGGAACGCGTTCGGCGCGGCGCAGGCGAAGGATGTTGTCGACAAGCGCTGTGGTCGGGGATGCGAGCGCCATGACTCAATGGTAGTTGATGTTGAGGAAATCCCTGCTGATTTCTCAACATCACTGCCTGGCCCTCAGATCGCGTCGAGGGCGGCTTCGACGGCCTGCTCTGCCGTGTCGACGGGGACGATGCCGGGGGCGCCCTCCATCTTCTCGCGGCCGGTGAGGCCCCAGCTGCGGAGGGCGACGACGGTCCTGGCGAAGGTGCGGGCGTGGCCGATCTCCGAGAGCGTCCCCCACTCGCCGCCGACCGCGATCACGACGTCGCCGCTGGCGACCACGGCGAGGTTGCGCGCGAAGCCGGTCGCGCTGGCGACGACGTGCGTGCAGTGCTCGTTCGCTTCGTCCACCGAGACGCCGGGCACGATCCCGATCACCGTCCCGCTGGCCTGGGCGGCACCGCGCGCCACCGCCTCCATCACGCCGCTGAGGCCGCCGCAGACGACGCTCACGCCCGCCTCGGCCAGCCGCCGTCCGACCTCTTCCGCGAGTCCCCACGCTTCAGACGACTCGTCGCAGCGGCCGGTGCCGATCACCGCGACCTGCTTGACGCGGCGGGCGCTCGCTTCCGCCCTGGTGTCCGCCTCCGAGCTCACGTAGGACCGGAGTCTTTCATCAGCCGCATCAGCTCCAACGCCCCCGCCTTGTGTAGCGGTTCGTTGAGGTTGCCGCACTTGGGGCTCTGTACGCAGGAGGGGCAGCCGGACTCGCAGGGGCACTCGGCGATCAGCCGCTCGGCGTCGCCGAGCAGCAGCTCGAAGCGCTCGTAGCCGCGCAGCGCGATCCCCACCCCGCCCGGGTGCCCGTCGTAGATGAAGATCGTCGCCCGGCCGGTCTGGAAGTGGACGTTGGTCGAGAGGCCGCCGATGTCCCAGCGGTCGCACATCGCGATCAGCGGCAGCACCGCGATCTGGCCGTGCTCGGTCGCGTGCAGGGAACCGAGCAGGGCGTCGGGCGGCAGCGCGCCGCTGAGCCGCTCCGGCAGCACGTACCAAAGCGCCTGCGTGACGAAGTGCTGTTCGGGCAGCTCCAGCGCCACCACGTCGATCGGCTGCTGGTCGGAGATCGAGACGCGCTGGAAGGCGATCACCTGCTCGGTCACTGAGACCTCGCCAAAGCAGAGCTCGACGCCCGCCGTCTCGCGCCGCTCCCGCACCTGCTCTATATAGATCTCCGTCTCCTTCTTGGGGCGCGTGTACCAGTCGCCGTCGAAGCGGGAGACGATCGCCCGCCGCTCGGCGACGTCCAGCTGCTCGACCTCGTAGGAGCGGCCCAGGTGGAGGTAGATCGCGCCGGGATGGATCGTCGTGAAGGCGCGCTCCGCCTCGACCAGGCCGAGCATCTCGCCCGAGTCGCGCTCGATCACCGCCACCGAGTCGGGCGAGGCGGAGCGAAGCGGGATCTTCGCCGCGACGAACTCGCCGCTGCGCGGCAGCAGCCGCCCGCCGTGGCGGCGCAGCTGGCCGGCCGAGGCGAGCCGCTCGCCCCGCTCCCGCCAGCCGGCGCCGAAGATCTCGTCGTCGGCCTCGGAGAGCGGCAGCTCGTAGGCGGCCGCGACCAGGTGCCGGGAGGCGATCTGCTCGTTCTCGGGATCGAGGATCGCCGCCTCGACCGGCCGCCCCACGAACTCGTCGGGGTGGCGGCAGAAGAACTGGTCAAGCGCGTCGGCGCCGGCGACGTAGACGGCGAGGCCGCGCCGGCGCCGTCCCGCCCGTCCCCACATCTGGCGCAGGCTGGCGACGGTGCCGGGGAAGGTGACGCAGATCGCCGCGTCGAGCTCGCCGATGTCGATCCCCAGCTCCAGCGCGTCGGTCGCGACCACCGCCAGCAGCTCGCCGCCGCTCAGCCGCGCCTCGATCTCGCGCCGCTGCTGCGGCGTGTAGCCGCCCCGGTAGGGCGCGATCCGCTCCGCCAGCTCCGGCTTGCCGCGCATCGTCAGCGCGTCGCGGGCGAAGCGCTGGATCAGCTCGATCCCGCGGCGGCTCTTCAGGAAGCAGATCGTCCGTACGCCCTGCGAGACCAGCTCGACAAGCAGCTCCGCCGCCTCGGAGAGCGGCGAGCGGCGCGACCCGGTCGCCTTGTCGATCAGCGGCGGGTTCCACATCGCGATCTCGCGGCCGGTGCGCGGCGCGCCATCGTCGTCGACCAGCTCGAACGGCGTCCCGACCAGCCGCTCGGCCAGCTCGACCGGGTTGGCGATCGTCGCCGAGGCGAGCAGGAAGCGGGGCTCGGCGCCGTAGGCGCGCGCCACCCGCCGCAGCCGCCGCAGCACGTTGGCGACGTGCGAGCCGAAGACACCGCGGTAGGTGTGGGCCTCGTCGACGACCACCCAACCGAGGTTGGCGAGGAAGTCGCCCCAGCCCTTGTGATGGGGAAGGAGGCCGACGTGCAGCATGTCGGGGTTGGTGAGGACGAGGTTGCTGCGGCGGCGGATCGCCGGCCGCTCCTCGCGCGGCGTGTCGCCGTCGTAGATCGCCTCGCGCAGGCCTGGCGGCCGCAGGCGGCCGAGCTTGCGCGCCTGGTCCTGGGCGAGCGCCTTGGTCGGGTAGAGGTAGAGGGCGCGCCGCTTGGGGTCGCGGGCGATGCCGTCAAGCACCGGCAGGTTGAAGGCGAGGCTCTTGCCGGAGGCGGTGCCGCTGGTGATCGCGAGGTTGGAGCGGGCGGCCGCCTCCAGCGCCTGGCGCTGGTGGGAGTAGAGGCGCTCGACGCCGGCGCCGCGCAACGCCTCGACCAGGCCGGGGTCGAGCGAGGCGGGGATCTCGACGAGCTTCGCCTCCCGCCCCTCCTCACTGCTCTCGGCGACGATGCGGCCGTCCCTGCGGGCGGGATCGATGGCGATCGACCACGGATTCTCCAGCAGGCTCTTTGCCACTAGGCAATGCTCCGGGCAGAGCGCACGATGCGGCCGGCAACTTTCATGGCCTGCAGCGAGCTGCGGTCGTGGATGCGGAGGACGTCGGCGCCGCCGCGCACCGCCAGCGCCGTCGCTGCCACCGTCCCCCACTCGCGCTCGCTCGCCGGCAGCCTCTCCTCCCAGGAGCCGGCCAGCACGGCGCCGATGAAGTCCTTGCGCGAGAGCGACACGTAGAGCGGCAGCCCCAGCTCGCGCAGCTCTGGCAGCCGCCGCAGGATCTCCAGGTCCTGCTCGGTGCTGAGGTCGAAGTCGAGCCCGGGGTCGATGGCGATCTGCTCCTCGTCGACGCCAAGTCGCCGGGCCAGCTCGACTCGCCCCCCGAACCACGCCTTGAGGTGGTCGACGACGTCGCCGTACTCGCGCCAGGGCCGATCGACGCGCGGCGGCCCCTCGATGTGCATCAGCACGTACCCGCAGCCGCTCTCGGCGACCAGCTCGAACATCTCCTCGCAGCCGCCGGAGATGTCGTTGACGACGGCCGCGCCGGCCGCCAGCGCCCGCCGCGCCACCTCGACCGAGAAGGTATCCGCCGAGACCGGCGCCCCCGAGGCCGCCAGCCCCTCGACCGCCGGCGCCAGCGCCGCCGCCTCGACCTCGGCCGGCACCGGCGGGCCGCTGCGGGCCGCCACGGCGCCCACGTCGATCATGTCGAAGCCCCCCTCCACCAGCGCCAGCCCGTCGGCGATCGCCTGCTCGGGGGTGCC
>DASTHF010000249.1:0-7321 GCA_035605615.1 Solirubrobacterales bacterium
CGCGAGGTGAAGAGGCTGCTCGACGCGGAAGCGATCGGGAGGGTGACCCACGTCTTCGGCGAGGCGTACGGGCCGGTGGTGCTGAAGCCCAAGGGGAGGACATGGCGCAGCCAGCGCAGCGAGGGCGGCGGCTGCCTCTACGACTACGCCGCCCATGTCATCAACCTCATCAACTGGTACGTGGGAGAGCCGGTCGCGGTCGGCGGAACGGTGCTGCCCCGCGTCTTCTCGCAGGAGACCGACGACGGGACGGTCAGCACCCTCTACTTCCCCGAGGGGAGGATCGGCCAGGTATCGGTCAACTGGTCCGACGAGTCCTACCGCAAGATGACGACGCGGATCAACATCTGGGGCACGGCCGGTCGCATCTTCGCCGACCGTCAGGAATGCCAGACGTACCTGCGCGACGGGGCGTCGGTTCCCGACGGCTACGACCACGGCTGGAACGTCCGCTTCACGACCGAGCTGACGGAGCCGGTCTGGTTCTACCTGCGCGGAGAGGAGTACAGCGCGCAGGTCGATGCGTTCGTGCGGCAGGTGAAGTCCGGCGTCCCCGACGGGATCAACGATTTCGCCAGCTCTGCGGCCACCGATCGCTCGATCGCGATGATGGCCGCCGACGCCGCGGCCGGCCCGGTGACCCCCGGCAACGGGCTTGCCGTCGTGCCTGCGATGGCGGCTCGTCCGCGGTGGCGGCTGTGGAGGAGGGCGGTGGCATGAGCGTCACACCGGAGCTGCTGCAGGCGAGCGCCGTCGACGCCGGCCCGCCGATGGACCGTCTGCTGTTCGGCGACAACCAGTTCTTCGGCATCAACCACATGTCGGAGGAGAGGGCGCGTGCGCAGGCGATGCGCTTCCGCGATATCGGCGCCGTGATCGACGTGCTGGACGCGGCCTACGAAGAGGGCGTGCGCACGTTCATGTGCACGACCCACGACCGCATCGCGCTGGTCTGCGACCACATGCGGGCGAATCCAGCGCGCTACAGCGATTTCGCCTTCTACCCCTGCATGCCCTATGCGCACAAGTACGCGAACGCGGTCACGGAGAACGGCATGCTGGGCGCGGTTAAACGGTTCCTTCCCGACGAGGGTCTGATGGATGCCGCCCTGCGGGGCGGGCGTTCGCTTGCCAGGAAGGACATCGAGGGCATGACGACCCTGCTGATCGACGCCGAGATGAAGATGTTCCAGGGACTGCGGACCCCGGTGATCTTCCTCCAGAACCTCGTCGTCGATCTGCTCGTCGGGATCGGCTTCAGGGAGGCGCTGCGGGTCTTCGCCGACCACGTGGGGGAGCGCTACGGCGCCGAGCCGGGCTTCATCACGATGAACCTGCCGGCTGCCCTCGACGCCCTCGACGAGGCGGGGATCGAGAACCCGATCGTCTGCTCGAACATCAACAAGATCGGCTTCCGGATGTGCGGGGGGATCGAGGCTTACGAGGCCGCCCTGAGGGAGCGCGAGTTCCGCGCCGTGGCGATGTCGGTCTTCGCCTCCGGGGCGATCCCGGCCGGCGAGGCGATCGAGTGGGTCTGCGCGCAGCCCAACGTGCGGTCGATCGTCTTCGGCGCTTCGAGCCGGGCCAACATCCGCAACACGAGGGAGCTGGTCGAAGAGCACTGGCCGGCGTGACCGCCCTGCTGGTCGCATCCACCGGTGGACACCTCAAGGAGCTGCACCATCTCCACAAGCGGCTCGACGGCGTCGACGGGCCGTTTCGCTGGGTCACCTTCGACACGCCGCAGAGCCGGTCCCTGCTGGATGGGGAGGCGGTGGACTTCGTCCCGTTCGTCGGCGGTCGCGATCCGCTCAACGTCGCTCGCAACCTGGGCGAGGCGCGGCGGATATTCCGCGAGCGAGAGATCGAGGTCGTGGTCAGCACCGGCTCGTCGGTCGCGCTTCCCTACTTCGCGCTTGCCCGCACGCGGCTGCTTCCCTGTCACTTCATAGAGAGCGCGGCGCGGATCGACGGCCCATCCCTGACCGGGCGCCTGATGAGCCGCGTTCCCGGGGTGCACCTCTACGCTCAGTACGCCGCCTGGGCGGGCGGGCGATGGGGCTTCCGAGGCTCGGTGTTCGACTCGTTCGAATGCAGGGCCGCCGACGGCGCCTCCCCGGCCCGGATCGGCAGGGTCGTCGTCTCGCTCGGCACCTACCGCGGCTACCCGTTCACCCGGCTGGTGCGGCGCCTGCTCGACGTCCTCCCGAAGGAAGCGGAGGTTCTCTGGCAGACGGGGGACACCGACGTGAGCGAGCTCGGCATCCACGGCCACTGCGCGATCCCCGAACGGGATCTGACCGAGGCGATGCGCGAGGCCGACGTCGTCGTGGCGCACGCTGGCGTCGGCACGGCCCTCGCCGCCTTCGAGGTCGGCAAGTGCCCGGTTCTGGTGCCGCGCCGCTTCTCGCTCGGCGAGCACGTCGACGACCATCAGATCCAGATCGCCGAGGAACTCGCCAACCGCGGCCTCTCCATCACGGTCGACGCCGACGAGCTGAGCCACGACCACCTGCTCGAGGCCGCCGGCAGGCGGATCGGGAGACCGGCTCAGGCGCCGATCTTCAGGACCGCCGGCTCGCCGTCCACCGCCGGCTCTGCGGTGGACGGCGAGCCGGCGAGCTCCTTCGCGAATAGCTCGTAGAGCTGCGCCGCCGACTTTTCGGCGTTGAACTCGCGCAGCACCTTCTCCCTGCCGTTGGCGCCGAGCTTGCGCCGGAGATGCGGATCGTCGAGCAGCATCGCGATGCGATCGGCGAGCTCCTCCGGACGGCCGGGGGAGATGAGGAAGCCGCTGTGCCCGTCTTCGATCAGCTCGGGGATGCCGGCGATCCTCGTGCTGATCGCCGGCACCTCCATCGCCATCGCCTCCATCAGCACCACCGGCACCCCCTCGGCGAAGCTCGGCAGGCAGAAGACGGTCGCGCCCTCGTACAGCTCGCGCAGGTCGTCCTGTCCTATGGCCCCCGGGAAGTCGACCTGAGAAGCGATGCCCAGCTGCATGGAGAGCCGTTCCAGCTCGGGGCGCATGGGGCCTTCGCCGACCAGGGTCGCCTCGACCGGGTAGCCCCGCTCCGTCAAGAGGGCGATCGCCTCGAGCAGAACCGCCTGGCCCTTCTCGGGAACGAGTCGACCGATGTAGAGGAGACGGGGTGGGCCGGTCGGGAGGGCCGGCGCCCGAGAGCTGAAGTCATCGACCGGGATTCCCATGTGGACGACGTGGAGCCGCTCCCACGTCTCCGGCTCGCTGATCGCCATCAGCTGGCTGCGCGCGAAATCGCTGATGCAGACGACGAAGCGGGCGCTCCGTGTCTTCTCCGCGAGGCGGTAGTGGCGCAGGTCGAAGAGCTCGGTCGGCCCGTGCATCGTGAAGCTCCAGGACCAGGCGCGCCCGGGTTCGGCGGCCGAGCCGATCCGGGCGGCGACCATCGCCACATCGGCCGCCGCGTTGGCCAGGTGGGCGTGGACGTGCTCGATCTCGCGGACGCGGCACTCGTTCCAGAGGAAGACCGCCTCGGCGAAGTAGAAGACCTGCCAGATGCGGCCGCGTAGACCGGGCCCAGCCAGGCCGAGCGCGAAGCGGAGCGCCGACAGGTAGGCGAGCGGTGCGCGAGATAACAGCCGGGCGTGGGCGGCGAGGAGCCGCCCCCAGCGGGGAGGGAGGATGGCGATCGTGCTCTCGTCGGCCTCGCGATCCGCCCTGGAGAGGAGCCGCTTGGACGGCGTCCGCCGGATCGAGAAGGTGGCGATAGAGGCGCCGAGGCGGCGCAGCGCTTCGACCTCCCTGAGGACGAAGGTGTGCGAGATCGCCGGGTACTCCGAACAGAGATAGGCAACCTTCATGGCGCCGGTGTCTCGCGCTCGGTCCGGACCCAGGACGTGGGTCCCCTTCCCATCAGCAGGCGGCCGTACAGCACCAGCTTCGCCGCGATCAGCGCCGGAGCCGTCAACAGCGCCCGGTAGACGCTGGTCGGCGCACGCACGAGCCGCAGGCCGCCCAACACGAAGGCGAGCTGCGCGGCCATGGTGAACGCCGAGAGCGCGAGCAGCCGGCGGGAGCGCAGCAGCAGCGCCCCGACCGCCGAGCCGGCGCTGCCCATCGCGATCATCGACTGCGGAGGCACCAGGCACTCCAGCCCGGCGTGGAGGCGGACGACGTCCCGCCGCGCCAGTCCGGCGAAGATCAGGCGCGGGCTCCAGCGCTTCGCCAGCTCCCAGCGACCCTTTTCCCAGCGGGCCTGCTGCTCGGTGCTGGTCCGCATCGACGTCGGAACCGCCTGGCTGACCCACGCCTCGGGAACGAACTGCGCCCGCTTGCCCGCCAGCACCAACCGCATGTGGTATTCGCCGTCCTCGACCAGCCCGGTGACCGTCCATGGCGTTTGCCCGAGTAGCTCGCGCTTGAACCCCATCCCCGTGCCGACCAGGCCGCAGGACAGCCCGAGCCGCTCCTTGCCTCGAAAGCGCACCGTGTCGGCGAGCATGAAGCCGGCAAAGCGCAGGGCGGAAGTGTGCGAGTCCTCCGGGTTGCCGGCGACGTAGTCGACCTGGATTGCCTCGGCGCCGGCGGCGATTCGGTTTGCGACCGCCTCGAGGAGGTTGGAAGAGACGAGGCAGTCGGCGTCGACCATCACCACGGCGTCGAAGCAGTCGTCTTCGGCGAGGAGGCGGTCCAACGCCCAGGCGAGGGCAAAGCCCTTGCCCCTGTCGACGGGATCGGATCGCTCCCACACCTCGACGCCACTTTCGCGGGCTATCGCCGCGGTCGCGTCGTTGCAGTTGTCGGCGATCACGACGACGCGGTGCGCTTGAGCGGGGTACTCGCAAGCCGAAACGGACGCAAGCGTCGCCGCGATCCCGGCCTCCTCGTCGTGAGCCGGAATCAGGACGACCAGCCGCAGGGGGCGACGGTCGCCGGCGACGGCGGCGGCGGAAGGGCCGTCGACGGCGCCGCGGGCGGCCACGAGCAGCCCGAGCAGGTAGCCGGTGGCGAGCGCGAACGCTCCCTCCAGGGCGAGCAGCATCGCGTGGACGAGCGCAGCCGGTCCGGAGCGCCGATTGGTCGAGCCGGGGGCTATCCGTGTCGAGCGGGAAGGCATCAGCCAGGGAATCAACGAACGAGGAGGGGGCAAGAAATGCGCCTCAGGAAGCCGGAGAGGGGCCGAAGCGAAGCCGGCTCGCGCCCGGCACGCGCAGCAATCGCCCGAACGCGATCGCGTAGCGCCCCAGCACCCGTGCCGCGTAGCCGGCCCTCGTGGTGACATGAGCGCCCTGCGCTCTCTCGACGTGCTCGCGTATGACCTCGTGGGAGGGCGCGACCTGACGCCTCACGAAGGCTCGCAGTCCTCGACGGGGCGTCAGCAGGCCGTCGATCAGCCCGATCTCGGCATAGAACTGCTGCGGGGTGACGTAGGGCCGCGGATCGGCGAGCCGCACCGCGAGACGGCCGCGCGGGCCGAGCCTCCCGTTGCGACGCAGCACCCGCTCCGCGGGGAGGCCGATCGTCCTCTCGGCGACCCTTGCCGCCGCAGCGACGGCCGGTCCCAGTTCCGGATAGGTCTCGACCAATGTTTCGAGGCCACCGGGGGGGAGGTCGTCGCCGAAGCGATCCCACCAAGCACCCAAGTCGGTTGCCTGACGGAGGCTGCCGAGGCCATCGCGGGCGTAGTAGAGGAGCAGCGACGCCAGCTGGTCCACCGGCTGCGGTCGCCAGTCGAGGCCCTGGGGCGTGGGCGGCAGTAGTCGCTCGCGGGCGAAGCTGTCCTCGTACCAGTGGATGCGCCAGTGCAGCTCCACGGCGGGCATCTCGCCGTGCTCGTGGAGCATCGCGAAATGCAGGAGCGGCCGGCCGTTCAGCTCCAGCGGATCGGTGGGCGCCGCGTAGCCGAGGTCGCCGACCAGCCTCACCGCCTCCTCCAGCCGCTCGACGGGAACGAGCAGGTCGATGTCGCTCGAGGTCCGCCGTCCGGGCTCTCCGTAGAGCTCCTCGCCCAACGCCGGTCCCTTCAGAAGGGCGGCGCGGATCCCGGCGGCGCCGAGCGTCTCCATCAGTCGCCCGCAGATCAGCATGAACAGCGCGTCCTGGCGGCTGACCGCTTCCACGGAGGCGGCGACGTCCTGCTCGAAGCCGGCGCTCGCCTTCTCGCCGGCGATCTCGAGGATGCGGGGCCCAAGCGTCGGCAGCAGGCGCGCGCGCGCGAGCAGGTTTGCCAGCAGCGACCAGTCGACCTGGTCGGCGAGCGATTCGAGCCGGGCGCCGTTGGCGTGTCGCCTTGTCTCCGTTCCGGCGGCGAGCAGAGCCATTTCCTGCTCGGGGCCGAGTTCGATCCCCTTTCGGATCACGGCGGTCCTTCCGCGGGCTGGGGCACGAACCGGTGCAGCTTCATGGGCAGCACCTGGAGGTGACTCCAGGGAAACGACGCGAGCAGTTCCCCCGGAGATCTCCCTTCGAAGTAGCCGTTCGGCCCCGAATACGGATCGCCTCGCAATGGGGTCGGGTCCTGGGCGAAGAAGTGAGCGACGCGCGCCCGGTCGCGGACGAAGATCCCGTAACGCTGAGCCGCGCTGGCAATCATCCAGGTGAGCCGCGGGAGGTGGAGGGAGGCCAGGTCGAGGTTCGGATCGAGGCGGAGGTGGGCTCCCTCGGGGAGCGCAGATGGGCCGGTGGCCGTGCCGTCGGTGCGGCGCGCCGGGGAGGCGAACACACCGGTCCGAACCTTGGGCACCGCCATCGCCAGCGCATGATCGATGTATCCGGCGCGCAGGTCCGGAAACGTGATCAGGCCGCCGGCGATCGAGAGCGAGGAGGCAGAGGATCCCCACCAGGGCTTGGCGCCGGGCCATGCCCTCGGTCCATAGACGCCGGGGTTCGAGGACACGTTGCGCATCGTCCCTCCCCATGAGGCGCGCCAACCCCCGGCCGAGCGCTCGAGCCTCCAGAACTCCCAAAGGCGGTCTCGGCTTGGCTGCCATACGACGAGGCTGTGGTCGGTCCCCGCGGCCGGTTGAGCGTCGGCCGGCAGCGGAACCCGTCTCCAAGCGGCCTGCAGGGCGGGAGCCCGATACCGGCTGGACAGCTCGACGCGGACCACCGGCTGGCGGAGCGGAACCCTGTAGATCGGGACGCTGTAGTCGGTCGTGTTGATCCAGGGCGGAGAGCCGGCCCGGGCTTCGCGTTCGACTTCGGCTGCGAAGGCGCCGGCGAGCTGCGACGACGCGGGGTCGAGCTCCGCGTCGGCGGGCAGAGGGGTGTTCCAGAAGCTCGATCGTGAGAAGAAACGGAAGTGCGCCGCGGGAACGGCTTTCGCCACCCCGATTCGAG
>DASTHF010000251.1:0-5019 GCA_035605615.1 Solirubrobacterales bacterium
GTCCCCGTCTCGGCGCCGTTCCAGGCGAGCGACTGCGAAAAGCTCGGCTTCGAACCGAAGCTCTTCCTGCGCGTCCTCAGCGGCACCCGGCGCACCAAGCACCCGAAGCTTCGCGCCGTTTTCGTCGCCCGCGAAGGCGACGCCAACCCGGCCCGCGTCGCGGTGACGCTGCCGCGCGACATCTTCCTCGACCAGGCCAGCATCTCCAGGGTCTGCACCCGGGTCCAGTTCGCCGCGCACGAATGCCCGCCCGGCTCGATCTACGGCTACGCGCGCGCCTACACGCCGCTGCTCGATCGGCCGCTCGAAGGCCCCGTCTATCTGCGCTCCTCCGACAACCCACTGCCCGACCTCGTGGCGGCGCTGCACGGACAGGTCGACATCGAACTCGACGGCCGCACCGACACCGTCGGCGGCCGCATCCGCAACACCTTCGAAGCGATCCCGGACGTGCCGGTCTCGGCGTTCGTGCTGACGCTGCGGGGCGGCAGGTCGGGGCTGCTGATCAACTCGCACAGCCTCTGCCCGCGTCGCCCTCGTCATCATCGCCGCCGTCACCGCAAGGCGCCGCCGCTGCGCGCGGCAGCCGAAATCGTCGCCCAGAACGGCAAGACGGCCAACCAGAGCCCGAAGCTGCGCGTCCCCTGCCGCGCGCGTCAATAACCTGCCGCGTCGGTGCGCCCGACGCTCTCCGTCCTGATCGTCTCCTGGAACAGCCGCGAGGAGCTGGCGCGGACGCTGCCGGCGCTGCTGCCGGAGCTGGGGGCGGGGGACGAGACGATCGTCGTCGACAACGACTCCGGCGACGGCACGCCTGAGGCGGTCGCCTCGCTCGCCCCCGCGGCGCGCCTGCTGCCGATGGGGCGCAACGCCGGCTTCGCCGCCGCCTGCAACGCGGGCGCCGCGCAGGCGAGGGGCGACCTGCTCGTCATCCTCAACCCCGACGCGGCGCCGCGGCCGGGCTTCGGTGAGGCGATCCGCCGACCCTGGGTCGAGGGACGCGGCTGGGCCGCCTGGCAGGCGCTGGTCGCCGACGGCGACGGGACGAAGGTCAACTCCGCCGGCAACCCGGTCCACTTCACGGGCATCGTCTGGGCGGGCGGCCACGGCCGGCCGATCGCCGCCGCGCCGCAAAGCCCCGCCGAGGTGCCGGCGCTCTCCGGCGCCTGCCTGGCGATCCCGAGGCGCCGCTGGGAGGAGGTCGGCGGCTTCCCGGAGGACTTCTTCCTCTACCACGAGGACGTCGACCTCTCGCTGCGCCTCCGCCTCGCCGGCGGCGCGCTGGGGATCGAGCCGGCCGCGGTCGTCGACCACGACTACGAGTTCGGAGCCCGCGCGCACAAGTGGCGCTGGTTGGAGCGCAACCGCTGGGCCTTTCTGATCCGCGTCTACCCGGGTCCCTTGCTCGCCCTCCTCGCGCCCGCCATGATCGCCACCGAGCTGGCCCTGCTCCCCGCCTCGATCGCCGGCGGCTGGGGACGGCAGAAGCTGGCCTCGATCGCGGAGCTGGTCCGCTGGCTGCCTCGCCTGCTGCGCGAGCGGCGGCAGGTGCAGGCAACCCGCGCCGTCAGTGCCGCCGAGTTCGCCGTCTGGCTGACCCCCGACCTCGACTCGCCATTCATCCCCGCCGTCGCCCGCTCGGCCCCCGTCCGCCTCGCCCTCCGCGTCTACTGGCGCGCCGTACGGTTCCTGCTGGGCGGCGAGAGGAGCTTGCGATACTCGCGGGCTCGTGGACCCCAGCCGCAAGCGAAAGATCCGGCTCGCGGCCGCGCTGAGCGCTGCCGTCCTGCTCTCGGGGGCGCTCGTCTACACCTCGTTCAGCGCCGCGACCGAAGCCAAGCAGCCCTCCGAACTGATCGGCGCCGCCCCCGGCGTCGGCTACGAGCTGACCGGCAGGGTCGTGCTCAAGTCGGTCCACCGCAACGGGGACAGCCTCCGCTTCCTCGTCGCCGACCGCGAACACGGGCACGTCAGCCTCCCCGTCTCCTACAGCGGCACGATTCCCGACCCCTTCCGGGGCGGCCGCGAGATCGTCCTCGACGGCAGGATGGAGCACGGCGTCTTCGTCGGCGAACGCGACACCCTCGTCACCAAGTGCCCCTCCAAGTACTCGGCCTCGAATGGCTAGCGTCGGCGGCGCCGCCCTGGCGCTGGCCTTCCTGACCGCGGTCTTCGCCGCGGTCGCCGCCCTGCTCGGCCGCCGCGGGGACGAGCGCTGGCTGACGATCTCGCGCCGCGCCGTCTACGCGCTCTTCGCCCTGCTCACCCTCTGCGTGGTCCTGATCGAGACGGCCTTTGCCCGCAACGACTTCTCGCTGAAGATCGTCCAGCAGCACTCCTCGATCGAGACGCCCGCCTTCTACAAGCTGGCGGCGATGTGGTCGAGCCAGGAAGGCTCGCTGCTGCTCTGGGCCTGGGTGCTCTCGATCGCCTCCTCGGCGGCGCTCTACGCGACGCGGAAAAGTCTGCGCGATCTGGTCCCCTACGCGACCGCGGTGATGGCCGGCATCGCCGCCTTCTTCACCGGCCTGATGCTCTTCGCGGGCGGCGTCAACCCGTTTTCCACCCTGAGCAACCCGCCCGCTGACGGGATCGGCCTCAACCCGCTGCTCCAGCACCCGAGCATGATGGTCCACCCGCCGATGCTCTACTCGGGGTACGTCGCCTTCACGATCCCCTTCGCCTTCGCGATCGGCGCCCTCGTCACCCGCCGCCTCGACGCCGCCTGGATCCGCGCCACGCGCCGCTTCGCGCTGATTGCCTGGGCACTGCTCGGCTGCGGCCTGCTGCTCGGCGCCCGCTGGTCCTACAGCGAGCTCGGCTGGGGCGGCTACTGGGCCTGGGACCCGGTCGAGAACGCCGCCCTGATGCCGTGGCTGATGGGCACTGCCTTCCTGCACTCGATCATGGTTCAGGAGAAGCGCGGCATGCTGAAGGTCTGGAACGCCTTCCTGATCGTCGCCACCTTCTCGTTGGCGCTGCTCGGCACCTTCCTCGTCCGCTCCGGCGTCCTGCAGTCGATCCACGCCTTCGGCAACAGCACGGTCGGCCCCTACATCCTCGTCCTGATCGCGGTGGTCGCGGTCGGCTCCGCGGCGCTGATCGTCTCGCGGCTCGATGACCTGCGCTCCGAGAAGCGGATCGACTCGCTCATCTCGCGCGAGGCGGTCTTCCTCGTCAACAACCTGCTGCTGGTGGCGCTCTGCGCGACGATCCTCTGGGGCACGCTCTTCCCGCTGATCGCCGAGCTCTTCACCGGCAACAAGGCCTCGCTGGCGGCGCCCTGGTTCGACCGCTACACGACCCCGCTGGCGATCTTGCTCGTGCTCTTCACGGGGATCGGGCCGCTGCTCGCCTGGCGGCGGGTCAGCTGGGCGTCGGCGAAGCGCGTCTTCGTGCGGCCGGCGATCTTCGCCGCCGCGGTCGCCGCCATCCTCCTCCTCGCGACCGACGCCGGGCGCAAGCCGTGGGCCTTCGCCCTCTTCGTCTTCGCCGCCTTCGCGCTGTCCGGCCTGGCGCAGGAGTTCTGGCAGGGGGCGGCGGCGCGCCGCCGCCTCGCGGGAGGCTCGATGCCGGCGGCGCTGCTCGCCGTCGTCTCGCGCAACCGGCGCCGCTACGGCGGCTACGTCGTCCACGCCGGCATCGCGGTGCTGCTGATCGGGATCGCCGCCTCCTCCAGCTTCCAGACCAAACGCGACGTGACGCTGCGGCCCGGCCGGAGCGCCGTCGTCGACGGCCGCCGGGTCACCTACGTGCGGCCGACCGCGAGGGTCGACCGGCTCGCCTTCACGGCGGGCGCCGTGCTGCGCGTTACAAAGGGAGGGGAAGCGTTCACCCTGCACCCGACCAGGCGCTTCTACCGCCCGACCGGGGCGCCGGCGGCGGGGATCGCCGGTTACTTCGGCGGCGAATCGGACAGCGAAATCGGCCTCCGTGCCGGCGCCGCCGAAGACTTCTGGACCGCGGAGCAGCCGGGCATATCCGGCGTGCAGCGCCATGCCCGCGCCGCGGACGCTGGCTTCCGCGCCTGCGTCGAAGGCGGCCCAGGCACGCCGCCGCAGTGCAAAGCGGTCGGGATGCTGATGCGCGCCGCGCAGGCCAGCCCCACCCTGCTCGCTACCGCGTTGACGAAAATCGAAGCGCTGCAGCTGGCCACTGCGAAGCGGATCGCCGCCGGCTACGTGGCCGAAGGCACGCCGGCGACCTTCCGTGTCATCGTCGACCCGCTCGTCGGCTGGATCTGGATCGGTGGCCTGATCGCGCTGGTCGGGGCGCTGATCGCCCTCTGGCCGGCGCGCCGCCGCCGGCCGGCGGCCGACGGCGAGCTGGAGGCGCTCAAGGAGGCGAAGTACCGGGAGATCCGCGACGCCGAACTGGATCACGCGGCCGGCAAGCTCTCCGACGAGGACTTCGCGCTGCTCGACGCCGAGCTGCGCAGCGAGGCGGTGGTGATCCTCGACCGCGCCGACGGCAACGGGCATCGCCCGAGCGCGGCCGGCTCAGACCTTCAGCAGCAGGATCGTGTTGAGGACGAAGAGGACCGCGAAGAAGACGGTGGCGCGGTCGAGGTTGCGCTCGACCATCGATCCCCCGCCGATTGAGCTGCCGCCGCCCCCGATCCCGAAGGCGCCGGAGAGCCCGGCGTCTTTGCCCGAGTGCAGGAGCACCAGGAAGATCACGACGAAGGCGATGATCGCCTGCAGGATCGCGAGGATCGTGTACATGGCGCCAGTCTAGCCAGGGGGAGCCGCCGCCGCCCATCGCCTGAAAAGCCCGTTGACACGATCCGCTACCTTGTCAAGCGTACGAACGCCAACCGCGACGTTTGACAAGGGGAGAATTTCTATGGAGGCAGCGACTCACCCCATCGACTCCGCCCTGGAGGACGCCACCTGGCGCGACCCGAAGCGCTATGCCTGGCTGCTCGGCCTGATCGTGCCGGCCTCGCCGTTCCTGGCCTGGCTCGACGTCAAGCTCACCGGGCTCGGCGCCTTCTGGTTCTTCGGGCCGATGCTCGTC
>DASTHF010000004.1:0-5062 GCA_035605615.1 Solirubrobacterales bacterium
CCGGGCGGCCCGATTCCCGGCGCCGCGGTCGAAAGCGCGCTCCACGAAGCGGTGGTCGCGGCGCAGCCGCAACCGGCGCCGACCAAGGGAGCCGCGACTGCCAAGCCCGCGGTTGCCGCTGCGGCACCGGCTCGGATCGGGGGCCTGACCGCAACCAAACCCATCCATCGCTCGATTCGGGCATCCAACCCGGGAGGCGCCGCTGGCGGCGGCTCGCACGGCTCGCGGCTCGGCGGCGCGAGCGAGGTCGCCCAAGCTCCGAAGCCGGCCGGCCACGGTCACGCCGCCGAGCACTCCGCGCCGCTCGCCCAGCCGCCGGTCGCCGCTCCAAAGCCGGTGCTGAGCCCGCCGCCGGCGACCACGCCGCCTTCGCAGCCACCTGCACAGAAACCTGTGTCGCAGCCGGCGTCGCAGCCGCTCTCGCACCCTGGCAAAGGCAAAGGCAAAGGCAACGGGAACGGTGGCGGCAACGGCAACGGCAGGGGGAGGGGGGAGGAGGCAGCGACTCCGTCTTCGAGCTCCAGCTCAGCCGCAAGCGTCGCCGCTCCAAGCTCACCTAATCCGGCGGACAGCCAAGGCAACGGCAACGCAGGCGGCCAGGGCCACGGCCGCGGCCACGCCGGCAAGTAGCGCGCCGGGCGCTGCCCGTCGGGGCATCTAGACTCGGCCCGTGGCCGAGGAGATGCGCTCGCTCTACCTGATCGCCGGCACCGACGGCGCCAAGATCGACGCGACGCGCGCCCGCCTGCGCGCCCGTGCCGAGCGCGAGGGGGGCGCCGTCTCGTTGCGCGTCTTCGAGCCGGGCGAGGGGCGCGGCGCGCCGGACCACGAAGAGCTGCTCGCGGCGATCCCGGCGATGTCGCTGACCGAGTCGCGCCGTTACCTGCTCGCCGACGGGGTGGAGCGCTGGCGCGACCGCCAGCAGGAGGCGGTGGCGGCGGCGCTCGCCGAGCTGCCACCCGACCTGACCGTCGTCCTGATCGCCCGCGCCAAGGCGCCCGCCAAGCTGCTCGGCGCCGTCAGGGCCGCGGGGGGCGAGGTCCATGAGTTCGAGGCGCCGCGGGCCGCCGAGGCGCCGCGCATCCTGGTCGCCGGCGCCAAGCGCCTCGGCTTCCGGCTGGAGCCGGCGGCAGCCCGCCTCCTGGTCGAGCGGATGGGGGCCAATCCGGTCCGCCTCGAGCAGGAGCTGCAACGCCTCGCCCTCTGGGCGGGACCTGGGGGAGAGGTGGGCGTCGCCGACCTTGAGGAGATGGTCGCCGACACCTCGGAGGCGGCGGTCTGGTCGCTCTCCGACGCCCTCTTGGAGCGCGACGCGGCGGGCGCCCTCTCGATCGCCGAGCGGCTGATCGCCCAGGGCGAGAACGTCACCGGCCTCGTCTACGGGCTGGCCTCGCGGCTGCGCAAAGCCTGCGCAGCGGCGGCGCAGCTCGAGGAGGGCGTGCCGCCCAAGCAGGTCGAGTCCTCGCTCGGCATGCATCCCTACGCCGCCAAGCAGCTGGTCGGCCGCCTGCGCCATGCGAGCCTCGACGACCTGCGGGAGGCGACGATCGCCCTCGCCGACCTCGAGGTTTGGTGCCGCGGCGGCGCCGACTACGGCGACGAGCTGGCCTTGACGCTCGCGCTGCGCAAAGCAGCGGGCGTTCCGGCGTAACTACTCGCCGGTACCGGCGGCGAGGCGGGCGGCGCGGGACTTCTTGCGCGCGCCGGTGTTCTTGTGAAGCGCGCCTTTCTGCACCGCCTTGTCGATCCGCGAGACGAGCGTGCGGTGCTCGGACGCGATCGCGTCGGCGTCGCCGGACTCGACGGCGGCCTGGAGGCGGCGGAAGTAGGTCTTCACGGTGCTGGTCAGCAGCCGGTTCTCGGTTCGCTCCCGCTCGCTGCGTAGGATCCGCTTCTTCTGTGAGGCGATGTTGGCCATGAGCGCGGCGCCGGACTATACCGAGGCTGGGCGCCGACCCGGTCGGATCGCCCGTTCCACGGCCTTTTTCTCGATCGCGACCGCGGGCTCGCGCATCGCCGGCCTCGTGCGCGAGATGGTCGCCGCCTCCTATTACGGCGTCTACGGCCCGATGTCGGCCTTCACGATCGCCTTCCAGGTCCCCAATCTGGTCCGCAGCCTCTTCGCCGACGCGGCGCTGCAGCCCGCCTTCGTGCCGGTCTTCACCGAGCAGCTGGAGCGCGAGAACTATCGCGAGGCGTTCCGCCTCGCCTCGACGCTGCTGCTGCTCGTCACCCTCGTGCTTGGCGCGCTCACGGCGCTCTTCGTCCTCGCCGCCCCGGTCGTGATGCCGCTCTTCGCCCCCGGCTTCGAAGGCCCGATCCTCGACCTCACCATCACCCTCTCCCAGGTCCTCTTCCCGATCCTGATCCTGCTTGGGGTGAGCGGCATCGTGGTCGGCATCCTCAACAGCTACGACCGCTTCGGCGCCTTCGCGATCTCGCCGCTCTTCTGGAACCTGACGATCATCGCGGTCGTCGTCCTCCTCGCGCCCGCCTTCCACGGCCAGGACCGCATCTACGCCTACGCGATCGGCATCCTCGCCGGCACCGTCGTGCAGCTCTCGATCCCCGCCCTCGACCTGCGCAACACGCCCTTCCGCTTCAACTGGAGCTTCGACTGGCGCAACCCCGACGTGCGCCGGGTGCTGCTGCTGATGCTGCCGGTGACGATCAGCCTCGGCCTGATCAACTTCAACATGCTGATCAACAGCCTCTTCGGCAGCCTAGTCAGCGATCAGTCGCCGGCGGCAATCGACAAGGCGTTCCGGATCTACCAGCTGCCGCAGGGCATCTTCTCGGTGGCGATCGCGACCGTCCTTTTCCCGACCCTGGCCCGCTTCGCGGCGCGCGGCGAACACGAGAACCTGCGGGCGACGATGGCCAACGGGATGCGCCAGATCCTCTTCGTCCTCGTGCCCGCCGCCGCCGCGGTCCTGGTGCTGTCGGAGCCGATGATCCGCCTCATCTACCAGCGCGGCGAATTCACCGCCGGGCAGACGACCCTGGTCGCGACCGCCCTCTTCTGGTTTGCCTTCTCGCTGCCGACCAACGGCGTCTACCTGCTCCAGACCCGCACCTTCTTCAGCCTCCAGCGGCCCTGGGTGGCGACCGGCCTGGCCGTGGTGGACCTGGTCGTGTCCGCCCTCGGCGCCCTCCTCCTCTACAAGCCGTTCGGCACGGGGGGCATCGTCGCCGGGACGGGCATCGGCACGACCGCCGCGGTGGTCGCCCAGGCGGTCATCCTGCGCCGCCAGTTCGGCGGCCTCGAGCTGCGTCGCCTGCTCGACACCGGCCTCCGCATAACCCTCGCCTCGGCGGCGCTGGCGGCGGTCAGCTTCGGCGTCTGGCACGCACTCGACAGCGCCCTCGGGCGTGGCCTGGGTGGCCAGATCGTCTCGCTCGGCACGGCCCTCGCCGCGGGCGGCCTCGTCTATTTCGGCGCCGCGAAGCTGATGAGGATCGCCGAGCTCGAGCAGATCATGCGGCTGCTGCCCGGTCGCCGCTAGCCGGTGTCCGCTCCTCCGACACTCCACCGGAGATGACGCTGGGCGTCTGGTCCTATCTGCTGGGCGTCGCCGACCTCCTCGCCCTCGCCGCCTTCGCCTGGCTCGGCGCCTCCAAGCTCCGCTCGCGCCTGCTGCCGAGCTTCTCCGGCGCCCCGGCCCAGCTCGCGACCACGGTTCTCGCCCTCGCCCTCCTCATCTGGGTGGCCGAGGCCCTAGGAAGCTTCCGCCTCTTCCAACCGACGCCCTACCTCCTCGCCGTCGCGATCGTGGGGGCCGGGACAGCGCTCACGACCCATCGGAGAGGCCCCGCGGTGGAGAGGCCGGGTGGGGGCGGAACGTCTTGTACTTTTTCGGCAATTCGCCAGCGGCAAGCCGGCCACGCTCCACCGAAAAAGTTAAGTGGAGCTCCCACCCGGCCTCTCCACCTCCGTCCAACCGCTGTGGGCCTCGCGGCGTGCGCAATAGCCGTCCTGGCACTCCTCCACTTCGCCACCGGTGCCCGACTGAGGTTGGGCACCGGCATGACCGGCTTCGACTCGACGTGGTACCACGGCCCCTTCGCGGCCGGCTTCTTCCAGAGCGGCGACACCTGGAGCCTGCACTACATCGCGCCGCAGTTCCTCGCCTGGTTCTACCCGGCGAGCGCCGAAATCTTCCACGCGGTCGGGATGCTCGCCTTCCATCGCGACCTGCTCTCGCCGTTGCTCAACCTCGGCTGGTTCGCCGGCTGCCTGCTGGCGCTCTGGTGCATCGGGCGGCCGTTCGGAGTCGCGCCCTGGTCGCTGGCGCTCGGCGCGCTAGCGCTCAGCGTCCCGGCTCTGGCGGACCAGGCCGGCGAGGCCCGCAACGACATCGTCGGCATCTTCTTCCTTCTCGCCGCCATCGCCATCGCCCTCGAGGCCCTCGCCGGCGCCCCCGAGACCGGCGCCGGCGAGGGCTCCCCCTCTCCCAACACCGCGCTCGAACGCACTTCTTCTCGCTATGCGATGCAAGCTGCGTTCGAGCCGGGTCCGTGGGCGGTCGGTGGGCTCGCCGCGGGGTTGGCGGCCGGGACCAAGCTCAACTTCCTCCTGCCCGCCACCGTCCTCGTGGTCGGCCTGCCGTTCCTCGCGCCGCCCGGCAGCCGCCGCCGCGCCTTCGGGGCGACCGCCCTGGCTGCCCTCGCCGGGGGCGGCTACTGGTACCTGCGGAATCTCGCCCACACCGGCAACCCGCTGCCCTGGTTCGACCGCCTCGGCCCGATCTCGCTGCCGGCGCCGCAGCAGGCGCTCGGCGGCCGCGAAGGCCACACCGTCCTCTCCTACCTGAGCGACGGCTCGGTCTGGTCGAGCTGGTTCCTGCCGGGCCTCCACGGCGGCCTCACCGTTCTCTGGCCCCTGCTCGTCGGCGCTGCCCTGGCGTCCCTGCTGGCCTGCATCTCCCCGGCGATCCGTTTGCTCCGCTGTTCCTCGTCCGCCAACGGCGCGGATAAGGAGCAGCGGAGTGGGGAGGTGGGCAGAGAAGGCGTTCTGGTGGTGGCCGGGCTTGCCGGCCTGGCCGCCGCGCTCGCCTGGCTG
>DASTHF010000048.1:0-2281 GCA_035605615.1 Solirubrobacterales bacterium
CGGCGGCGCCGGCGTGGGCGCCGATCGCCGCCTCGCGCAGCCGCTCCGCGTGGCGCAGCCGCTCGCGCTCGGCCGTCAGCTCGGCCAGCTCCGCCGGGTCGGGTGCCGCCGCCTCGATCTCCTCCAGCTCGAAGCGGTAGAGGTCGAGGTCGCGCTCCCGGGTGCCGTCGCGCTCGCGCAGCTCGGTCAGCTCGGCCTCCAGCCGCAGGCAATCCCGGTGCGCCTCGCGGTAGCGCCGCCGCAGCTCCAGGTGCTTCGCTCCGGCGAAGCCGTCGAGGATCTCCATCTGGGCCGAGGCGATCGTCAGCTTGCGGTGCTCGTGCTGACCGTAGAAGGCGAGCAGATGCGCGCCCAGCAACCTCAGGTCGGCGGCGGTGGCGGCGCGGCCGGCGACGAAGGCGCTGGTGCGGCCGCTCGCCGACACCCGCCGGCCGAGCACGATCTCCTCGGCGCCCTCCGGGAGGCGCTCCGCGAGCTCGGCCAACTCGGGCTCCTCCCGCACTCCCTCCGGCAGGTCGAACACCCCCTCGACCCAGGCCTCCTCAGCCCCCGGGCGGACGATCTGCGGCCGGGCCCGGCCGCCGGTCAGCAGGTCGAGCGAGTGGGCGAGCACGGTCTTGCCGGCACCGGTCTCTCCGGTGATCGCGTTCAATCCCTCGCCGAGCCGCAGCTCCGCCCGCTCGATCAGCAGGAGGTTCTCGATGCGGAGCTCGCGCAGCACGCGCCCTGTGTAGCAGGCGGCTAGGCGGGAATGGGCTCGGCTGCGGCCTCGGTCGATTGCACGAAGTCGCGGGGGCGGACGAGGAGGAAGCCGAGGATCGAGGCGGCGAAGCAGATCACGGCGCCGATCAAAAGGATCTCGTTGAGGCCGCTTACGAAGGCCACCTTGGCGGCGTGGACGACTTCGGGGCGGCGAGCCGCGGGCACCACCGCGGCGGCCCCACGCGAGCCGCTCGAGGCGATCGCTTCCGAGAGGCTGCGCGGGGCGCCGGGCAGGAGGGCCGAGACCTTGGAGTCGATGCGCGCCTGGAAGATCGCGCCGAGCGCGGCGACGCCGGTCGCGATCCCGACCTGGCGGAAGGTGGTGTTGATCCCCGAGCCCATCCCGGCTTTCGCCGGCGGCACGACGGCGATCGCGGCCTGGCCGATGCCCGGGTTGGCGATGCCCACCCCCAGCCCGGCGAGGAGGAAGCCCGGCAGCAGCGACGAGAGGGCCGAGTCGGCGTTGATCCCGTACATCAGGACCAGGCCGAGGCCGACCGACCCCAGGCCGACGCCGAGCAGGACGCGGATCGGGATGCGGTGCGAAAGGGCGCCGGCGATCGGCGAGGCGATGAAGGAGAGGACGGTCAGCGGCAGGAAGCGCAGGCCGGTTTCCAGTGGCGAGAGTTCGAAGACGCCCTGCATGAAGATCGTCAGGTAGAGGAACATCGAGAACATCCCCGACGAGAGGCCGAAGGCGACCGCGGAGACGCCGTTGAAGGCGGGCTTGCGGAAGAGCTTCAGGTCGAGCATCGGATGGCTGCTGCGGGCCTCGATCGCGACGAAGGCGGCGAGCAGCGCCGCCGCCCCGGCCAGCGAAGCGACGATCGTCGGACTGCCCCAGCCTTCAGGGTTGCCGCGGATCAGGCCGAAGATCAGCAGGAAGAGGCCGAGCGAGAAGGCGGCGAGGCCCGGCAGGTCGATCGGCTCCGGGTCCTGGGCGGCGACGTTGGCGAGCCGCAGCTCGGTCAGCGCGATCGCCACGATTCCGATCGGCACGTTGACGAAGAAGATCCACTCCCAGCCGAGGTGCTCGGTGATCAGGCCGCCGATCAGCGGGCCGACCGCCACCGCGCCGCCGATCGTCGCCCCCCAGACGCCGAAGGCGGTCGCCCGGTCCTTGCCGTGGAACTCCTGGCCGATCAGCGCCAGCGAGGTCGCGAACATCGCCGCGCCGCCGATTCCCTGCAGGCCGCGCGCCAGGTTGAGCAGCGTGGGCTGGCCGGCGATCCCGCAGAGAAATGAGGCGAAGGTGAAGATGCCGAAGCCGATCGAGAAGACGCGCCGCCGCCCGAGGCGATCGCCCAGCGAGCCGGCCGTCAGCAGCAGGGCGGCGAGCATCAGCGAGTAGGCATCGACGACCCACTGTAGGCTGGAGAGGCTGGCGCCGAGCGAGCGCTGGATGTCGGGCAGCGCGACGTTGACGACGGTGATGTCGAGCAGCAGCATGAAGATCGCCACCGACACCGCGATCAGGGTCCACCACTTCCGCTCCACCGGGCCTCCTCTCGCGTTCGCT
>DASTHF010000057.1:0-2761 GCA_035605615.1 Solirubrobacterales bacterium
GACCGCCTCCATGAAGCCCTGGGCGATCTCCCGCCTTCGGAGTTCGAGTCCCTCTACGCTGCTCAGAGGTTGCGAGGGATACCTATAAAGATGAAAGAAGGAACCACCTAAAAAAGTCTCCGTGGAACCTGGGCCGGCTCAACGCACGCGATCGCCGACTTCAGCGCCCAGAACGGGAAGCTGAGCGACACAGAACCGGCCTTGAGGGTCAAGTGCCCCCGGGCCAAGAAGCGCCACGGCAGGCGGGGGAGGGGGCGGTGATGGTGGGGGAGAGGCGCCGCTCAGCGCTGCCGATGCATCTTCATCCCTCAAGTACCGCTGTGCAGCCGCCGGTGAGCGACCTGGTAGACGCTCGGGCGCCACGGCGCGCTCGGATGCCGCTCCCCGACGGCGAGCAGGACCAGCGTTGGCTCGACGGCCTCCGCGTCGCCGCTGAACACTGCGCCCCACGGCCCCGCCGGCTGAGGGATGTAGAGCTTCACGCATCCCGGCAGGCGCGTCCCGTCCCGTCCTTCCGCCTCGCAGCGTTTCAGTCCGCCGACCGGTACCCCTGCGCTTCGCAGTTGCCGGACTACCGGCTCGATCGCGGCACGACCGGCGGCACTCGCATGCGCGAGGTCGTTTGCCAGCCACCGCTCCTCGACTCGAAGATCGAATCGCGGCCGCCCCGCCGTGCCCAGGGCCTATCCCTCGCCGTCGCTGGGCAAATGCCCGAAGTGTCTGTCGAACTCCTCGGGGCTCATCGCCCGAGTTCCGAGGCGCTTGCGGACCTCAGCGATGCTCGGCTCCGGCTCACGCTCGATCACGATTCTCGCCACCTTGGCCTCGCTCGTGCTGAGCGCCTCGATCTCGGCATGCAGCTGCTTTTTGCTTGCCATGGCTTCATGGTACCCCGCGTTCCCTACGGCATCTTTGCGGCGGCGCACGGTCGGTCGGGAGGGACGGTATGAGACGCCCGTCCCTCGCCCTCCTCGCCGCCGCGCTCACCCGACGCTGTTTGCGATCGGCATGGGCGGCGCCAGCGTTTCGAGCAACCCCGCCGAACGCACGATCAGCCTCACGGGCGCGAGCCTCGCCCTCGACGCCCAGGCCGCCGCCGCCTTCTACGAAGCCTTCGCGGAAGGCAAAGAAGAGTTCCAGGCGGGCGACTTCTTGGGGACGGTCGGCTTCACGGCCGGGGCGGAATAGGGTCGAACCTGACCAACATCCTGGCGAACCTCATCTTCGCAGTCGCCTGAGAGTTCCGGATCGCCCCCGAGCGCGTGGAACCCGCGCGAGGGAAAAGCGGATACCGGCGCCATAGGGAACGCTACCGGCGGCGAGAGCATCGACCTCCATCCCGCCCCCGGGAACGTGCTCCTAAGCGCACGAGCGACATAGACAGAGACTGCCGCGGTCGGCGCGAGCGGACATTTGCCCGGCGGCTTGAAGATCCCTAAAAGTGGGTAGACTCCCCTTCGAGTCAGAGTGAGCCCTGCGGCTCCAGTCCTCAGCGGAGGCGTCGATTGGGAAACACAGCGCGAGCGGGCGAGGTGTCCACTTTCCCCCCGAATCCCTCTGTAGTGGTGATGGACCTCCCATCCCGCAAGGGCAAGCTCCCAGCAGGCGACGTCGAGGCGCTCTTCGCCGCGGTGCTCGGCGGCGAGCGGGGGCGGCGGCTGCGCGCCCAACTGGCGGCGGGAAACCCCAGGCGCAGCGCCGAGCAGATCGAGGACGCCCTGCAGACCGCCTGCCGGCGCTTCCTCGACCGGGCCGAGGCGATCTCGACCCCCGCTCAGGTCTTCGTCTGGCTTCGCACCACAGCCGATCGCCTGCTCGGCAAGGACGCCCCTCGTCACGTCCTGCACGAGCTGCCGGTCGATCCGGGCGAGGCGACGCTGCAGCTCCTTCCCGCGCGCGAGGCGGGCCCCGAGGCCGAGCTGATCGCCCACGAGGACGAGGCAGAGATGGCGAACCTGGTCCGGGAGGTTTCCTCCTCGCTGCCCGAGCGCCAGCGCCAGGTGCTAGCGCTCTACGGCGCCGGCTTCAAGCGTCCCCAGATCGCCGCCCGCCTCGGCGTCCCGGAGCGCACCGTCAAGTACGACCTGCGCGAGATCATGGACAGAGCCCGCTGCGCGCTCGCCAAGCGGGCCGGCGGCGGCTGTGAGCGCGGCGAGCCGCTCGTCCTGCGCTTCGCCTACGGGCTCGCGACCGCAGCAGAGGCGGCCCAAGCCCGCCTTCACCTGCACCGCTGCCGGCGCTGTTCGCTCTTTGCCGAGCAACTGGACGCCTGGCGCGAGAAGGCAGCCGCCCTTGCGCCGCTCCCCGCCGCCGCCGAAGCGGCGAGCCCCGGGCTCCTGGGGCGACTCGCGCACCGCTCAGCCGAAGAGCTCGCCGCGGTCAAGCGCCAGCTCCTCGGCGCCGTCGCCCAGGCCAGGCAGCACGCCTCCTCCGTCTACTACCGCGCGCTCGACCCGACCTCACTCGCCGCGGCGCGTCCGGGCACCGTCGCCGCGGTGGTGGCCGGCTGCGTGACGATCGGGGGCGGCGCGGCCACCTACTGCGCCCAGCAGGGCATCGACCCGCTGGGGGCGGCGAGGAGCCTCCTCGCGGGCACAGAAGAACACAAGCTGAGCGCTCCGGCGCCCCCACCGAAAAGCGAACCGGCACCCGTCGCCGCGCCGCCGCCGGTGAGCGAAGCGCCGCCCGCGAGCGAAGCGGCGCCGCCCGCCGAAGCAAAGAAGGAATCGCCCCCGCCTTCGCCGCCGCCCGAAGCGAGCTT
>DASTHF010000051.1:0-25287 GCA_035605615.1 Solirubrobacterales bacterium
AAGCCGCCCGCGTCGTTGGTCCCGTAGGGCTGCACGGCGGCGTTCGCGCCCGGCGCCATTGCGACAAGCAGCAAGGCCGACACCCCCAGAGCGGCGCCCAACCGATGCACGAGCCCTCCTTCCCGTTACGGCGCCGACCGCACAGCCAACCTACCCGCTTCCGCTGTTCTTTATCCGCATACGACGGGGAAAAAAAACAGCGGAAGACGAGGTCAGTCGTCCTCGTGCCAGGGAGTGAGGATGCGCGGGCCCTCGGCGGTCACCGCGACGGTGAACTCGAAGTGGGCGGCGAGCGAGCCGTCCTGCGAGTAGACGGCCCAGCCGTCGTCGCCCATCCGCACCAGCGGACCGCCGGCGTTGACCATCGGCTCGATGGCCAGCACCGTTCCCTCTTCCAGCTCCGGGCCGCGACCCGGCTCGCCGTAGTTGGGCACCTGGGGGTCTTCGTGCATGTCCCGCCCGATCCCGTGGCCGACCAGGGTGCGGATGACCGAGAGGCCCTCGATCTCGACGGTCCGCTGGATCGCCGCCGAGACGTCGCCGAGCCTGTTGCCGGGCCGCATCCGCTCGACGCCGGCGAACAGCGCCGCCTTCGTCACGTCGAGCAGCTTGTGGACGTCGGGGCCGACCGGCCCGACCGGCACGGTCATCGCCGCGTCGGCGACCCAGCCGTCCTTGACCACGCCGATGTCGATCGAGAGGACGTCGCCGCGCTTCAGCTCGTAGGGGCCGGGAATGCCGTGGACGACCATCGAGTTGGGCGAGGCGCAGATCGAGCCGGGGAAGCCGCGGTAGCCCTTGAAGGCCGGCTCCGCCCCCTGCGAGCGGATGAACTTCTCGGCGGCCTCGTCGAGCTCGCCGGTGGTGACGCCGGGCCGCGCCTTGGCCGCGACCATGCGCAGGCAGCGGGTCAGGATCCGTCCCGACGCCGCCATCTTGTCGATCTGCTCTGGGGTCTTACGGACGATCAAGGTGCGGCGGTCGCTAGATGGCCTCGTCGGCTTCCAGCTTGAGCGTAGCCAGGGTGCGGCGCAGCTCGGCCGCGACCTCGTCCGGCGCGGCGGCGCCATCGATCCGCCGCAGCAGGCTCTGGTGGTCGTAGAAGTCGATCAGCGGCTCGGTCTTCGCGTGGTACTGGTCGAGGCGGTGGCGGATCACCTCCGGCTTGTCGTCGTCGCGGACGACCAGCTCGCTGCCGTCGACGTCGCAGACGCCCTCGCGCTCGGAGGGGTTGAACTCGACGTGGAAGACGTGACCGTTCTCGGCGCAGGTACGGCGGCCGCTCAGCCGGCGCACCACCTCGTCGTCGCTGACGTCGATCAAGAGGACGGCGGTCAGGTCCCTGCCCAGCTCGGACAGCTTCGCCCCCAGGGCCTCCGCCTGCGGCTCGGTGCGCGGGAAGCCGTCGAGGATGAAGCCGTCGGACGCCTCCTCGGAGTCGATCCGCTCGCCGATCGCCCCGACGATCACCTCGTCGGGCACCAGGTCGCCGCGGTCCATGTACCCCTTCGCGGTCTTCCCCAGATCCGTTTCCTCCCGCACCGCGGCACGCAAAATGTCCCCGGTCGCGTAGTAGGGAAGTCGCAGGTCGGCCTGCAACCGCTCCCCCTGCGTGCCCTTGCCGCTGCCGGGAGGACCTAGAAGTACGAGATTTAGCTGCTGAGACATGATTTTGAAATTGGCCTGAGGCGGCGGCTGACCGGAGAGAATAGTCGTCTACCGAACGGGCGCGAAAACCAAGCAGGTCGGTGGACGCAGGGAGGGAGGTGAGGGGAGCGCACTAGTTTGTGCGTGACCCGATCCGACCGACCGAGGACGCCGAGATGCGCCGGTTTGCAGCGTCCGCGCTCAAGTAGGTCCTATTTTAAGAACCCCTCGTAGTTCCTCATCATCAACTGAGCCTCCAACTGCTTGACCGTATCCAATGCCACGCCGATCACGATCAGGATGGAGGTCCCGCCGAAGTAGAAGTTGGCCGACGTCTGGCTGAAGAGGATGGTCGGCAGCGCCGCTACCGCGCCCAGGTAGAGGGCGCCCGGGAAGGTCAGCCGCGAGAGGATCCGGTCGAGGTATTCGGCGGTGGGCCGCCCCGGCCGCACGCCGGGGATGAAGCCGCCGTATTTCTTCAGGTTGTCCGCCTGATCGACCGGGTTGAAGGTGACCGCCGTGTAGAAGTAGGTGAAGACGATGATGAAGAGCACCTCGCCGACCACGTAGGCCCAGCCATTGGGGGTGAAGAAGCTCGCGAAGCTGTTGGCGATCGGCGTGTTGAGCATGCGGCCGATCGTCGGCGGGAAGGCCATGATCGAGGCGGCGAAGATGACCGGGATCACCCCGGCCATGTTGACCCGCAGCGGCAGGTAGGTGGAGCCGCCGGAGGTCATCCGCCGCCCGACGACGCGTTTCGCGTACTGGACCGGGATGCGGCGCTGTCCCTCCTGGATGAAGACGATCGCAACGATCACGGCCAGCGCGATGAACGGCATCATCACGACGAAGACCTGGTCGGGGTTGGTCCACCAGGCCGAGATCCCGCGCGGGATGCGCGAGACGATCGAGGCGAAGATCATCAGCGAGATGCCGTTGCCGATCCCCCGCTGGGTGATCAGCTCGCCCAGCCACATCAGCAGCGTGCAGCCGGCGGTCAGGCAGATCACGATCAGCAGGATCTTGCCGCCGCTGAGGTTGCCGATCACGCCGTTGCCGGCCTTGGCGCCGAAGGAGCGGAAGAGGAAGACGTAGCCGAACGACTGGGCGAAGGCGAGGCCGACGGTCAGGTAGCGCGTGTACTGGGTGATCTTCTGCTGCCCGACCTCCCCTTCTTTCTGCAGCCGCTCCAGCGACGGCATCACCACCGTCAGCAGCTGCAGGATGATCGAGGCGGTGATGTAGGGCATGATCCCCAGCGCGAACAGCGAGAGCCGTTCGAGCCCGCCGCCCGAGAAGAGGTTGAGGAAGCCGAGGATGCCGCTGCCGCCGAAGTTCGACTGCAGTTCCTTGATCGCTTCGCTGTTGATCCCCGGCGCTGGGATGTAGGCGCCAAGCCGGTAGAGCAGCAGCATCGCCGCGGTGAACGCCAGCTTCTTGCGGATGTCGGCAGCGCCGAAGGCGTTCGCGATTGTCCGGAGCATCTAGGGCTCCAGAGTGTGGCAGGAGCCGCCCGCAGCCTCGATCTTCTCTCGGGCGGCGGCGCTGAAGGCATGCGCGCTGACCGTCAGCTTCTTCGATATCTCGCCACGGGCGAGGACCTTGACCGGTTCAGAGCGCTTTGCCAGGCCCTTTTCCTTGAGCGTCTCGGGCGTCACCTCGGCGCCCGCCTCGAAGCGCTCCTCGAGATCGGCGACGTTGACAGGCTGGCTCGACGTGCGGAACCTCTCGAACGGCATCGACTGCTTTTTGTGCGGTCCGCGCAGCTTTCGCATCCGCATGTGGATCGGGTTCTGCCCACCCTCGTAGCCGGCCTTGCGCTTCGCGCCCGACCTCGACCCGGCGCCCTTCTGACCCCGGCCCGAGGTCTTCCCGAGGCCCGAGCCCTCGCCGCGCCCGACCCGCTTGCGCGGCCGCCGCGACCCCGGCTTCGGCTTCAGGTTGTGCAGCCCGATCTCCTCAGCTCGTGATTTCTCAGCCATCGTTCACCTCGACCAAATGAGAGACGACCCGGATCTGACCCTGCAACTGGGGAGAATCCTTCCGCTCCACGGCGTTCCCGATACGACCGAGCCCAAGCGCTTTCAAAGTCGCTTTCTGGCTCGGATTGCTCCCATTCGCCGACCGAACCTGCTTGATCTTCACGAGGCATCACCCTCAGTGGCCGGAGCATCCACCTCAACGGCCGATCCCTCATCAGCTTTTCCCTCTACGGCCGTGGCAGGTGCCTGGTCCTGGGGCTGTGCCTCGTTAGACGCCTCTCCCGCGGGTGGCGCCGTAGGGGGAACCAGCCCCGAGGAAGCTTCAGCTACCGCAGGGGCTGGTGGGTCCCCTGCGGCGACAGGACCCGCGGGCACGGCGCCTGGTCCCTCGCCAGTTCCATTGGCCTTCTGCACCCCAAGCACCTGCGCCACGGTCAACCCCCGCAGCTCGGCGACCTCCTCCGGGCGCCGCAGGCCCATCAGCCCGTCCATCGTCGCCTTGACCAGGTTGATCGGGTTCTGGGTGCCGATGCTCTTGGTGAGGACGTCGTGGACGCCGCCCAGCTCGAGCACGGCGCGCACGCCGCCGCCGGCGATCACGCCGGTGCCGGGGCTGGCCGGGCGCAGGACGACGTGGCCGGCGCCGTAGCGGCCGATGATCTTGTGGGTCAGCGTCTGCCCGTATTTGGGCACGCGGATCAGGTTCTTGCGGGCGTTCTCGACCGCCTTCTGGATCGCCAGCGGCACCTCGCGCGCCTTGCCGTAGCCGATCCCGACCACGCTCTCTTCGTCGCCGACGGCGACCAGCGCCGTGAACGAGAACCGCCGGCCGCCCTTGACCACCTTGGCGACGCGGTTGATTTCGATCACCCGCTCCTGCAGGTCGAGCCCCCGCGGGCTCACCGTCTCCACCCTCTTCGTCTTCATCGAGCGGGACACGGTAGCTGACTGAAGTCGGAAAGGACCGCCATCAGAACTTCAGGCCTCCCTCGCGCGCCCCCTCGGCGAGGGCGCGAACGCGGCCGTGGTACTGGTAGCCGCCGCGGTCGAACACGCAGCTCTCGACGCCGGCCGCCTTGGCGCGCTCGGCAAGCAGCTCGCCGGCGCGCTTCGCCTGCGCGCTGGCGCTCAGCTCGCGCAGCTCCGGCTCGATCCAGTTGACCGCGGCCAGCGTGTGGCCCGCGCGGTCGTCGATCAGCTGCGCGGAGATGCCGCGGTTGGAGCGGTAGACGGAGAGGCGCGGCCGCTCCGCCGTGCCCGTGATGCGGGCGCGGACGCGGCGCCGGCGCCGCAGGCGGTGCTGCCGCTTCGTGAGCACCGTCATGCGCGCTTCCCGACCTTCCTCATCACGTGCTCGCCGCGGTAGCGGATGCCCTTGCCCTTGTAGGGCTCGGGCGGGCGGCGCTTGCGGATGTCCGCGGCGACCTGCCCGACGAGCTGCTTGTCAATCCCCCGCACGACGATCTCGGTCGGCTGTGGGACCTCGAACTCGATCCCCTCCGGCGCCTCGATCGCGACCGGGTGCGAGTAGCCGAGCGCCATCTCGAGGCCCTTCCCTTTCAGCTGGGCGCGGTAGCCGACGCCCTGGATCTCCAGCCGCTTCTCAAAGCCCTGGGTGACACCCTCGACCATGTTGGCGATCAGGCTGCGCGTCAGGCCGTGCAGGGCGCGGTGCGGGCCGCGGTCGGTGGGCCGGCTGACGGTGACGACGCCGTCCGCCTGCTCCACCTTCATGTCGGGCGAGAGCGCCTGGCTCAGCTCCCCCTTCGGCCCTTTGACATCGACGCGCCCGGGGGCGACCTCGACCGTGACCGACTCGGGAACGGGGATTGGCTTTCTTCCGATTCGACTCATTCTCAGATCACCAGACGTAGGCGACGACCTCGCCGCCGACTCCCTTCGCCTTCGCTTCGTGGCCGGTCATCACGCCAGCCGAGGTGCTGACGATCGCCGTGCCGGTGCCGCCGTGCACGCGCGGCACCCTCTTGTGGTCGACGTAGCGGCGGCGGCCCGGGCGCGAGACGCGCTCCAGGCCGGCGATCACCGGGCGCCGATCCTCGGTGTACTTGAGCCGGATCCGGATCGCCTCGCCGACCTTCGCCGGCTGCTTCGAGAAGTCCTGGATGTAGCCCTGCTCCTTGAGGATGCGCGACATCTCCAGCTTCAGCCGCGAGGCGGGGATCTCCACCACGTCGTGGCCGGAGCCGAGCGCGTTGCGGATTCGGGTCAGGTAATCGGCTATCGGGTCGGTCAGCATCGTTTGCCTCTCACCAGCTCGACTTGGTCATGCCGGGGATGTAGCCCTCGTGGGCGGCCTCGCGCAGGCAGATCCGGCAGAGGCCGAACTTGCGGTAGTAGGCGCGCGGCCGCCCGCAGCGGCGGCAGCGGTTGTATTTGCGCGTCTTGAACTTGGCCTTGCGGCCCTGACGCACCTTCAGCGAAGTCTTAGCCATCCTCCAGGGTCTCCTTCTCTCCGGGCCGCCCCTCTTTGGCGAAGGGCATCCCGAGCCGCAGCAGCAGCTCGAACGCCTCGGCGTCGCTCTGCGCCGTCGTCGTGATCGTCACGTCGAGGCCCCGCACCTCGTCGATCGAGTCATAGTCGATTTCGGGGAAGATCAGCTGCTCCTTGACGCCCATCGAGTAGTTGCCGCGGCCGTCGAAGGAGCGCGGGTTGAGGCCGCGGAAGTCGCGGATGCGCGGGATCGCGATCGCGCAGAGGCGGTCGAGGAACTCCCACATGCGAGCGCGGCGCAGCGTCACCGAGACGCCGACCGGCATCCCCTCGCGGACTTTGAAGGAGGCGATCGACTTGCGGGCGCGGCGCACGTTGGGCCGCTGGCCGGCGATCGTCGCCAGCTGGCTCTGCGCCGCCTCCAGCTTCTTGGCGTCCTGCTTCGCCTCGCCCACCCCCATGTTGAGGGTGATCTTCTCGAGGCGCGGCGCCTGCATCGGCGTCGAGTAGCCGAACTTCTCGATCAGCGCCGGCAGCACGTCCTGCTCGTAGCGCTCGCGCAGGCGCGGCGGCGGCGCGGCCTGAGACTGCACTGTCGCGGTCGCCTCCATCAGAGCGACGCTCCGCTGCGCTTCGCGAACCGCTCGCGCTTGCCGCCTTCGTCGCGGCGCACGCCGACGCGAGTCGGCTTGTTGCCTTTGGGATCGAGCAGCATCACGTTGGAGACGTGGATCGGCCCCTCCTTCTCGACGATCCCGCCGAGCTGCTGGCTGGCTTTCTGCACGTCCTGCACCGGCCGCGGTTTCTCGTGCCGCTTGACCATGTTGAGCCCCTCGACGTAGACCCGCTCCTTCTTCGGCTCGGTCCTGATCACACGGCCCGTCTTGCCGGCGTCCTTGCCGCCGATGATCGCGACCTGATCGTCCTTGCGGATCCGCATCGCCTTGCCCATGTCAGAGCACCTCCGGCGCGAGGGAGACGATTTTCATGAAGTTCTTGTCGCGCAGCTCGCGGGCGACGGGACCGAAGATGCGCGTGCCGCGCGGGTTGTTGCTGCCCGGGTCGATCAGCACGGCGGCGTTTTCGTCGAAGGAGATGTAGGTGCCGTCGGGGCGCCCCAGCTGCTTCTTGGTGCGCACGACGACGGCCTGGACGACCTCACCCTTGCGCACGCCGCCCTGCGGGCTGGCCTGTTTGACCGTGGCGGTGATCACGTCGCCGACGCCGGCGTAGCGGCGGTGCGAGCCGCCCTTGACCCGGATGCAGAGGATCTCCCGGGCGCCCGAGTTGTCGGCGACTTTGAGCCTCGACTCCTGCTGGATCACTTCGCCTTCTCCAGGATCTCGACCAGGCGCCAGCGCTTGGTCTTCGACAGCGGCCGCGTCTCCACCACGCGCACCAGATCGCCCTCGCCGGCCTCGTTGCGCTCGTCGTGGGCGTGCAGGGTGCGCGAGCGGCGCACGACCTTCTCGTAGACCGGGTGGCGGCGCACGATGTCGATCCGCACCGTGATCGATTTGTCGCCCTTGTCGGAGAGAACGATGCCCTGCCGCACCTTGGGCGCGTTCGCGGTCCGCTCCGCCGACGGCGTCCCCGTCCCCGGCGTCCTCTCCTTCTTCGCGGCAGCCCGCTGCTTCCTCCGCAGCTCAGCCTTCTTCTTCCGCGCCTCGACCCGAGCAGCCTTCCGCTCCTCAGCCGTCTGCTGCGGCCGGGCCGTATGAGGCTGACGAGAACGCTGAAGCCTCAACCTCTCCTTCCAAGGCAGCTCATCCTCCGGGTTCGGCTCAGCGGCCGGAACCTCCTCGGCTTTCTCCTCTTCGGCCGGAGCCTCGCCAGCCTCAGCGGTCTCTTCCGCGGGTGGCGTGGAGGTGGATGGGTCCTCGCCCGCAGCGTCGTCCCGCGAGGACGAGGAGCCATCCTCCTCCGCGACAGGACCCGCGGCCCCAGCGTCCTCGTCCTGAATCTCTTTTTTCTCGTCCTCGCTCATAGCCTCTTCGTCTCTCTATCCACGTCTATCCCGCGCTCCTTGGCGACGGTCAGCAACCTCGCGACGTCCTTCCGCGCGGCGCCGATCCTCGCCGTGTTCTCCAGCTCGCCGGTCGCGTGCCGGAAGCGCAGGTTGAAGGCCTCCTGCTTGGCGTCGATCAGCCTGGCCACCAGCTCGTCGTCCTTGAGATTGTGGACCTCGCTCGCCTTCATCGGCTCTCCGCCCCTTCGCGCATCACGAACTTGGTCCGCACCGAGAGCTTGTGCCCGGCGAGGCGCAGCGCCTCGCGCGCAAGCTCCTCCGGCACGCCGGCCAGCTCGAACATCACCTTGCCGGGCTTGACCACGGCGACCCAGCCCTCGGGGTTGCCCTTGCCCGAGCCCATCCGCGTCTCGGCGGGCTTCTTGGTGTAGGGCTTGTCGGGGAAGACGTTGATCCAAACCTTGCCGCCACGTTTGATCTTGCGGGTCATCGCCACGCGGGCGGCCTCGATCTGGCGGTTGCTGATCCAGCCGCGGTCGAGCGCCTTCAGCCCGTACTCGCCGAAGGCGACGGTGCTGCCGCCCTTGGTGTTGCCGCGCATCCGGCCGCGCATCTGCTTGCGGTGCTTGACCCGCTTCGGCATCAGCATCAGCGACCACCTCCCGGTCCGCGGCCGGGGCCCGGGCGCCGGCCGCTCGGCGGCGCCTCGCCGTCGGCGGGGATCTGGTCGGAGCGGAAGCCCTCCGGCATCACCTCGCCCTTGTTGATCCAGCACTTGACGCCGATCCGGCCGGCGGTCGTGCGTGCCTCGTAGAAGCCGTAGTCGATGTTGGCGCGCAGCGTGTGCAGGGGCACCCGCCCGTCGGCATAGCTTTCGGTGCGCGCCATCTCGGCACCGCCGAGCCGGCCCGAGACCTGGACCTTGACCCCCTTGGCGCCGGAGCGCATCGCCGAGGTGAGGGCGCGTTTCATCGCGCGCCGGAAGGCGACCCGGTTCTGGAGCTGCTCGGCGATCGACTGGGCGACCAGCTTGGCGTCGAGCTCGGGGCGCTTCACCTCGCGGATGTTCACCTTGACCGGCCTGCCGGTCAGCTTGTGCAGCTCTTTGCGCAGCGCGTCGACTTCGGTGCCCGACTTGCCGATCACGATGCCGGGGCGGGCGGTGTGGATGTCGACCGCCACCTCGCCGCGCCGCTCGATCGTGATGTCGGAGAGGCCGGCGTGCGCCAGTTTGCCTTCGATGTGGGAACGGATCTTCAGGTCCTCCTGGAGGACGTCGGCGAAGCTCTTCTCGTCGAACCAGTTGGACTTCCAGTCGTGGATGTAGCCGACGCGGAAGCCGCCCGGGTGGATCTTCTGTCCCATGCTCCTAGCGCTCCTCTTCCGGGCTCAGGGCCACGGCGATGTGGCTGGTTCGCTTGTTGATCCGCGTCGCCCGGCCCAGCGCGCGCGGCCGGAAGCGGCGCAGCGTCGGGCCCTCGTCGACGGTGATCTCGGCCACCCGCATCTCGTCGGCGACCAGGTCGTGGTTGTTCTCGGCGTTGGCGGCGGCGGACTCGATCAGCTTGCGGATGTCGTGGGCGGCGCTGCGCGGCGAGAACTGGAGCAGGGAGAGCGCCCGCTCGATGTGGAGGCCGCGGACCTGATCGGCGACGAGGCGCGCCTTGCGCGGCGCGATCCGCACGTAGCGGGAGCTGGCGCGCACCATGATCGGGGCCGGCTTCGGCGCCGGCCTCTTCGGCGCCTCTTTTGCCTCTTTCTCGGCGGCGGCGGCCTTCTTGGGCGCGGCTTTTTTGGCCGGAGCTTTTTTCGCAGTCTCTTTTTTCGCCGCGGCTTTTTTCGGCGCCGCTTTGGCGGCTTTCCCAGCCGGCTCTTTTTTCGCCGCTTTCTTGGCTTTTTTCGGTTTCTCGTCGGCCATCGCTAGTCCTTGCCTCCCGCGTGGGAGCGGAAGGTACGGGTCGGCGCGAACTCGCCCAGCTTGTGTCCGACCATCGACTCCGATACGAAGACCGGCACGTGCTTGCGCCCGTCGTGGACGGCGATCGTGTGGCCGACCATCTCGGGGAAGATCGTCGAGGCCCGCGACCAGGTTTTCAGCATCTGCTTCTTGCCGGACTCGTTCATCGCGAGGACGCGCTTCATCAGCGCCTCTTCGACCCACGGCCCCTTTTTGGTCGAGCGTCCCACCGGTTACCTCTTCTTCTTTCCTCGCCTGCGGCCGCGCACGATGTAGCGGTCCGATTGCTTGCCCTTCTTGCGTGTCCGGTAGCCAAGCGTCGGCTTGCCCCACGGCGTCACCGGGTGGCCGCCCGGGGTGTGGTGGGCCTCGCCGCCGCCGTGCGGGTGGTCGACCGGGTTCATCGCGACGCCGCGCGTCTGCGGGCGCTTGCCGCGGTGGCGGTTGCGCCCCGCCTTGCCGATCTTCAGGTTCTGGTGCTCCGCGTTGGAGAGCGAGCCGACCGTGGCGCGGCACTCGGCGCGCACCATCCGCATCTCCGAGGAGGGCAGCCGTAGCGTCACCATCTCGCCCTCCTTGGCGACCACCTGGATCGCCGTGCCGGCGGCACGGCCCATCTTGCCGCCCTGGCCGGGGACCAGCTCGACGTTGTGGACGACCGTGCCGGTCGGCATCTCGCCCAGCGCCAGGGCGCAGCCGGGCTTGATGTCGGCGCCGGGGCCGGACTGGACCTGGTCGCCGACCGAGAGCCCGGCCGGGGCGAGGATGTAGCTCTTGAAGCCGTCGGCATAGTGGAGCAGCGCGATGTAGCAGCTGCGGTTCGGGTCGTACTCGATCGTCGCCACCTTCGCCGGCACGCCGTCCTTGCGGCGCTTGAAGTCGATCAACCGGTAGCGGCGCTTGGCGCCGCCGCCGCGGTGGCGCGCCGTGACGCGGCCGTTGGCGTTGCGGCCGCCCGACTTGCGCAGGCCCTCGGTCAGCTTGCGCTCCGGCTCCGTCGCGGTCAGCTGCTCGCGCAGCGGGTAGGTCGCGAAGCGGCGGCCGGGGCTGGTCGGTTTCGTCTTGCGGTTCGCCATCTCTGCTCCTACGCGGTCTCCGCGCCCTCGAACAACTCGATCCGCTCGCCCGGGGCGAGCTGCACGACGGCCTTCTTCCAGCTCCGCGTCCTGCCCTGGTGGAGGCCGCGCCGCTTCGGCTTCGAGCGCACCTTCGAGGTGCGCACGGCCGCCACCTCGACGTCGAAGATCTCCTTGACGGCAGCCGCGATCTGCGTCTTGTGGGCCCGGTCGTCGACCCGGAAGGTGTACTTGCCCTCGGCGATCAGCGCGTAGCTCTTCTCCGAGACGACGGGGCGGATCAGCACGTTGCGGGCGTCCATCAGGCCAGCCGCTCCTTCAGCTTCTCGAGCGCCCCTTCGGAGACGACCAGCGAGGCGGCGCCGATCACGTCGGCGACGCCGATCGCGCCGACCTCGGCCACCTGCACGCGGTCGAGGTTGCGAAAGCTCTTCAGGGCGCCGGTCTCCTCGGCCTCCAGCACGACGAGGGCGGGACGCTTCGCGCCCCATTTCTCCAGCGCCTGGGCGGCAGCCTTGGTCGAGGGCGTCTCGAAGCCGGCCGGATCGAGCACCGCGACGCTGCCGCGCTCGGCGTGGACGGAGAGCGCCGCCCGCATCGCCTTGCGGCGCGCTTTGCGGTTGACCTTGACCGTGTAGTGGCGCGGCTTCGGCCCGAAGGCGATGCCGCCGCCGATCCGGTTGGGAACGCTGAGCGCGCCGGCACGGGCGCGGCCCGTCCCCTTCTGGCGCCAGGCCTTGGCGGTCGTCATCGAGACCTCGCCGCGGGTCAGCGTCGAGGCGTTGCCGCTGCGGCGCGCGGCCAGGTCGGCGCGGGCGCACTCGTGCACCAGCGAGTGGTGGAAGGGCTCCGCGAACAGCTCCTCGGGCAGGTCCGCTTTCGTCGTCTTGCCGAGCACCGTCGCCTTAGCCATCGGTCCTCACCTCGACGATCGCGTTGCGCGAGCCCGGCACCGAGCCCTTGATCAGCAGCAGGTTGCGCTCGGCGTCCACGTCGGCCACCTCGAGCCCCTTCTGGGTGATCCGCTTGTTGCCCATCTGGCCGGGCATCCGCATCCCTTTGAAGACGCGGGCCGGGAAGGCGCTGGCCCCGATCGAGCCCGGCGCCCGCACGTTGTGGGAGCCGTGCGTGACCGGGCCGCGGCTGAAGTTGTGGCGCTTGATGCCGCCCTGAAAGCCCTTGCCGATCGAGATCCCCGAGACCTTCACCTTCTGGCCCGGCTCGAAGGAGGAGACGGTGACGTCGTCGCCTATCTTGGTCGGCTCGTCTTTGTCTTTGCCGAGGTCCTCGTCGCGGAACTCGACCAGGTGGCGCATCGGCGGCGCGCCGGCCTTCTGCAGGTGGCCCAGCTCGCCCTTGCTCAGCTTGCGCTCCTTCACCTCGCCGAAGGCGAGCTGCACAGCCGCGTAGCCGTCCCGCTCGGGCTCGCGCACCGCGGTCACCTTGCAGGGGCCGGCTTCGATCACGGTCACCGGGACCACGGTCCCGTCCTCCCTGAAGACCTGCGTCATGCCGAGCTTCTTGCCGAGGATCGCCGCCATGGTCAAACCCCTAGAGCCTGATCTCGATGTCGACGCCGGCCGGCAACGAGTCCAGCCGCTGCAGCGAGTCGACGGTTTTCGGGGATGGCTGGAGGATGTCGATCAGCCGCTTGTGGGTGCGGATCTCGAAGTGCTCGCGCGAGTCCTTGTCCTTGAAGGGCGAGCGGATCACGCAGTAGACGTTTTTCTCGGTCGGCAGCGGCACCGGGCCGGAGACCCTGGCACCCGTGCGCTCCGCCGTCTCGACGATCTCGCGGGCAGCCCGATCTATGGCGTTGTGGTCGTACGCCTTCAGTCGGATTCGGATTTTCTGCGCCGCTATGGCTGCCACTTCGGTCTCTCTCGTTCCTTCCCGCGGGCCTTACCGCGCGGAAGGGGCGCCGCCCCCCAAATTCTCTGAACTTCGCCTCCGCTCGGCTCGCAAAGAATCGGACTGCGATGCCGCTCGCTTGGCTCAGAGGATGGGGCGCCGCCCCGGTCGTATGTGCTTTTCGGTTGTGCGTCGCCCGCCGGGCGACGAAAGGGCGGGCCCTGGGCCCGCCCCGGGTGCTGCTACTCGATGATCTCGGAGACGACCCCCGAGCCGACGGTCCGGCCGCCCTCGCGAATCGCGAAGCGCAGGCCATGGTCCATCGCGATCGGCTGAATCAGCTCGATCGTCATCTGGACGTTGTCGCCCGGCATCACCATCTCGGTCCCCTCGGGGAGGTTGGCGATCCCGGTCACGTCCGTGGTGCGGAAGTAGAACTGAGGCCGGTAGCCGGAGAAGAACGGGGTGTGACGGCCGCCCTCCTCCTTCTTCAGGCAGTAGACCTCGGCTTTGAACTTGGTGTGCGGCGTGATCGAGCCGGGCTTGCAGAGCACCTGGCCACGCTCGATCTCCTCGCGCTTGGTGCCGCGCAGCAGACAGCCGACGTTGTCGCCCGCCTGGCCCTGGTCGAGGATCTTGCGGAACATCTCGACCCCGGTGACCACCGTTTTGGTCGTGTCCTTGATGCCGACGATCTCGACTTCGTCGCCGGTGTTGACGATGCCCTGCTCGATGCGGCCGGTGGCGACGGTGCCGCGGCCGGTGATCGAGAAGATGTCCTCGATCGGCATCAGGAACGGCTTGTCGAGCTCGCGGACCGGCTCCGGGATGTAGGAGTCGAGCGCGTCGGCCAGTTCGAAGACCGCCTTCTGGGCCTCTTCGTCGCCCTCCAGCGCCTTCAGCGCCGAGCCTTTGATGATCGGCGTCTCATCGCCCGGGAAGTCGTACTCGTTGAGCAGGTCCTTGACCTCCTCCTCGACCAGCTCGATCAGCTCCTCGTCGTCGACCTGATCGACCTTGTTGAGGAAGACGACGACGTGCGGGACGTTGACCTGACGCGCCAGCAGGATGTGCTCCCGGGTCTGCGGCATGACGCCGTCGGCGGCCGAGACGACGAGGATCGCGCCGTCCATCTGGGCCGCGCCGGTGATCATGTTCTTGACGTAGTCGGCGTGACCGGGGCAGTCGACGTGAGCGTAGTGCCGGTTCTCGGTCGAGTACTCGACATGGGAGGTCGCGATCGTGATCCCGCGCTCCTTCTCCTCGGGAGCGTTGTCGATCTCCTCGAAGCTCTTCGCTTCCGCTCCGCCTTTGGTGGAGAGCGTTTTCGTGATCGCGGCCGTCAGCGTCGTCTTGCCGTGGTCGATGTGACCGATGGTGCCGACGTTCACATGCGGCTTGTCGCGCTCGAACTTCTCCTTGGACATCGCTCTCCGTTCTGCCTTTCTTCGAAGTTGATCTGAACTGGTCGGGTTCTGAACTAGGGGAATATAGCCAGGCCTAGGAAGCTGCGCCCACCGGCTCCCCGGATCGGTGCTCGACGATCTCCTCGGCGATGCTCGCCGGGACCTCCTCGTAGCGCTCGAACTGCATCGTGTAGGTGGCGCGCCCCTGGGTCGAGGAGCGCAGGTCGGTCGCGTAGCCGAACATCTCGCTGAGCGGCACGAAGGCCTGCACGGCGAGGGCGTTGCCGCGCTGCTCCTGGCCCTGCACCTTGCCGCGGCGCCGCGAGAGGTCGCCGATCACGTCGCCGAGGAAGTCCTCGGGGGTGACCACCTCGACCGCCATCACCGGCTCCAGCAGGACCGGGTTGGCCTTGCGGGCGGCCTCCTGGATCGCCATCGAGCCGGCGATTTTGAAGGCCATCTCCGAGGAGTCGACGTCGTGCGAGGAGCCGTCGACCAGTTCGGCGCGGACGTCGACCATCGGGTAGCCGGCCTTGACGCCGTTCTGGAGCGCCTCCTCCATCCCCTGCTCGGCGGGGCCGATGAACTCGCCGGGGATGACGCCGCCCTTGATCTTGTTGACGAAGTCGAAGCCCTCGCCCGGCGCCGGCTCGAGGTTGATCACGACGTGGCCGAACTGGCCGCGGCCGCCGGTCTGGCGGACGAAGCGGGCCACGACGTTCTCGACCCGCTTGCGGATCGTCTCGCGGTAGGCGACTTGCGGCTTGCCGACGTTGGCGTCGACTTTGAACTCGCGCAGCATGCGGTCCACGATCACCTCGAGGTGGAGCTCGCCCATCCCGTGGATCAGGGTCTGACCAGTCTCCTCGTCCGACTCGATCTGGAAGGTCGGGTCCTCTTCGCCGAGGCGCTGCAGGGCGGTCCCCATCTTCTCCTGGTCGGCTTTGGTCTTCGGCTCGATCGCCACCGCGATCACCGGCTCCGGGAACTCGATCGTCTCCAGGGCGATCGGCGCGTCGGGGGCGGCTAGCGTGTCGCCGGTGCCCGTCTGCTTGAGGCCGACGCCGGCGAGGATGTCGCCCGCGTAGCACTCCTCGATCTCCTCGCGGCTGTTGGCGTGCATCATCAGCAGCCGCCCGATCCGCTCGGTCTTGCCGGTCGAGACGTTGAGGACGCGGCCGCCGGCGCTGAGCTTGCCGGAGTAGACGCGGAAGTAGGTCAGCTTGCCGACGTAGGGGTCGGTCATCACCTTGAAGGCGAGCGCCGCGAAGGGGGCGTTGTCGTCGGCCGGGCGCTCCGCCTCGACCGGCTCGCCGTCGCCCTTGCCGGCCGGCTCGAGGCCGCTCACCGGCGGCACCTCGAGCGGCGAGGGCAGGAGCTCGACGATCGCGTCGAGCAGCGGCTGCACGCCCTTGTTCTTGAAGGAGGAGCCGCAGAGGACGGGAGTCACCTTGGTGTCGAGGCAGGCGCGGTGCAGGGAGGCGGCGATCCGCTCGTGCGGGATCTCCTCCTCGCCCAGGTAGGCCTCCATCAGCTCGTCGTCGTAATCGGCGCAGGCCTCGATCAGCTGGGTGCGGTATTCCTCGGCCTGGTCCTGGAGCTCGGCGGGGATCTCGGTCGTCTCGAACTCGGTGCCGAGCTCGTCCTTCCAGACCAGCGCCTTCATCTCGATCAGGTCGACGACGCCGGCGAAGTCTGCCTCCTGGCCGATCGGCAGCTGGATCGGCAGCGGGTGGGCGCCGAGCCGATCGACCATCGTCTTCACGGCGTTGAAGAAGTCGGCGCCCGTGCGGTCCATCTTGTTGATGTAGGCGATGCGCGGCACCCGGTACTTGTCGGCCTGGCGCCAGACCGTCTCCGACTGCGGCTCGACCCCGGCGACCGCGTCGAAGACGGCGATCGCGCCGTCGAGGACGCGCAGGCTGCGCTCCACCTCGACCGTGAAGTCGACGTGGCCGGGCGTGTCGATGATGTTGATGCGGTGGCCATCCCACTCGCAGGCGGTGGCGGCGGAGGTGATCGTGATGCCGCGCTCCTGCTCCTGCTCCATCCAGTCCATGACGGCGGCGCCCTCGTGGACCTCGCCCATCTTGTGAGTGCGGCCCGTGTAGTAGAGGATGCGCTCGGTCGTCGTCGTCTTGCCGGCGTCGATGTGGGCCATGATCCCGATGTTGCGGGTTTTCTCCAGTGGGAAGCTGCGTGGCATGGTCTTAAGGTAGGGGTTGTGTCGAAGCGGGGACGATCTAGGGGGACTGAGCCCGGTGGGAGCCGCCGGGCGCGGCGCATGAAAAAGGCCCTCGCGGGCCCGGCGAAACGTGGGCAAAAGAAGCCTGAGCGACGCGCGATGATAGCAGCGGCGCGCCGCTGCCTCCGCGCGATGTCGGCGGCGGCGGGAAAGGCAGCGAAAGTCGCCGTCCAGGCTGTCGCCTCGATCGCCAAGCGCGCCGCCCGCGCGGGCGGCGCGACGGCGAGACGCGCCGCGCGATTCGCCGCCCCACGGCTGCGATGGATCGCCCGCAAGGCGGGCCCGCGGCTGCGATGGGCGGGCGCGAAGGCCTTCCGGGGCCTGGCGCTCGGCGAGCTCTGGCTGCGGCGGCTGGCCGCTCTGGCGTGGCGCGCGGCCCGGCGGATCGCCGCCGAGGTGACGCCGCGGCGCGCCGTCGCCGCCCTGGTCCTCGCCTCCGCCGTCGGCCTCGCGGTCTCGCAGTTCCTCGACTACCGCGCGGTCGAGATCGGCCAGCCGGGCTACGCCGGCCTGCCGGCCGCCAGCCCGCCGCGGGTCGACGTCGAGCAAACCGGCCAGGCCCACTCCTACCTGCTGCTCGCGCCGGCCCTGCTCGCCGCCGTGCTCGGTGCGCGAGTTTGGCGCGGCGGCCGGCTCCGACTCGGCCGCGGCGTCTTCGCGCTCGGCCTCCTCTCCCTCGCCTTCGTCCTCCTCGTCGACCGCCCGGCCGGCCTCGACGCCGGCGTACAGGCCTCCCGCTACTCCGGCGCCCACGCCGTCCTGCTCGGCGGCTTCTACCTGGAGCTGGGCGCGGCGATCGGCCTGATCGTGGCCGGATTGCTGCTCGTCGGCGCTCCCAAAGCGGCGGCCCGCTACCATGCGCGGCCGTGCCGAACACGAATCAACTTATTAGGAAGGGTCGTAAGCGCCCCAAGAAGAAGACTGCGACCCCGGGCCTCAAGACCTGGCAGGGGCGCAAGAAGGGCGTCCCGGCGCCGCAGCGGCGAGGCGTCTGCACCCGCGTCGCCACGGTGACGCCGAAGAAGCCGAACTCGGCCCTGCGCAAGATCGCCCGCGTGCGCCTCACCAATGGGATGGAGGTCACCACCTACATCCCCGGCGAGGGCCACAACCTCCAGGAGCACTCGGTGGTCCTGGTCAGAGGCGGCCGCGTCAAGGACCTGCCTGGCGTCCGCTACAAGGTCGTGCGCGGCACGCTCGACGCGGCCGGCGTCTCCGACCGCAAGCAGGCCCGCTCCCGCTACGGCGTCAAGGCGTCCTGATGCCCCGCCGCTCCGCTGCACAGATCCGTCCGGTCGAACCCGACGCCCGCTTCCGCAACCGGCTCGTCCAGCAGGTCTTCAACAAGACGATGCGCGACGGCAAGAAGGCACTTGCCGAGCGAATCGTCTACGACGCCCTCGCGATCGTCGGCGAGCGGAGCGGCGAGGACCCGGTCGAGACGCTCGAGGCGGCGATCAAACAGCTGACGCCGGTGCTCGAGGTCCGCTCGCGCCGGGTCGGCGGCGCCACCTACCAGGTGCCGGTCGAGGTCCCGGCCCGTCGTGCCCGCACGCTCGCCGTCCGCTGGCTCGTCGACTACTCCCGCAATCGCCGCGAGTACTCGATGGCCGACCGCCTCGCCCACGAAATCCTCGACGCGATCCAGCAGCAGGGCAGCGCCTGGAAGCGGAAGGACGACATATACCGCATGGCGCAGGCCAATAAGGCGTTTGCTCATTACCGTTGGTGACGCCGTGAGGACGCGCCTGGACGGCGTCCTCAGTCGCTCGGATCGGGTCACGCACAAATAGTGCGCTCCCCTCACCTCGCTCCGAGCGACCGAAGGGAGCGTGCGAGCGCGAAGCGCGAGATCCTTGCCAGCCACGCCCTCACGGCGTCTCTCTAAATTTGGAATTTATGAATCGTCCGATCCTGGCTGTTGACGTCGATGGGGTCATCAGTCTCTTCGGGTTCGAGGAGCCGCCGCCTCGGGCGGTCGCGCGGTTCGAACTGATCGACGGCATGGTGCACTGCATCTCGCTGGCGGCCGGGGAGCGGCTGCGGCGGCTCTCGGATCGCTACGACCTGGTCTGGGCGACCGGTTGGGAGGAGCGCGCCAACGACTACCTCCCCAACCTGCTCGGCCTGCCCGAGCTGCCCCACATCAGCTTCGACGGCGCCGCCCGCTTCGGCTCGGCGCACTGGAAGCTCGGTCCGCTCGACGCCTACGCGCAGGGCCGGGCGCTCGCCTGGATCGACGACAGCTTCGACGAGAGCTGCTACGAGTGGGCGCGCGCCCGCTCCGAGCCCACCCTGCTCGTCCCCACCGAGTCCCACCTCGGCATCGAGGAGGCCCACACCGAAGCGCTCGCCGCCTGGGCCCGCGGCTTCCCCGGGGCGGCGTCCGCGAATCGCTCCTGACCTCCGCGGAGCGATTTCCGACGGCTGCGGTTGGGTATCTTGATCGCGGTGGAGGGATGGCTTCCGATCTTCTTTCTGCTCGTCGTGCTGAAGATCCCCGTCTTCGGCGCCATCTGGCTCGTCTGGTGGGCGAGCCGCGAACCCGAGCCCGAAGCCGGAGAGCCTGAAGAGGGCAACGGCGGCTTCGAACGTTGGCGGCCACAGCCGTGGCGGCCGCGCGGCGGCTCGCCGGTCATCCTAAGCCCGAGCCGCCGCCCGCTTTCGCTCGCGCCGGATCTCGCGCAGGTAGGGATGGAAGTCGACCTGGATCGTGTGGCGCTTGGAGGCAACGTAGCGCTTGCGCATCCTGCGTTCCGTGGCGGCGATCTCGTCGTGCATCTCGGCCCGCGCCGGCAGCTTCCCCTTCCCCTCGAGCAGGTCGGCGACCCACTCCGACTGCGCCTCGGCGATCGGCATGATCGCCCCCAGCGGCTGGATGAAGCCGATGAAGAAGAGGCCGGGGCGCTCGGCCGCGGCGACGTGGCGGTAGAGCGGCAGCCGGTTGTCGCGCGCTGAGACCAGCTCCGGGTCGAAGAACGGGAAGCTGATCCTGTAGCCGGTGCAGTAGACGACGAGGTCGATCTCCTCCTCGCTGCCGTCGGCGAAGCGGACGGTCCGCCCGCCCACGAAGCGCTCGATGTTCGGCTTGACGCGGATGTCGCCGTGGCCGAGCCGCGAGAGCAGCTCGGCCGACACGGTCGGGTGCGCCTCGAGCAGCTTGTGGTCGGGCTTGGGCAGGCCGTAGGCGGTCATGTCGCCGACCGCCAGCCCGAGCAGGCGCGAAACGAAGAAGCGCTGCACCGGCAGCGGCAGCCTGGTCAGCAGCGGCGAGGCCGATTCGTCGGTGGGCTTGCCGTTCAGGTACTTGGGCAGCACGTAGGCGCCGCGCCGCATCGCCAGGAAGGTCGCGTCGGCGATCCGCGAGGACTCGACCGCGATGTCGGTCGCCGAGTTGCCGATCCCCAGCACGAGCACCCGCTTGCCGGCCAGCACGTCCGGCTCACGGTAGTGGTGGGCGTGCATCTGCTCGCCCTCGAACTCGTCCGACCCGGGGAAGGGCGGCTCCGGCCAGCGCGGGTCCCAGTGGTGACCGTTGGCGACCAGGACGGCCCGGTAGCGGTTCGTCTCCCGCTCCCCGTCCGGGTCTTCGACGGTCACCTCCCACTCCCCGTCAACCGGCTCCACCTTCACGACCTCGGTACGAAAGCGGATCTTCTCCCGCAGCCCGAAGTGGTCGACGTATTCGTCGAAGTAGCGCGCGATCTGGAAGTGGTTCGGGTAGTCCGGGTAGTCGTCCGGCATCGGGAACGTCTTGTAGGCCATCAACCCCCGCGACGTGTTGATGTGCAGCGACCGATAGGCCGACGACATCCCATTGTCGTTTTCAAAACGCCAATTCCCCCCGACCGCCGATCCCTTCTCAAAGCAGTCAAAGGCGATACCCCTGGCGCCCAGCACCTGGCACGCCGCGATCCCCGACGACCCGGCCCCAATGACACAGACCTTCCCCCCTCCGGTCACTTATCCCAATCTTCCACCGGAGACGTTCGCTGGAGGGGGTGGGGGTGCCCATCCTGGCAGCGGCGTCCTGTTTTTCGCACAGACCACTCAGCGAGAGAAACCCAACTTAGCGGCGAAAAACCCAGCAACAGGATGGGCACCCCCACCCCCTCCCAACCCCTAGGAATCGTCGGAGGTCTGCTCGATCTCCTGGGCGAGTTCCTCCAGCTCCTCCGCGAACGATGGCCCGAAGCTCTCGACCGGCGCCTCGGCGCCGTCGATGCCGAGCTCCGCCGCCAGCTCCTCCTCGTCGAGCAGCCCTTCCTCGCCGGGGGCCTCAACCGGCACGGCCGGCTCGACCGTCAGCGTGCGGTAGTGCTTGAGCCCGGTCGCCGCCGGGATCAGCTTGCCGATGATCACGTTCTCCTTGAGGCCGACCAGCCGGTCGCGCTTGCCCTCCAGGGCGGCGTCGGTGAGCACCTTCGTCGTCTCCTGGAAGGAGGCCGCGGAGAGGAAAGACTCGGTCGCCAGCGAGGCCTTTGTGATCCCGAGGATGACTTCCTCGCCTTTGGCCGGCGTGCCGCCCTCTTCCTTGGTCTTCTTGTTGAGCCGCTTGAGCTGGCCGCGGTCTTCGAGCTGGCCGGGCAGCAGGGAGGTCGAGCCCTTCGACTCGATCCGCACCTTCTTCAGCATCTGCCGCGCGATCAGCTCGATGTGCTTGTCGTTGATGTCGACGCCCTGCGCCCGGTAGACCTTCTGCACCTCGGCGACGAGGTAGAGCTCGGTGTCGGTGCGGCCGCGGATCGCGAGCAGGTCCGCCGGGTACAGCGAGCCCTCGTTGAGCTGCTGGCCGACCTCCACCTTGTCGCCGTCGGCGACGTGCAGCCTGGTCCGCGGCGGGAAGCTGTAGGCGTGCTCCTCGCCGTCGGGGGCGGTGATGATCGCTTTCAGCGCTTTCTCGGTTTCCTCGACCGCGACCTTGCCGGCCGCCTCGGCCATCTGCGCGAGGCCCTTTGGTTTGCGCGCCTCGAACAGCTCGACGATGCGCGGCAGGCCCTGCGTGATGTCCTGGCCGGCGACGCCGCCGGTGTGGAAGGTGCGCATGGTGAGCTGCGTGCCGGGCTCGCCGATCGACTGGGCGGCGATGATTCCCACCGCGTCGCCGATGTCCACCGTCGAGCCGGTCGCCGGAGCGACCCCGTAGCAGGCCTGGCAAACGCCGGACTCGGCCTCGCACTTGAGCGTCGAGCGCACCGGGACCTTGACCTCCTCGTCGCCGAACGCCTCGGCGATCTCCTCGACGTCGGCGAGGGCGATCTCCTGGTTGCGCTTCAGCAACTCGCGGCCGCGCTTCGTCTCGAATTTCTTCGCCGCCAGCCTTCCGATCAGGTTGTCGTTGAGCGAGCCGTCGTCCTTGCGCAGCGCCATCTCGATGTGGTCTTTGGTCTTGCAGTCCTCCTCGCGGACGATCACGTCCTGGGCGACGTCGACGAGGCGCCGCGTCAGGTAGCCGGAGTCGGCGGTGCGCAGGGCCGTGTCGGCGAGCCCCTTTCGGGCGCCGTGCGTGGAGATGAAGTACTCGAGCACCGAGAGGCCCTCCATGAAGTTGGCCTTGATCGGGCGCTCGATGATTTCGCCTTTCGGGTTGGCCATCAGGCCGCGCATACCGGCCAGCTGCCGGATCTGTTTGAACGAGCCGCGCGCCCCCGAGTTGGCCATCATGAAGATCGGGTTCAGCTCGTCGAGGTTGTCCTCCATCGCCTTGGCAACCTCGTCGGTCGCTTTGTTCCAGTGCGAGGTCACCGCCTCGTGGCGCTCCTCGGCGGTGATGTAGCCCTCTTCGTACTGCTGGACGATCGCCGCCGTCTGCTTCTCGTAGCGCTCCAGGATCTCCGCCTTGGCGGGCGGCGAGACGACGTGGTTCTTGGAGACCGTGATCCCCGCCTGCGTCGCGTAGTGGAAGCCGAGGTCCTTGAAGGCGTCGAGCACCTGCGAGACGGCCGGCGCCCCGTAGGCCTCGACCAGGTCGGAGACCATCTCGTTGACGTTGCGCTTCTTCAGCGAGTGGTTGGCGAACTCGAAGCGCTCCGGGTTGAAGTCCTCGCCCAGCGCGTCGGCCAGCGCCCGCTCGATCTTCTCGTTGAAGATGATGCGGCCCACCGTGGTCAGGAAGTGCTCGTGCCCGGCCCGCCGGTACTCGGCGAAGTCGTGCAGCTTGCAGCCGCCGTTCTCGTAGACGAGCTCGGCCTCCTGGGCGGAGCGGAAGACGTGCGGCCGCTTCCCGTTCGAGCTGCCGCCCTTGCTCCCCTTCAATTCCTCGTCGAGCTTCGCCAGCTGCTCGGCCGGCGGCCCGTAGGTGAGGAAGTAGATGCCCAGCACCATGTCCTGGGTCGGCGTCGCCAGCGGCGCCCCGTGGGCCGGCGAGAGGATGTTGTTGGCGGAGAGCATCAGCACCCGCGCCTCGGCCTGGGCCTCGGCGGAGAGGGGCACGTGGACCGCCATCTGGTCGCCGTCGAAGTCGGCGTTGAAGGCGTGGCAGACGAGCGGGTGGACCTGGATCGCCTTGCCCTCGACCAGCACCGGCTCGAAGGCCTGGATGCCGAGGCGGTGCAGGGTCGGCGCCCGGTTGAGCAGCACCGGGTGCTCGTGGATGACCTCCTCGAGCACGTCCCAGACCTCGGGGATCATCGACTCGACCATCTTCTTGGCCGCCTTGATGTTCTGCACCGCTTTGCGCTCGACGAGCTGAGCCATGATGAACGGCTTGAAGAGCTCCAGCGCCATCAGCTTCGGCAGCCCGCACTGGTGCAGCTGCAGGCTCGGCCCGGCGACGATCACCGAGCGGCCCGAGTAGTCGACGCGCTTGCCGAGCAGGTTCTGGCGGAAGCGGCCCTGCTTCCCCTTCAGCATGTCGGAGAGCGACTTCAGCGCCCGGTTGCCGGGGCCCGTCACCGGGCGGCCGCGGCGGCCGTTGTCGAAGAGCGCGTCGACCGCCTCCTGCAGCATCCGCTTCTCGTTGTTGACGATGATCTCGGGCGCGCCGAGGTCGAGCAGCCTTTTCAGCCGGTTGTTGCGGTTGATCACGCGCCGGTAGAGGTCGTTGAGGTCGGAGGTCGCGAAGCGGCCGCCGTCCAGCTGGACCATCGGCCGCAGCTCCGGCGGGATCACCGGCACGCAGTCGAGGATCATCCAGTCCGGCTTGTTGTCGGAGTTGAGGAAGGCCGAGGCGACTTTCAGCCGCTTCACGGCGCGCGCCTGTTTCTGGCCTTTGGAGCTGTTGATGACCTGCTCCAGCTCCTCGCATTCGGCCGCGAGGTCGACCTGTTCGAGCAGGTCGCGCACCGCCTCGGCGCCCATGCTGCCGCGGAAGTACTCGCCCCAGCCGAAGGGCGAGCCGAAGCGGTCCTTGAGCTCGCGGAAGACGGTCTCGTCGTTGATCACGTCCTTCGGCTTCATCTCGGTGAAGATCTTCCAGACCTCCTCCATCCGCTCGATCGCCTCGTCGATGTAGGCCTCGGTGTCGGAGATCTCAGCCTCGAACGTCTTGCGCAGCTCTTTGATCATCTTGCTGCGCTCGTCGTCCTTCAGCTTGCGCAGCTGCGTCGCGGTCAGCTTCAGCGAGTCGGCCCAGATGTGGTCGTCGTCGTCGAACTTTTCCTGCGAGCCGCTCTCCAGGAACCCGATCCGCCGTTCCAGCGACTCGTTCAGCTCCTGGGTGCGCTTCTGCCGTTCGGCCTCGTAGGAGTCGATGACCTTCTTGACCTCTTTCTCGAGCTTGCCGATGTCCTTCTCGCGCGCTTCCTCGTCGACCCAGGTGACCATCGAGGCGGCGAAGTAGAGGACCTTCTCCAGCTCCTTGGGCGCCATGTCGATCAGGTAGCCGATCCGGCTCGGCACGCCCTTGAAGAACCAGATGTGGGAGACCGGCGCCGCCAGGTCGACGTGCCCCATCCGCTCGCGGCGGACCTTGGAGCGCGTCACCTCGACGCCGCAGCGCTCGCAGACGATGCCCTTGTAGCGGACCCGCTTGTACTTGCCGCAGTAGCACTCCCAGTCCTTGGTCGGGCCGAAGATGCGCTCGCAGAAGAGCCCGTCTTTCTCGGGCTTCAACGTGCGGTAGTTGATCGTCTCCGGCTTGGTGACCTCGCCCCAGCTCCAGGAGCGGATCTTCTTCGAGGAGGCGAGGCCGATCTCGATCGCGTCGAAGTTGTTGATGTCGATCATCGTCAGTCCTCCACCTTCGTCTCTTCGTCTTCCGCCTCTGCCTCCGCCTTCACCTCGGCCTCCATCTCGCCATCGGTGTCCGTGCCGCCCTCGCCTTCGGCGACCACCTGCTCCTCCTTCTCGTCGGCGGCCCCGTCGGCCCCGTCGGCGCGCACGCCGGTCAGGTCCATGCCCAGCTCCTCGGCGGCTTTCAGCAGGTCGTCGTCCTCCTCGGCGATCTCGACTTCGCCGCCTTCGGAGACGACGTTGGCGTCGAGCGAGAGGCTCTGGATCTCCTTCAGCAGGACTTTGAAGGACTCGGGGATCGAGGGCTCGGGGATGTTCTCGCCCTTGACGATCGCCTCGTAGGCCTTGACCCGTCCGACCGTGTCGTCGGACTTGACCGTGAGCATCTCCTGGAGGGTGTAGGCGGCGCCGTAGGCCTCCAGCGCCCAGACCTCCATCTCGCCGAAGCGCTGGCCGCCGAACTGCGCCTTGCCGCCCAGCGGCTGCTGGGTGACCAGCGAGTAGGGACCGGTCGAGCGGGCGTGGATCTT
>DASTHF010000092.1:0-2737 GCA_035605615.1 Solirubrobacterales bacterium
TACCTACTCGGGGCACGAGAACAAGGTCAAGCACAACCTCGAGCACCGGGTGCAGACGATGGCCCAGAACCGCAACGTGCGGCAGATCGTCGTGCCCACCGAACAGGTCGTGGAGATGACCAAGGACGGGCAGAAAGAACCGAAAGAGAAACGGACGATGCCCGGCTACGTCCTGGTCAACATGGAGATGACCGACGACGCCTGGGGCCTCGTCAAGAACACGCCCGGGGTGACCGGCTTCGTCGGCTCCCGCAACAAGCCCGTGCCGCTCTCCAAAGCCGAGGTCGACCGCCTTCTGCACCGCGAGACGGCGGAGCGGCCGCGCACCCAGGCGCAGTTCTCGATCGGCGAGTCGGTCAAGGTGATCTCCGGGCCGCTCTCCGACTTCTCCGGCGAGATCGCTGAGATCAACGAGGACGCCGCCAAACTCAAGGTGCTGGTCTCGATCTTCGGCCGCGAGACGCCGGTCGAGGTAGGCTACGACCAAGTGAAGAAGATCTAAACTGAAGCGATAGCCGGCGCGCTCCGGCGTCCTCGGTCGCTCGTGTGCAGAGCACACACCACGCTCCCTGCGTCCTTGGATCGCTTGACTCTCGCTCCAGTTACTCTCTCGAACCGTTTTCATGGCCAAGAAAATTCTCACCGTCATCAAGCTGCAGATCCAGGCGGGCAACGCCAACCCGGCGCCGCCGGTCGGCCCGGCGCTGGGCCAGCACGGCGTCGCCATCATGGACTTCTGCAAAGCCTTCAACGCCCAGACCCAGGGCGAGGGGGGCACGATCATCCCGGTCGAAATCACGGTCTACGAGGACCGCTCCTTCAGCTTCGTCACCAAGACGCCGCCGGCGGCGATCCTGATCAAGGAGGCGATCGGGCTGAAGAAGGGCTCCGGCGAGCCCCACGTCAACAAAGTGGGGACGATCTCGATGGCCCAGGTCCGCCAGATCGCCGAGCGCAAGATGCCCGACCTCAACGCCAACGACCTCGACGCCGCCTCGAAGATCATCGCCGGCACGGCGAGATCCATGGGCGTCGATGTGGAGGCCTGAGCTCATGTGGAGCGAGCGTCCATATCCGGTTCTGCGCGAGCGGAACACGAGTTCAGGAATTTGTTTGTGATGCCCCACGGCAAACGCTTCCGCCAGCAGTACGGCAAGGTCCAGCGTGACCGCGCCTACCCGCCCGCCGAGGCGATCTCGCTGATCAAAGAGACGGCGAGCGCCAAGTTCGACGAGACGGTCGAGCTGCACCTGCTGCTCGGTGTCAACGTCCGCCATGCCGACGAGCAGCTGCGCGGCACGCTGGCGCTGCCGCACGGGCTCGGCAAGGACGTGACGATCGCCGTCTTCGCCCAGGGCCAGCAGGCCACCGACGCCGAGGCGGCCGGCGCCGACTTCGTCGGCGGCCAGGAGCTGGTCGAGAAAGTCCAGGAGGGCTGGACGGGCTTCGACGTGGCGATCTCGACCCCCGACATGATGAAAAGCGTCGGTCAGCTCGGCCGGGTGCTCGGCCCGCAGGGCAAGATGCCCAACCCCAAGGTCGGCACGGTCACCGACGACGTCGAGAAGGCCGTCACCGAGTCGAAGGCCGGCAAAGTCGAGTACCGCACCGACCGCCAGGCGATCGTCCACATGGCGATCGGCAAGGTCAGCTTCGACGACCGCAAGCTGCTCGAGAACTACACGGCCGTGATCGAGGAGATCGTCCGCGCCAAGCCCGCCGCCGCCAAGGGGCGCTACATCCGCTCGGCGACGCTGGCGACGACGATGGGGCCCGGCATCCGGGTCGACGCGAGCAAGACCAGCGAGCGTGAGATCCTCGGCGAGGGCGCGCCCCGCGCCGCAGAGGAGCTGGCGACCGCCTAAACTGCAGCGCCGCGCAAGCCCGAGACCACCGGCGGGGCCATGGCCCGGAAGCCCGGTGCAGGTGAACGATGAACCGAGACGAGAAGACAGCCGTAATCGACGAGGTCGCCGCCCAGATCGAGGGTGCCGCGGCGATCTTCGCCGTCGACTACAAGGGCATCAGCGTCACCCAGGCGGCCGAGTTGCGCGGCAAGCTGCGCGAATCCGACGCCGCCTTCCGCGTCGTCAAGAACCGCCTCACCAAGCTCGCCGCCGAGAAGGCGGGGGAGGAGCGGCTCGCCGCGCTGCTCAAGGGCCCGACCGCGCTCACCTTCGTGCGCGGCGACACCGCGGCCGCGGCGAAAGCGATCTCGACCTTCGGCAAAGAGCACGGGATCCTCGCCTTCAAGGGCGGCTTCATGGATTCGCTCAGCCTCGACGAGGACAGCTTCAAATCGATCGCCCGGCTGCCCTCCCGCGAGGTGCTGAACGGCCAGCTCGCGGGCGTGGTGGCGAGCCCGCTGACCGGCCTGGTCCGCGGTCTCGGCTCGATGATCCAGGGCCTGGCGATCCAGCTCAACCAGATCGCCGAGCAGGGCCTGGTCGGCCAAACGACTTCAAGCGCAAACGAGGAGGAATAGAGAGAGTGGCAACCAAGATTTCGACCGAGGAGTGGATCGAGGAGCTGAAGGGCATCTCGGTCCTCGAGCTGTCCGAGCGGATCAAGGCCCTCGAGGAGGAGTTCGGCGTCTCCGCGACCGCGGTCGCGGCCGCGGCGCCTGCAGCGGCCGGCGCTCCCGCCGGCGACGGGGCCGGCGGCGAGGAGGAGTCCTCGACCGTGGACGTGATGCTGACCGAGGTCGGCGGCCAGAAGGTGCCGGTGATCAAGGTCG
>DASTHF010000111.1:0-6028 GCA_035605615.1 Solirubrobacterales bacterium
GACCGCCTCCATGAAGCCCTGGGCGATCTCCCGCCTTCGGAGTTCGAGTCCCTCTACGCTGCTCAGAGGTTGCGAGGGATACCTATAAAGATGAAAGAAGGAACCACCTAAAAAAGTCTCCGTGGAACCTGGGCCGGCTCACACGACGTGCTTCTCGCGGGTCAGGGAATCGATAAAGGCACCATCGACCGCAGCCCTTGCAACGTAGTTTGCCGGGATATCGCGCGCAATACCGAAGACATCGCTGAGCGAGGGCATCGCCGGAAGCCTATAGCCAGGAAGGGCGGACCCCACGCCGCGCCACCGCGCTGCGCTCGCGCCGGAATGCGGAAGGGCCGGAGATAGGTGCCACCGGGCCACCTAACAACCGGTTTCAACCGAATTCGGCCTTCGGGCCCGAACTACTCAACCCTCTCGCGCAAGAAACGCTCGCCAGGGCGAAAGGCGCCTGCCGGAATCGAACCGGCGTAAACGGCTTTGATGGCGGAGTTCGGTCGGGAGGTCAGTCCACCAGCACCGCCGGCTGACGTGGATCCGAGTCGCCGTGGCGAGGCCCGCGAGTCGCACCACTGACGGACAAGGCGTAAGAACCCTAAGGAGCCGTACGGCGCTCATGGAAACCGTCGGCAGACTCGCTGAGGATCGTCTGCCAAGCGTCGGTTCGCGGCGCGATTCCCCACTCAGCGATCAGGTGCCAGAGGACCGACTCCAAGGGAACGCGACTGGCAGGAATATGGAGCGGTGCAATCGGCTTGTTGTTGGCGAAGGCGCCGTTGACGTGCAGATGGGCCAGTGGGTAGGGGTAATCGGGCCGCGGCGGGCTGCGGAAATACTCCCAGCGCAAAAGCCAGGAGGCCGATATCTGATCGCCTTGCAGGCGATAGGCGTAGGACTCCGTCTGGCAATGGCCGTCGAAGACGACGATGGTATGACGGAGGAAGAGCCGCAGCTGGGAGCCGAGCAGCTCCAAGGGCGCGCGGCGGCCGTCGATGAGCCGGGTGATCTCGAAGGCGCGCTCGTCGTCGGGCAGGGCGAGCAGCGAGAGGCGCGCGTCGGAAACCGTCGCGTTGAGGACGGCGTTGAGGTGGTCGACGAAGGCTTGAGCCGCGCTACGCGGCGTGCCCGTTCTGGCCAATGCGCAGGAGTCCGGCTAGCTCGCTGACGGCGGGGTCGGCCTCATCGAGCGTCCCAGCCAGATAGGCGCGGCGAAACTCCGCCGCGGAGAGGCCCGTGGCGTCGCGCACCTCGCGATCGAGGTAGGCGGCGTACTCCTCAGCCGTCATCTCGACGACGGGGGTGCCGCTCGATGTCTCGCTCACGACCATGGTCAAAGCATGGTAGCTGCGGCGGATGGAATTGGACGCTCGGGCCTCGCACAGGCGTGAGCTCTACTGCTTGGCTCGGACTGGCCATGTCCCAACATCCGACCTTTGGTCTTCGACGCGATGTGCGACGCGTACACGCAATGCCCGACCAAGCGACCACGGGGAGAGCAGCTCTCCGATCCCAATCAGGCCCTCCCCAAAGGCGGTGAAGCGTCGGGCGGTAACGGGATCTTTCGTGGCACTCGACAGAAGCAGTTTCTCGTGAGGGAGCAGCCCGCGGGCTGTGGAGAAGTTGGCGCTCTGCAAGTAGAAAGGGAGCAGCTCTGAGCGGTGCTTTCGTCGGTAACGCCTGAGGGCCGCGTCCAATTTCTTCTCGGCCATAAGCGGCTCGGTCGTGGAGTCGACCAGCCAAGCGGCTGATTGAAAGGCCCAGCCGCAACCCACTGCCCAGAGCGGGTCGGACGCCATTGCGGCGTCCCCCACGAACGCGAGCCCGGGCACAGCCGTACGGCGCGAATGGTTCGGCATCTGCAGCTTGCCGAGCAGCGGGGAGACCCGCTCGGCTTCGGAGAGCGAGGGTCCCCCTGGGAGAGAACCGATCAGCTTCTCGAAGCTGGCCTCGGGATCGCGTTTGAATTCAGGCAATCTCTTCTTGTCAACGAAGCAGGCGACGACGCTGATGTCCTCATCATTGGGGTACGCGATCGCAGTGTCAGGCTCGAGAACCCACATACGCCCGGTCATGCCGGGGGCATGGGCGAGATTGCGGTAGTAGGCGAAGTAGGTGAATCGATTGTTTGCCCGCTGCCGTGCTCTCACTCCGGCGAGCTCGCCAAGGCGAGAATCGCGGCCGTCGGCGGCGACGAGAAGGCGAGCCGAAATGCGTTGCCTGACGCCTCCCGAAGATCTCAGCGAAACGCCGCTGAAGCGACCCTCGGTCGAGAGTAAGTTCTCGGCCGTCCTGTCCATCATCAGCTCGACGCCGGGAGTCTTGGCCGCGAGTTCGCGCAGCATCGGATCGAGCGTCTGCCGGCGGATGCTGTAGCCGAAGGGATGGGAGCCACCGCCTTCTGGCTCGGATACGCGAATCCAGCCCCAGCGAGTCCAGGTTTCGAGGGAGTTGCGAACTCCACCGGCCTCCTCGATCAGGGAAGCCAAGCCAAGCCGATCGATCACCGGCGTCGCGGAGGGCTGAATGAAGTGCGTGCAGATTCGCTTGTAGTCATCGATCTCGGTGCGTCGATCGACTAGGGCGACGCGGAACCCGAGCTCTCCGTAAAGACGCGCGGCCGTACATCCGGCGATGCCGGCGCCGACGATTGCAATGTCAAAATCGTCTCGCCCGCTCATCGGCGCAGGCGCTCTTTCAGACGCTGGAGTCGCACCATGGCTCGCTCGCCTTTGCTCCCCCTAGAGGGCATCAGCTCGATGCGCCGGGCGAACTCGAGGGCGTCGTAATGAGAGACAACTTGGCGCAGGCGCTTCTCTGGAAGACACATCTCCCAGAGGTCGACGCCCTCCAATTCGAATGCCTTCCCGGTCGGCGCAAAGCCGGGCGGATCAATTTGACCGAGCGCGGTGCCACGGCACGCCCATGGCTGAGCGACCCGGAGGATCCCGTCGCCGTGGCCCTCTACGGATGAGACACAAACGCCCGAGGGCATCGACCAGGAGATGTCCGGAAAGGCCCGGAACAGGCTTGCCACGTACTCGCGCGCCTCGACATGGCCGCGAGCGGGACTCTCTAGGGAGGGGTCTTGCCAGAGGATGTCATCGCTGACGAGCGCGAGGATGCCCTCGATGTCGTGCGCGTTCCAGCGGTCGACCCAGCGCCCGGCGAAGTCAAGCGCCGTCTTCTCGCAAGAAGGCTCCGCGGCGCTCATCGTCCTCAGCGTCCCTTCTCGTCAAGAGGCTGCTCTTGCACGAAGACGCCATGCCGTTCGAGGCTAGGAAGAACCGCGTCCAAGCCGAGAAGCTGATCGATGCTCAGCAGTCCACGCTGCTCTATAGGGGAGGCGAGGAGGATCTCAGCGAACGCCAGCGTTGCTGCTGCGGTCATCCGGTAGTAGCCCTTCCCCTCGATCGTCCGGGCAGCCAGGCGCTTCCGGTCTTTTCCGACTGCCACCCACTCACAGATCGGCTCCTCACTGGGCTCGTCCGGGACCTTCGCGGTGCCCGCGGTAAAGGAAGCGGTCGGAAGCCTGGAAATCAGCCTGGCGGCGTTGAGCGCGAGCAGGAAACCGTGTAGCGGGCGTGGCCGCATGAGGATGTAACTGCGGAGCGGAACCCCGTTCACCGCGTCACGCAGAACGCTGCCGACGGCGCCGACCTCCAGGCACCGACGGGTGCCGAGCGGCTTCGGAAAGGGCAGCTTCGCGGTCGGATGATGGGATGAGCCGGTGAGCAGGCTGTGGGCGAAGAGGGCCCCGGCACGGCCGCTCGATCCGGACGCGGAAACCATCAGCGAGTACTCGGCCTGGTCAGCACGGGGGTGGGCTCGCAGTAGATCGGCGATTGCCATGTATGCCACGCCGCCGAGACCGGTATCGCATATGACCAGACCCCGCGCCTCGCGGCTTTCGGCGATCAGTCCCTGTCTCTCGGTCGGTGAGAGCTCGATCAGGTCAATCAGCGTCCCGCCCTCGCGCAGGATCGTCCGCTCCAGCTGCAGGTCAGGGTGATGCGCGGTGCTGACGATGAGGTCGGCTTCTCCACAGGCGCGCTTTAGGCCAGACGGATCGCCTAGGTCGACAAGGCGAAAGTCTTCTGCGCTCTCCTGACGGCGCCCGGCGCGAACGACATTCCACCCCGCCTCGGAAAAGAGCTGAGAGACAAAGGACCCGATCGTTCCCTGCGCTCCGACGACTAGAACCGTGCTTGACATGGGACGAGCCTGACGAAGGGAGGTCGAACTTACAATCCCGGGAATCACCCAATCTGACTACCCAACGGCGTCTGCCCTGATTGGCCGGCAACCAGAGCTCGCCGCCCTCACCGACCTGCTCGGGGCGGTGGCCGAGGGTGCTGGTGGGATAGCGATTCTTAGCGGCGAGGCGGGAATCGGCAAGACCGCGTTGATCGGCGAAACGCTGAACCTCGGGCGCGAGATGGGCTTCCAGGTCTTGAGCGGCCGCGCGGTGGCGCTGGAGCGGGATCTTCCCTTCGCGATTTTTGCCAATGCTTTCCAGGGCAGTTCCGATCCCTGGTCGAAAGACTCGACGGCGACAGACCTCCCTCCAGGGATCGCCGAGGTTCCATCCCTGGCGTTCCGATCCGAGGAGTGGCGAGACCAAGCCGCGCCGGATGAACGCCACGAACTGCTCCGTGCAGTACGGGGCAGGCTTCAGACGATGGCAGGTGAGCGTCCTCTGCTGATCGCCTTGGACGACCTTCACTGGGCGGACCCGGCCTCGATCGACCTCGTCTGCCACCTGCTTTATCGACGGATGGAAGGTGCTTTGCTGCTCCTTCTCGCCTCGCGACTGCCACAGAGCGAGCCACGTTTACGCACCGCTTTCGACGAAGCTGAGCGTCAGCCCCACGCTCTGCGGATGGAGTTGGCACCGCTGTCGTCTTCCGAGGCCGAGCAATTGCTGGGCCCGGAATTGGAACCATCGCTGCGGGCTGCGATCTACGTGGAAAGCGGCGGGAATCCCCTTTATCTGGAGCAGCTTGCGAACGCTGCCCGCACCGGATCGATCATGCGGGAACAAGACGGCGAGAGGGGGGAGTTTGATCTTCCGCCGGCCGTTAGGGCTGCGATCGAAGGGGAACTCAACTGCCTTGCACCAACAGGGCGAACGCTCCTGCAGGGAGCCGCACTGCTGGCGGAGCCATTTGATCCCGAGATGGCAGCGGACACTGCGGGGATCACAAGGCCGGAGGCGTTGACCGCACTTGACGAAGCAATCGAGGCGAAGTTGATCGAGCCTGCGGACTCCCCTCGACGGTTCCGCTTCCGCCATCCGATCATCCGACGCACCGTGCATCAATCCTCTGCGATCGGATGGCGCCTCGGCGCGCATAGTCGCGCCGCAGATGCCCTGGCGGCGACGGGTGCGCCGCCGACCGTTCGAGCGCCGCATGTTGAGCAGGCCGCACAGCTCGGGGATGAGGCGGCAGTCGACATATTGGCTATGGCCGGAGAGGAAACGGCGCCGCGGTCGCCGGCGAGCGCGGCACATTGGTTCGGCGCGGCGCTTGACTTGCTCCCGGAGCGTGACGAAACACTCGCCCGCCGGCTCCAACTTCTTCTGGGACGAGCGATGGCGCTCGGTACCGCGGGCAGTATCGAGGAAAGCCGCGAGGCGCTGGGCGATTTCCTGGCGCTCTCGCCGCAGGGTCCGAGTGAGGCGAGAACGCAGGCCGCGCATTTCGCGGCTGTTCTTGACGAGCTTCTCGGCCGCCAGGACATCGGTCGCCGTCTCCTGCTCGAGGAGCTTCGGCGACTCCCACACCCGGCGGGAAGGGAGGCGGCGAAGCTGAAGTGCGAGCTTGCATTCACCGCGTTCTTCGAAGCCGACTGGGGCGCCATGCGGAAATGGGCGGGTGAGGCGTTGGAGGCCGATTGCGACGGCATGACCCGCATAGGTGCTCTCGCCGCCTCGGCGCTTGCCGATCTCGGCCTTGGCGATCGGGAGTCGATGCTCAGTTCGGTCCGGGAAGCCTCAGAGATCTTCGAGAGCCTTGCCGACGCAGAGATC
>DASTHF010000112.1:0-5716 GCA_035605615.1 Solirubrobacterales bacterium
CGGCAGCAGAAGCTCCTGCTCACGGTCGCACTCGATGAAGTTCTGGGGCATCGCCGGCCTCCGCGCTCGGGGACGGGGCAATGCTCAACGGCGCCCCGGACGTGACTGAGGCTCACGTCCGGGGGTTTGTGCGACAGCCTCCGAAGGCGGGATTTAGGCACCGCCGAGGCGACTCCCGACGCCCTCATCGTCATCTCGGGCCTAAAGTTCACTAGATGAACGAAGGGGCGAGGTTTCCCCGCATTGCAGCCAAGGCGGGCCACTACGAGAGCTTTTACCTGAAGGCTTGTCGGCCAGGCGGTGGGCAGGGGGTGTGGATCCGCCACACGGTGCACAAGCGGCCGGGGGCGGAGCCGAACGGCTCGATCTGGTTCGTGCTGTTCGACCGCGAGGCAGAAAGGCCGCGTGCGACCAAGGTGACCGTGCCGGCGGGCGAGCTTTCGGCTCCGGCCGGCTCGTGGATCAAGGTCAGCAGCGCCGAGATCGGCCCGGGCTTCGCTCGGGCTTCCGGTGCGCCTTATGTGCCTATAGCGGACATAAAGCGCACCGGAACGGGAGAGGAGCGGGTTGGGGACGGGAAGGGGACGGTTTCATGGGACCTGACGTTCTCCGGCGATGCCAGGTCTTGCAAGTATCTCCCTGCCGACTGGCTCTACGAGGCGCCGGTGCCGCGCACCAAGTTCGTCGCGCCCTACCCGAACGCCTGTTTCGACGGCCGCCTCGAGATCGACGGGGAGACGATCGAGCTGGGTGGTTGGCCTGGGATGATCGGCCACAACTGGGGAAGCGAGCATGCCGAGCGCTGGGTTTGGCTGGAGGGCACCGGCTTCGAGGGATCGCCCGACACTTACTTCGACGCCGGCGCGGCCCGCGTCAGGCTGGGCCGCTGGACGACGCCCTGGATCCCTTCCGGCATGCTGGTGCTCGACGGCGAGGCGCACCGGCTCGGCGGCATCGGCAAGGTCCGAGCGGCCTCGATCGAGGAGACGCCGACCGAATGCTCCTTCGTCCTGCCCGGCAAGGACATCGTCGTTCGGGGCCGCGTTTCCGCTCCCAAGAAGGACTTCGTCGGCTGGATCTACGCAGACCCCAAGGGACCGGAGCACAACACGGTCAACTGCTCCGTCGCCGACCTCGAATTGACGATCGAACGCCCCGCCCTCCCCTCCCGCCGGCTCACCCTCTCAGCCGGCGCCGCCTACGAGTTCGGAATGCGCGAGACCGACCACGGCATCCCGATCCAGCCCTTCCCGGACGGTTGAAGCGAGGGATCGGGAGTCGCCTCGCCGGTGCCTCGCGAAGCGGGCACCGCAGAGTGATTCCTGCCCCGAAGGGGCTCTCGGTTAATCCGCCGTAGGCGGATTTGGGCACCGCCGGAGGCGACTCCCGATCCCCTCTCCCCACTAGCCCGCCACCCCGCCGCTTTCTTCCGACGACGGCGGGGGCGGTGAGGGCGTCGGTTCTTCGCCGCCGCCTTCCACCACCTTGCCGTCGACCAGCTTTTCGAACCTCATCCAGCGGTCGTAGGCGCCCAGCGCCGCCGCCAGCTGGTCGCCGCGGATCTTCGTCACTCCCCCCGTCCCGTAGAGCCGCGCCCAGACGATGCGCGGCGAGACGCCGCGCTGGGTGACGACGATCCGCTTCAGCCCCCCGTCGAGGTAGGGGCCGAGCCGGGCGCTGATCCCCGCCTCGGAGAAGCGCAGCGTCCAGGAGTTCAGCGGGCAGTAGTAGTCGTAGGGGTCGGGGACGCCGACCAGGTAGGGGACCGGCGAACCGAAGAAGACGTTCTGGACGCTCTCCGTGTGGCCTCCCGAGCAGGCCGAGAAGTAGGTCTGGGCGATCCGGCCGCCGTAGGTGACGACCTGCCCGGCGGTCGCAGCCGCCGCTTCGTCCGTCGCCGCCGTCTCGCTGGCGATCCCCTTGTAGGCCTGGCTGCGCGTGTCGCCGTAGAGGTCGAAGCCGTTGCCGCTCACCTGGACGCTGAGCGCGTAGGAGCGCGCCGCCACCGCCTGGACGCGCAGCGCCTGCTGCGGCCATGAGGGCGGCATCTCGTTGGGGATCACCCCCTTCACGTACTGGTCGACCGGGAGGGCGTCGATCGCGTTGAGCGAGCCGCCGTCGCCGGCGGTGGGGACGACCTCGAGCGCGCCGCGATAGAGGCCGGCGCCGGCGATCTCGATCCGGCCGTGGCCGACCGCGCGCAGCCTGCGCCCGCAGGAGGCGAGCACCCGCCCCCGCGTGCCGCGCAGGACCACCCCGCCGCCGGCCCGGTGCGCCCTGTACACGCGCGACGGGTCGAGCGTCCTGCCGCAGGCGCGCACGGCGCGGCTGAAGCCGAGGTCGCCCGCCGAGACGTCGATCAGGACGCGGACGATCCGCGCCCCGTTCGTCTGGCCGATCGTCGTCCCCCTGTAGTAGTGGCCGAGGATCGAGCGGTAGTCGGCGCCGTGCCGCGCGTAGCCGTAGGCGCCGTACTGGCTCATCCCGACCCCGTGCCCGAAGCCATGCCCGTGGACCACCCAGCGCACGCTCGCCCGGGCGGACGCGGGCGCCAGCAGGAGCGCGAGGAGGATGGGCAGGAAGCGGAGGCGCATCGTCAGGTCAACAAGTTCGTGCTGGGGGAGTATCGGCCTGCTCTACTCTTGGCTTGCGGTGCGCCTTATGTGTCTCACAGCCACATAAGGCGCACCGGAACGGAAAGGAGGGCCGGAATGGCGACGGAGACGGTGAAGGCGGTCGATCACGAGCTCCTCGTCGCGGGCGAGTGGCTGGAGACCGGCGAGTGGGACGAGGTCCGCAGCCCGTATGACGGGATCCCGGTCGGTCGCGTAGCGCAGGGCGACGCGGCGCTCGTCGACCGGGCCGCGAAGGCGGCACACGAGGCCTTCGAGGCGGGCGGCTTCCCCCAGCACGAGCGCGCCGCCGTGCTCGACCGGGCCGCCGACGTCGCCCGCGAGCGGCTCGACGACCTGGCGCTGACGATCGCCGCCGAGGCGGGCAAGCCGCTGAAGGCGGCGAAGGTCGAGGCGGCGCGCTGCGTCGACACGCTCACCTTCTCGGCGGTCGAGGCACGCAAGCTGAACGGCGGCACGGTGCCGATGGACGCCTCCCCCGCCGGCATCGGCAAGCTTGGCGTCGTGCTGCGCGTCCCCTATGGCGTGGTCGGCGCGATCAGCCCCTTCAACTTCCCCCTCAACCTGGTCGCCCACAAGCTCGGCCCGGCGCTCGCCGCCGGCAACGCGGTCGTCCTCAAGCCGGCCGGGCAGACGCCGATCTCGGCGCTGAAGCTGGCGGAGATCCTCGTCGAGGCGGGGCTGCCGCCCGGCTGGCTGAGCGTCGTCCCCGGCCCCGGCTCGGAGGTCGGCAATGCGATCGTCGAGCACGAACTGACCAGGGCGCTCACCTTCACCGGCTCGGCGAAGGTCGGCTGGGGCATCCGCAGCCGCGTCCCCCACAAGAAGGTCAACCTGGAGCTGGGCTCCAACGCGCCGCTGATCGTCCACGCCGACGGCGACTGGGAGGCGGCGGCCGACAGGGCGAAGCTGCACGCCTTCTCGCACGCCGGCCAGAGCTGCATCTCGATCCAGCGGGTGCTCGTCCACGAGGACGTCGCCGACACCTTCACGGAGCGCTTCGTCGCCAACGCCGAGGCGCTGCGGGTCGGCGACCCGCTCGATCCCGAGACCGATGTCGGGCCGCTGATCACGCCCGGCGATCGCGACCGGGTCAAGGAGTGGGTCGACGAGGCGGTCGGCGGCGGCGCCGAGCTGCTGACCGGCGGCGAGCTCGTGGACGAGGGACGCTGCCTGGCGCCGACCCTGCTGGCCGGCCCGCCGCATGAGGTGAAGGTCTGGTGCGAGGAGATCTTCGGCCCGGTCGCGACGATCGACCGCTACTCCGACTTCGAGCAGGCGCTGCGGCTCGCCAACGACTCGAAGTTCGGCCTGCAGGCGGGCGTCTTCACCCGCGACGTCGGCCGCGCCCTGGAGGCGGCGCGCACGCTCGAGTTCGGCGGCGTGCTGGTCAACGAAGTCCCCACCTTCCGCGCCGACCAGATGCCCTACGGCGGCGTCAAGGACTCGGGCAACACCCGCGAGGGCCCCGCCTACGCCGTCCGCGAGCTGACCGAGGAGCGCCTCGTCACCCTGCAGGGCTGAGCCGCACGCCTACGCGTGCGGCCTTGCCATGCGGCGGTAGTCGAGCGCCTCGTCGAGGACCTCGAGCTCGACGCCCTTCTCGACCGCGACCTCGCGCAGCGAGCGGCCGGACTCCGCTGCCGCCTTGACGATCCCGGCGGCCTTGTCGTAGCCGATGTAGGGGTTGAGCGCGGTCGCCGCGGCGAGCGTCGCCTCGGCGTGGCGCTCGGTCATCTCCTCGTTGGCCTCGATCCCCGCCACGCACTTCTCGTTCAGCATGCGCGAAACCGAGGTGAGCAGCTTGATCGAGTCGAGCAGGTTGCGGGAGATCAGCGGCACGCGCACGTTCAGCTCGAACTGGCCCTGGCCGCCGGCGACCGAGATCGCGGTGTCGTTGCCGACCACCTGCGCCGCCGCCTGGATCACGACCTCGGGAATCACCGGGTTGACCTTGCCGGGCATGATCGAGGAGCCCTTCTGCAGCTCGGGCAGGCGCAGCTCGGCGAGGCCGGTGCGCGGGCCGGAGCCCATCAGCGCCAGATCGTTGGCGATCTTGTTGAGCGAGACGGCGTAGACCTTGAGCGCGCCCGAGAGCTCGACCAGGGAGTCACGGTTGGCCTGCGCCTCAAAGGGGTCGAGCGGCGCCGAGATCGCCAGGCCGGTGTCGGCGGCGAGCCGCTCGCGCACCTTCGCGGCGAATTCGGGGTGCGTGTTGAGGCCGGTGCCGGTCGCCGTGCCGCCGAGCGGGATCTGGCCGACCCGCCGCAGCGTCGCGTCGATTCGCTGGATGCCGAGGCGCACCTGCGCCGCGTAGCCGCCGAACTCCTGGCCGAGCGTGACCGGGACCGCGTCCATCAGGTGGGTGCGGCCGGCCTTGACGACGTCGGCGAACTCCTCCGCCTTCGCCGCCAGCGCCGCGTGAAGGCCCTCCATCGCCGGCAGCAGCTTCTCGCTCACCTCGCCGAGCGCCGCCAGGTGCACCGCTGAGGGAAAGACGTCGTTGGAGGACTGGCCCATGTTGACGTGGTCGTTGGGGTGGGCGCCCTCGCCGGCCAGGTTGGCGATCACCTCGTTGGCGTTCATGTTCGAGGAGGTGCCGGAGCCGGTCTGGAAGACGTCGATCGGGAACTGGTCGTCGTGCTCGCCGGCCGCCACCGCGTCGGCGGCAGCGGCGATCCGCTCGGCGAGGCCGGCGTCGAGCTTGCCCAGCTCGGCGTTGGCTCGCGCCGCCGCGGCCTTCAGCCGGCCAAGCCAGCGGATGACGGAGACGGGGATCTGCTCACCCGTGACCGGAAAGTTCTCGACCGCCTTGGTGGTCTCGCCACCCCAAAGTTGCTCTGCAGGCATTGGGCTCCCTTTCGCTGCCGCTGGCTGTCCAGCCGTGTCTTTTTCGGCAGCGTATCCCTCAGTCGCCGCTCGGCGACACGCCGCCGCTTTCGCTGCGCGAGATGCCGCCGATCGGGCCGGCCGGCTGCTGCGGCCGCTTCGGCCGCCGGGGCCGGCGCCTGCGTTCCGGCTTCAGGCCGGGGGGCGGCTGCTGCGGTGCCGCCGGCGGTGGTGTCGCTTCCGCGTGCGGGACC
>DASTHF010000167.1:0-6055 GCA_035605615.1 Solirubrobacterales bacterium
TTCTCGGACTCGGCCATCAGCCCGTCCTGTTCAGCTGCTCGTGGATCTCGCGCGCCACCTTGCCGGGCACGCCGGGCACCGCCTCGAGCTCCTCGCGGGTCGCCCGCATGAAGCGCTCCGGCGAGCCGAAGTGCTGGAGCAGGGCGCGCTTGCGGGCCGGTCCGACGCCCTTCAGCTCGTCGAGCAGCGAGCCGGTCATGGCGCGGCCGCGGCGGCCGCGGTGGTGCTCGATCGCGAAGCGGTGCGCCTCGTCGCGGACCCGCTGGAGGAGCTTCGAGGCCTCCGAGTCGGCGGCGAGGTCGATCGGCTGCGGGCGGTCCGGCACGTAGACCTCCTCCAGCCGCTTGGCGAGCGAGATCACGGCGACGCCGCGCTCGACGAAGGGCCGCAGGGCGCGCATCCCGGCGGCGAGCTGCCCCTTGCCGCCGTCGATCACGACCAGCGAGGGCAGCGAGGCGAAGCTCTCGTCGCGCTTGCCGTCGTGGGGCGAGAGGTCGGCCTGTTCGAGGTATCGGCTCATCCGACGCGAGAGCACCTCCTCCATCGAGGCGAAGTCGTCGGGGCCGCCGTTGCTCTCGGGGCCACGAAGCTCGCCGCGGACCTTGAAGCGGCGGTAGTCGGCCTTCTTGGTGGCGCCGCCCTCGAAGACGACCATCGAGGCGACGGTGTGCTCGCCGCCCAGGTTGGAGATGTCGAAGCCCTCAATCCGCACCGGCAGCTCCTCCATCCCGAGCGCCTCGCGCAGGTCGGCGAGGGCGTCGACGCGGCGCTGGCGGCGGTGCTCGCGGCGCAGCCGGTCCTGGTCGAGGGCAAGACGGGCGTTGCGCTCGGCCAGCTCGCGCAGGCGCCGCTTGTCGCCGCGCTCGGCGACCCGCACCTCGACCGGGGCGCCGCGCTTCTCGCTCAGCGCGGCGGTCAGCAGCTCGGCGCGCTCGCGCAAGTAGGGGCCGACGACGATCGTCCGCGGCATCGCCGGCGAGGCGGAATAGAACTGGCCGATGAACTCCTCGGCGACCTCGGCCGTCTCGCGTTCGGCGCGGTTCTCGAGGTAGAAGCTCTGCCGCTCGGCGAGGATGCCGTCGCGCACCTGGAAGACCTGCGCGTTGGCGTCCTCTCCCTCGACCGCGACGCCGATCAGGTCGGCGGTGCCGACCGAGCCGCCGGCGACCCGCTGGCGCTCGAACAGCGAGCGGATCGCCCGCAGGCGGTCGCGGTGCAGGGCGGCGCGCTCGAATTCGGTGGCCGTCGCGGCGCTCTGCATCTTCTCCTCCTCGATCGCCTCGACCTGGCGATAGCGGCCGCTGAGGAAGTCGACGATCGCGTCGATGTTGCGACGGTACTCCTCGCGGCTGACGTAGCCGACGCAGGGCGCCCCGCAGCGCTTTATGTAGTAGTCGAGGCAGGGGCTACCGGAGCGGCGGCCCGGCTCGCGACCCTCGCAGGTGCGGAACTGGAAGAGCTTGCCGAGCAGGTCGAGCGTCTCGCGCACCCGCTTGGCGCTCGAGAAGGGGCCGAAGTAGGCGCGGCCGGCGCGGTGCTTCTCGCGGGTGAAGTAGACGCGCGGGTAGTCCTCGTCGAGGCTGACGCAGACGTAGGGGTAAGACTTGTCGTCGCGGAGGCGGATGTTGAAGCGCGGCCGGTGGCGCTTGATGAAGCTCTGCTCGGCGAGCAGCGCCTCCGCCTCGTTGGCGGTGACGAGGAAGTCGATGCGGTCAACGCGCGAAGTCAGTCGCGGCTCGCCGCCGGAGAAGTGGGAGGCGACGCGCTTGCGGATCGAGCGGGCCTTGCCGACGTAGAGGAGGTCGCCGTCGCGGCCGTGGAAGAGGTAGACGCCGGGCGAGTCGGGCAGCTCGCGGCGCTGCCGCGCGAGGCGGTCGGCTCGGGTCGGATCCGGCTCGCTGTCGCTCTCGCTCGACATATGGCTAAGGGTAGGCTCCTGGCCCGTCGGCCAACACTCGAACGAAACGAGAGACGAGAAGATGACTACCCAGGCACCGACCCCGCCCGAGCTGAAGACTCTGCGGATCGAGACGGACGGCGAGATCGGAACGCTGACGCTGAACCGCCCCGACGCCTTCAACGCGATGAGCCCGGAGATGATCGGCGAGCTGATGGTCGCCTTCTCCTGGCTCGCCGACCAAGCGCCGCTGCGGGCGCTGATCGTGACCGGCACCGGCAAGGCCTTCTGCGCGGGCGGCGACGTCAACTGGTTCCGGGCGGGCGTCGAAGCCGACGAGGTGGACCTGCCCGCCGAGGTGCGGCGCGGCGCCGAGGTCCTGCACTCGGCGATCGTCGACCTGCGGCGGATCCCCTACCCGGTGATCGCCGCGGTCAACGGTCCAGCGGCGGGGGCGGGCTTCTCGCTGGCGCTCGCCTGCGACACGCGGATCGCCTCCAAGGACGCCTTCTTCGCCTGCGCCTACGGGAGGATCGGCGCCTCGCCGGACGGCGGCATGACCTACTTCCTGCCGCGCGTGGTCGGCCCCAGCCGGGCGGTGGAGATCCTGCTCAACGACCCGAACATGAGCGCCGAGGACGCGCTGGCGGAACGGATCGTCGCCGAGGTGGTCGAGCCCGGGGAGCTGATGGAACGGGCCCGGGCGAAGGCGGAGAAGCTCGCCGCCAAGGCGCCCTACTACGTGAAGATGGTCAAGCTGCTTTGCGGGCAGAGCATCGAGAACAGCCTCACCGAGCACCTGCAGCTGGAGCGGCACGGGATCGCCGACAGCATGGCGACCGAAGACCTGCGGGCCGGCGTTGCGGCCTTCTTCGGCGGCGAGAAGGCGCGTTTCGAGGGGCGGTAGTTTGCGAGTATCCGGGCGCCCGCCGGTCGCGCGAGGCGCTAGGTTTGCCGCCGTCCTTCGCGGATAACTTGAGTTGAGTCTCGCCCCCCGAGGAAAGGATTTCCAGCATGAAGAAGATCGCCGCCCTTCTCGCGCTCGCTCTCGCGGCCGCCGCGCTGGTCGCCTGCGGAGGCGGAGGCTCGACCACGCCGACCGAAACGAGCGGGGAAGCGGGTGGCGGCGCCGCGGCGACCGGAGGCGAAAAGACGGCCGGCGGCGCGAGCCTCAAGTTCGAAGCCGACCCGAGCGGCCAGCTCGCCTACACGACGAAGAGCGCCACCGCCAAGGCGGGCAAGACGACGCTCGAATTCAACAACCCACAGCCGCTCTCCCACGACGTCTCGATCGAAGACTCGAGCGGCAAGACGATCGGCAAAACGGAAGTGATCAGCGAAAGCAGCGCGACGGCGACCGTCAGCCTCAAACCCGGCACCTACACCTTCTACTGCTCCATCCCGGGCCACCGCCAGGCAGGGATGGAAGGGACTCTGACCGTCAAATAGAAGACGTCGATCGGCGCCCGTCGTCAGGCGGGCGCCATCACGCGGGTGACGGAGTCGCCCACGAAACAGGGCTTCTCGCTGCCCTCGACCTCGAGGGTGAAGCGGGTGACGACCTGCCACCAGCCGCCGCCGACCTCGTCGACTGAGACGATCTCGGCGCGGGCGCGAACGCGGCTGTCGACCGGAACCGGGGCCGGAAAGCGGATCTTGTTCCAGCCGTAGTTGACGCCGAGCGCGAAGCCGCTTGAGGAGATCAGCTGCTTGCGGAAACCGTCGACCAGCGAGAGCGTCAGGTTTCCGTGGGCGATCGTCGTCCCGAAGGGGCTCTCCTTCTTCGCCCGCTCGACGTCGACGTGGATCCACTGGTCGTCGCCGGAAAGATCGGCGAAAGCGTCGATGTCCTCCTGCGTGACGGTCCGCCAGTCGCTCGGACCGATCTCCTGACCAACCAGAGCCTGCATCCCCTCGACGCCCTGCACCTCAACCATCGCCATCGCGACGGCAGTTTAAACGACGATCTACAGGCCGTTCCGGCGGTCCTTCTTCGGCTCGCGCCACCCAAGCCCGCTTCCCCAAAAGAAGATCCCGATCGTCGTTATGAACAGCAGCGCGAGGCCGCCAACGAATTCAAGGAGACCCAGGCTGCCGACAAACGCGAATAGCACCATGGGCATCGTTAGGCGGCAAGTCCGCCCAGCACAGCGAATGGGCTCCTCGGAGACTCCGCGTAAGCGATCCTCCAAGTTCCCTCGACGTGGAAGCGGCTGCCAGCCGGAGCCTCGTTTCGATCCGATCGGCCAGCTCTTTGGCGTTGCCCTCATCCGTGGCGCCAACGAGGACGAACTTCCAGCGCCGGGCAACGGAAAGCCGAGGAGCCGAGCGCGGCGCGCTCATTGAGGAGCTTCGCTTGGTCATCGAGTCGTCATCGAGAACCTATCGCTTGCACCTTCGGTTGATGCAACGCCATCCAGGCATCCCTCTGATAGGAGCGCTTGCCGATATTCAACAAGCGCGTCGCAAAACTAGCCCTCAGGCAGGACGGTCTGAATCTGGCGCTGAATTGCTCGATGGGATCTCTTCTCGCGAACGAATCTCGGCGAGATTGCCGACCCAGCCGGTTCCCTCGGTCACAAGAGCCTCCTCCCGGCTCATTGGCCGGACGACCTCTCTGACATCTCTATCGCTCCGAGATCCCTCAAGCGCCGCAAGCAGCTCGCTGTCCAGATGATCGGCGCGGGAGCACATGCAGACAAATATCGCACGCGATTAGGTGCACTTGAAGGTCGGGATGGCTGATGATGCTTCAGCTGGCCTTGAGGTATTGACGCAGCGCCCTGCGGATCACCGAGGAGGTCGCTTCATGGTCGCGCTCAGCGCGCTGAGCTAGCGCTTGGCGAAGCTCAGGATCGAGCCGAACCGACTCAACAGCCGCTGGGCCTGAGCCGATTGGGGGCCGCCCACGCCGCCGGCGAAGTATCTCCTCGACGTCGTAACCCTCCTCGGCTTCTTTGGCCAGCTTCTCAATCAGCTCGTCAGTGATCGGCACTCCACTGGCCGTCTTGCCGTAAGTCTTCTGCCGCGCCATCATCGTTTTCCTAGCAGTAGCAGTCTGTATTTCGGCCGCATCTTCATCGCGTGGATCGCAAGCTCTCCCGAGCTGTCGACGTGGCTCACCGTTACTACCTCAAGTAGGTCTGCGTTGCGACCGGCTCCGAGATACAGCTGAGTGTCGTTGTCTCGACTGTCGATACTCATCGCATGACTTACGGCGTGTTCTATGTCCTCATCGGCAATGCCGTGCTTCCGAGCCGATGGATGAATCTCCAGCATAATATCGTAATACGAAATACCTAGGAGGTCTGGCGGCCTCTTCACGCCACCAGTCGCACTTCGAAGATCGGGAGGGCGAGGGCGCCGGAGCCGCCGAGGAGGGCGAGGATGCGGGTTACGTAGGCCGCCGTCTCGGGGATCGAGGGGACGCAGTGGCAGGATTCGACCGCGCCGGGGCCGGCGTTGTAGGCGGCGAGGGCGAGGGACGGCGAGCCGAAGCGGCGCAGCAGGTCCGACATCAGGTGGGCCTGGGCCGCGATCGCTTCGGCGGCGTCGAAGGGATCGCGGAGGCCGTAGGCGGCCGCCGTCGAGGGGATGAACTGGGCGATGCCCCGGGCACCGGCCGGCGAGATCGCGAACGGGTTGAAGTTCGACTCGGCCATGAGTTGGGCGGCGAGCAGGGCGGCGGAGACGTTCCAGCGGGTGGCGGCGCCGATCAGCGCCCCGCGGAAGCGCACGGGGACGAAGGAGGGCAGCCCGGCGCCGCCGGCGAGCTCCCCCCCTCCCCCACCTCCGGCGGCGGCGCCCCCGATGCCGCCCGCCGCACCGGCGTTGCCGGCCGCCGAGCAGGGCGGCGGCCCGGCGGTGAAGCCGTAGTGCCACTGCTCCCACGAGTAGCGCTGGGCGAAGCCGAAGCGGGCGGCGTTCGCCGCCAGCCAGCCGTAGGCGGTGGAGGGGCCGAGGTCGAGCTCGGTTCCGCAACGGTGCAGCGAGCGGCCGGGCGGCGCCACCCAGCGCGGGTCGGGATGGGCGGCGTAGAGCCTCGCCTGCTCGGCGTCGGAGCGGAAGGCCGAGTTGATCGCGAGGGCGATGCCGGCGCGCGCCGCGGCCGCCGCCATGCGGCCGAAGGCGGTGGCGACGTCGGGGCGCATCCCCTCG
>DASTHF010000117.1:0-5039 GCA_035605615.1 Solirubrobacterales bacterium
ATTGGGACTGAAAGCTCTGCCACGGCGGGGAAGGAGCTGGTGCGGGGACTGGGCGCGGCGCCCGGCGTCGCCAGCGGCGCGGTGCGGATCGTCGCCTCGCTCGACGGCGCCGGCGAGCTGGCCGAGGGCGAGGTGCTGGTCACCCACATGACCGCCCCCGACTGGGTGCCGCTGATGCGCCGCGCGGCGGCGATCGTCACCGACTCCGGCGGCATGACCTGCCACGCGGCGATCGTCTCCCGCGAGCTCGGCATCCCCTGCGTGGTCGGCACCGCCGAGGCGACCAAGGTGCTGCGCGACGGAGAGCTCGTCACGGTCGACGCCGGCGCCGGCACGGTCAGCGCCGGCGCGACGCCGGCGCGTCCCGCCCGGCCCGCCGCCACCGCGGCAGCCGCGCCGGCGCCGGTGACCGCCACCAAGGTCCTCGTCAACCTCTCCGAGCCCTCGCAGCTACAGCGCGCCGCCCAGCTTGGCGACGTGGACGGGGTCGGCCTGCTGCGCGCCGAGCTGATGATCGTCGAGGCGCTCGAAGGCGTCCACCCGCGGCTCTTGATCGAGCAGGGCCGCGGCGAGCGCTTCGTCGCCCGCATGGCCGACTCGCTGACCGCCTTCGCCGAGGCCTTCGCGCCGCGCCCGATCACCTACCGCACGATCGACTTCCGCACCAACGAGTTCCGCGGCCTCGAGGGCGGCGAGCGCTTCGAGCCGCAGGAGTCGAACCCGATGATCGGCTACCGCGGCGCCCTGCGCTACATGCGCGAGCCGGAGCTGCTCGGCCTCGAGCTGGAGGCGATCGGCCGCGTTTGGGACGCCGGCCACGACAACTTCCACGTGATGCTGCCCTTCGTCCGCACGCCGCGCGAAGTCGTCGCCTGCCGCGCTCAATTCGAAGCGGCCGGGCTCCTCTCCCGCCCGGGCTTCGAGCTGTGGCTGATGGCCGAGGTGCCCTCGGTGCTCTTCCACCTCCCCCGCTACGCGGAGCTCGGGGTCGCCGGCATCTCGATCGGCTCCAACGACCTCACCCAGCTGGTGCTCGGCGCCGACCGCGACTCGGAGCTGGTCGCCGAGGTCTTCGACGAGCGCGACGCCGCCGTCACCGAGTACATCGCCCAGCTGCTGCGCCGCGCCCGCGAGCTCGGCCTGCGCACCTCGATCTGCGGCCAGGCGCCCTCGGTCTACCCCGAGTACGCGGAGATCCTGGTCCGGGCGGGGATCGACGCGATCTCCGTCAACCTCGACGCCGTCGACCGCGCCCGCCGCCTGATCGGCGCCGCCGAGAGCCGCCTCACGCTGGAATCCGCACGAGGCTAGCGACCAGCTCGACGTACTCGGCCAGCCTCCCCACCGCCAGGAACCGCTCGCCGATCCGCCGCCGCGCCGCCTCGCCGATCGCCCGGGCGCGCGCCGGATCGTCGAGCAGCGCGCGTATCTCGCGGCCGAAGGCCTCGTAGTCGCAGGGGTCGTCGACCAGCACCCCCGACTCGCCGTCGACGATCTGGTCCTGGATGCCGCCGACCCGGCTGCCCACCACCGGCCGCCCCTTCCACATCCCCTCGGCGACGGTCAGGCCGAAGCCCTCGGCGACGCTCTTCTGCACCAGCACGTCGGCGCGGCGCTGGATCGCGTTGACCATCGCCCCGTTCTCGTCGAGGTCGTACATCGGCAGGTTGACCAGGTGGGCGCGCCGCCGCACCCCGTCCGGCAGCCGCCGCCACGACTCGGCGACGTCGCCGTAGACGACCGCCCCCTCCGGATCGTCGGCGACCGCATCGGCGGCGGGGGCGGCGAGCACCAGGTGGATGGCGGGGTCGTCGAGGAACCTCTCGAAGAGCTCGAGCACGCCGCGCGGGTCCTTGAGCCGGTCCCAGCGCGAGACCTGGGCGACGACCCTGGCGGCGGCCGGCACCCTCGCTTCCTGGAGCAGCTCGGCGCGCCGCTCGACCCGGCCCGGCGTGCCGTCGCCGCGCACGAAGCTCGGCGCGGTGCGGCGCCCGTCCGGCCCCAGGCCGATCGCCGCCAGGATCGCCTTCACCGTCGCCGCGTCGAGCTCCTGGTTCTTCGGCGAGAAGGCGTCGATCGCGGGCGGCATCAGCCAGACCCGCTCCGTGTCGAGCCCCTCCCAGACGTACTCGCGGCGCGAGAAGACGTAGGCGTCGGCGCCCTCGACGTATGGCAGCAGGAACTCCCTCGCCCCGGTGGCCAGCTCGTCGGGCTCGTCGACCCCAATGTGGCAGCGCCAGATCACGCTCAGGCCCAGCTCCTTCATCGCCCCCACCAGGCCCGCCGTCTGCGGGTCGTGCAGGTAGACGACGTCGCCCTCCTGCAGGAGGTGGCCGAGCCCCCCCGCGTCGGCGGCCAGCGCCAGCTCGTAGATGCTCCGCTCCGCCTCGCCCAGCTCGCCGCCGTCGCCGGGGTCGCCGTGCATATGGTTGTGGATCCGCTTGGTGATCGCGAAGAACTCGGGCGCCTCGCGCAGCACCACCCAGCGCGTGTCGACCCCGGCGCCGCGCACGTAGGGCAGCAGCGAGTGCAGGATCTCGGCGACGCCGCCGCCGCGCGCGGTCGAGCTGACGTGCCAGATCGCCCGCCCGGCGAAGTCGCGGCGCGCCTCCGCGGCGATCCGTTCTATCCGCTCGAAGCGCTCCTCGCCGAGCAGCGGCCGGTAGCGGTCGAGCGGGTGCGGCGGGATCGGGACGAATTTGAGCTGCGCCACGTCGCCGCCGCGCTATCCGTGCGGGCAGATCACGGCGCGGCCGTTGAGGGAACCGCTGCGCAGCCGTTCATAGGCTTCCGCCGCCCCGTCCAGCGGGAAGCGCTCGACGTGGGCGCGGATGCGGCCGGCGCGGGCCAGGTCGAGGACCTCGATCAGCTCGATCGCCGTCCCCCAGTAGGGCAGGGTCAGCTGCGCCTCGAAGGGGAGCGTGCCGAAGCCGAACCGGAAGCCGCCGCCCGCCAGGCCGACCATCGTCACGTGGCTCTCGAATTTCGCGACCTGCGCGGCGAGGGCGAGGGTCTCGTCGGCGCCGACGTTGTCGAGCACCAGCTCGGCGCCGAGGCCGCGGGTCAGCTCGCGGATCGCCTCGGCGGCGCCCTCGCCCGGCTCGACCGCCTCCTCGGCGCCGACCTCGCGCGCCAGTCGCAGCTTCTCGAGGGAGGTGTCGACGGCGATCACCCGCGCCGGGCTGAGCGCGCGCAGGATCTGCACCGCCATGTGGCCGAGGCCGCCGACCCCGATCACGACCGCGGTCGAGCCGGGGACGAGCAGGTGGAGCGAGCGCTTGATCGCGTGGTAGGGGGTCAGCGCCGCGTCGGAGAGCGGCGCCGCCTCGCGCGGGTCGAGCTCGCCGAGCGGCAGCAGCAGCCGCGCGTGCGGGACCAGCATGTATTCGGCCATGCCGCCGTCGAGGCCGAGGCCGCCGCCGAAGGCGCCGATCTCCGCCTGGCGCTCGCAGTAGTTCTCTGCCGAGCGGCGGCAGGCGCGGCAGCGCCCACAGCCCCAGGGGCCGTAGACGGCGACCGGCTCGCCGATCTCCAGCCCCTCGACCCCGGCGCCGAGCGCCTCGACCCAGCCGGCGTTCTCGTGGCCGAGCGTGAAGGGCGGCTCGAAGCCCATCGTGCCCGGCGGCCACTCCATCAGGTGCAGGTCCGAGTGGCAGGCGCCGGCGCCGCCGACTTTGATCAGCACCTGGCCGGGGCCGGGCTCGGGCACGTCCACCTCGCGCATCTCGGGAGGCGCCTGCCAGGCGGTCAGCTGGAAAGCTTTCATCTGCGCTTCTCCTACCCTCCCTGCGCCGGGATATGTGTGCCCGTGCCGAGCGCGGCGAGCGTCGCCTCGACCGACTCGGCCAGCGCCTCCGGTTCATAGCCGCCCTCCAGCACCGCGCCGACGGGAGCGCCCAGCGAGTCGGCCAGCTCCCGCACGCGGCCGGCCATCCGCCCGAAGGAGCCGGCCTCCAGCAGGCAGCCGGCGAGCGGGTCGGCGCGGTGGGCGTCGAAGCCGGCCGAGACCAGCACCAGCTGCGGCTCGAACTCGATGGCAGCCGGCACGACGACGTGCTCCAGCAGCGCCAGCCACTGCTCCTCGTCGGAGCCTGCCGGTACCGGCAGGTTGATCGTGTAGCCCTCGCCCGGCCCGGAGCCGGTGTCCGATCGCGGGCCGCTGCCCGGGTAGATCCCGGCCTGGTGGATGCCGGCGACCAGGACGTCGGCGCGCTCGCGGAACGCCTCCACGGTGCCGTTGCCGTGGTGCACGTCCCAGTCGAGGACGAAGACCCGCTTGACCCCAAGCTCGCGGATCGCCAGCCCGGTGGCGACGGCGACGTTGTCGAAGAGGCAGAAGCCCATCGCGCGGTCGGGCTCCGCGTGGTGGCCCGACGGCCGCACCGCGCAGAAGCCGGCGCGGGCCTCGCCGGCCAGCAGGGCGCGGGTCATCGCGCAGGCCGCGCCCGCCGCGCGCAGCGCCGCCTCCCAGGAGGCCTCGCCGACGTAGGTGTCGGGGTCGATAGCGCCGCCTCCCGCCAGGCAGAGGTCGCGGATCGCCTCCACGTGGCGGCGGCTGTGGACGAGCTCCAGCTCCGCCTCCGTCGCCGCCGGCGCCTCGCGCCGCTCCCAGCCGAGCCAGTCGCGCTCCGCCAGCCGCCGCTCGATCGCCCGCAGCCGCTCCGGGCTGTCGGGGTGGTGCGGCATCTGCGCGCGAGGGTCGTGCGCGAGGCAGGCCGGGTGGCTGAAGTGGAGGCCGACTACCATCGATCCGTGGGCGACCAGTATCCCGCCTACCGGAAAGCCGACGTCGTCCTACGCGACGGCTCGACCGTTCGCCTGCGGCCGGTGGCCCCGAGCGACGAGGCGGCGCTGCTCGAGCTGTTCCAGGGCCTCGGCCCCGACTCGCGGAGCTTCCGCTTCTTCTCAGGGGCCGCCGACCTGGCGAAGGCGGCGAGCATGGTGGCCGACGTCGACTACGCCCAGCGCTACGGCATCCTGGCGACGCGCGGCGACGGCGACCGCGCGGTCGGCCACGGCACCTACGTCGCCGGCGGTCC
>DASTHF010000133.1:0-27084 GCA_035605615.1 Solirubrobacterales bacterium
CGGCCGAGGCCAGCGCTGCCGCCTCACGCTCCGACGGCTCTGGCTCGCGTCCCTCTGCAACCCAGGGGAAGCGCCGGCGGTCGAGGGCGACAAGAATGGTTTCGACAACTCGCTGCGCCATGTCGGCGTCGTTCTTGAGGCGTGACGGCGCGAGACTCGCCTCGGCCAGTTCTTTGAGGTCGTCCTGAGAAATTGGCGGCCCTGCTAGATAACGAAGTGCGAGCAGAAGATCGGGATCCGTAAGAACCTGAATATCTAGGGGTGACAGCTTCGTGAGATCGACCGTTGTCTCAAGGAGATCCTCGACAACTCCCCGATAGGTGTCGAAGGTCTCCAAGTACTGCTCAAGTGGCTCCTCTAGACGTTCGTCCCGAAACCTGGTGATAGCCGCTCGGCGGTCTACCTCAAGCTCTTCGTCTGACCAGCGAGGGGGCTCGACGACGGTCATCTGGCCGGCTCTAACACGTTAGGTATCAGGATCCGCTCGAACTCCCGTGGCTCGAACTTTGTCAGCCCCCCGGCGTAGGTCCGTCCCTGCTCGATGTGAATCGAGGAGCGGACAGCACTGGCCAAGCGGTCCAAGGTCGCATCAGAGAGCGGCTGGCGCGGATAGAAGCCGTGGGCGATGTTTATGTGGCGTGCATCTGCGAGGTTGCGAACGATGGCGGGGGGACGACGGGCCATGTAGCTCGCCAGGATGGGCGCGGGTTCTCTAAGGCCGACGGACCACCACGCGGGCCGATGCCTAGCGACGTACCCATGGTGAACCCCAAGACGCCTAGCGCTTCGGATGAATCGTTCAACCGGCCCCCGATCGTCCGAGGTAAGAATGTCTAAGTCGCGCGGGATATTGACCACGGCGCGTAGCCGCTTGGGACTTGACAGCGCATCGCCTGCGGCAAACAGCTCGTGAGCACGAGTAACCGATTGATAAAGGACGCTACTCGGCAAATCAGAGTCGTCAGGATCAACGACCCAAACCCGATTCGCTCCAGTGACTGCTCCACGATGGACTCGGCAAATCTCACCTAGTTCAACGTAGCCATTCGGGACCTTCCGGGCGGTTCTGAGAAGTGGCGTCCAGCGCTTGGCCTCAACCAAGCGATCACGCGACACACGCTGGCCGCCCTCAAGGCGACGTAGATCGCTTACTTTCCGGACTCGACGAAGCCGGAGCGAGCTAGGTCTCGACCCGATCTCGAAGCAGGTGATCGCTCCCGTCGTGAGAGCGTCCTCGAACGGCTCCGCCTCGGGTGCAATTACGTGGATAGCTTCTCCTCCGAGATCTCCAACCACGAGATCCCTCATCAAAGAGCCATAGTTGACGTCAAGCCACTCCGATGAAGTGATGAACACACCTCGGTCGCCGGCCTTTGCATTTGCGGCGGTCGCGAGAACAAAATAAAGGTGTAGACCGGAAAGCTGGCTGGCCGACAGGCCCAATTTACGCGAAGTTTCCGTGAGCCATCGCTTCCACTTCGGATCAATGTTGTGATGCCGAACGTACGGTGGGTTGCCGATATAGAGCGTTCGGCCTTGAATCGGCGGCGGGTCGAAACTCCGATAGTCGCAAAGCTCGACCGATGAACGCTGCGCCATCCCAAGCGTTGCCAAGTTGGCCCTGCTAACGAGAGCAGAAATGGGATCTAGCTCAACAGCCATGATGGCCGCACTGGGCATCGCAGCGGCGGCCTGGGTCGCGAAGCGCGCCGAACCGGACCCTGGATCCACAATACGATCCGGCTGCGGGCCATCAACAGCCCAGGCGACCATCGCCTCAACAATCTGAGGCGGGGTATAGGTCGCCCCGCTTGTCCTCCTCTCGACAGGCGAAAAGATCCGACAGAAGGCAGAGCCGAGAGGGTCTTCTCCGTTCTTGATCGCGTCTCGGAGATCCCTGAGCCGCATCTCGGTCGGACGAACAGGGTCCAGATCTCGAATGAGGTCAACCTCGACTCTCGAGATTGAGGAAATCGAGTCTGCGCCGAGAGCGACTGCCTCCCCCACAAGACGTCGTAGATCCTCTGCGCGGTCAGGGCTCACAAGCAGCGAGCCTAGCCAGTGCAGCCGACGAATCGGCGCACCTCCGACGCCTTTGCCAAATGTTGCCGTATCCATGTAGCGACCTTCGTCGGCGGGGCCGGTTGATTCGAGCCCCGCTAGGCACGGTCTGCGGTAAATTGAGGACCAATTGAGGACCAACTCTGACGGCTGAAGAGCAGAGATAGCCGTCTATTGGCTCTACAAAGGGCCGCACGCCGACGTAGCTCAGCTGGTAGAGCACTTCACTCGTAATGAAGGGGTCGGGAGTTCGAGTCTCCCCGTCGGCTCTTAAAAGCCCAGCGCCGCCAAGCCAACTCTGCTCCAACCCTAGTGGGGCGTCTGCCCCGCTCATCCCCCCGGAGAGCCGGCCGGCGGTGTGCCGGGCGGCGGCGCCGGGCCCCAACTGATGCGGCCGTCATCGCCGCTGATCGGGATCTTGGCGCCGCCCATGGCGGGCGTGCCGAGCGTCACATCCGCGATCGCCTTGGCCCGCGAGAGCACCTCGCGCAGATCGCTCTTTATGCCCTGCATGCCGTAGGGGTGCAGATCGGAGACCAGACCCGTGGCGTGGATGCCCGCTTCTTCGGCGAGGTAAAGCGCGCGGGGCATGTGGAAGCCTTGGGTGACGATTACGGCGCTGCGCACACCGAAGATGTTGCGCGCCCGCACCATCGTCTCCCAGGTGTCGAAACCGGCATGGTCCTCAAAGATGACCCGGCCGGGCACGCCCTCGCGAACCAGCGCCTTCCGCATCGTGTCGGGCTCGTCATAGGCCCAGGTGTGGTGGTCGCCGGAGACGAGGATGCGTTTGACCTTCCCGGCATGCCACAGCGAGGCCGCCTCGTGCACCCGATCGGCCAACATCGTGCTCATCTGGCCGTTGGGCTTGACCAAGGCGCCGGGGACGATCGCCACCTGAGTGTCGGGTACGTCGGCGACGTCGGCGGTCGACTCGCCGGACATGCTCAACAGGATGTAGGCGTTCGCGGTGATGACTGTCGCAACGAAGAGGCCAGTGCCCGCAAGGACGCCCCGCGAGAGCCGCGGCCAGCGCCGCAATGGGTAGGTGAGCTTGCGCCACATCCCCCGCATCGCGGCTCACGCTACCAGCGGCGGGCTACGCTGCCGCAATCGTGAGCCCAGCCCGGCCGACTCGCAGGCAGGTGAGGCGAAGGCGGCGGGCCGCCGGGGCGCTGGCCATCCTGGGGGTGGGCGATTGCCTACCTGGCCCTGGGCGCGACGGTCTTCGCCCCTGCCGACACCCACGGCGCCAGGGTGGCTCATCTCACTATCCACAGCAAGGTCGTCGGCCGCAGCGAGGACGTCGGCGTCGTCGTTCCAGCGGGCGGCGAAGGCAGGCGACCGCTGCTCGTCTTCCTGCACGGGAAGAGTGAGACGGTCGGCACCTACACCGAAGACGAAGCCTTCTACTCGGCCCTGGCGAAGCTCGGAGCGCAGGCACCGATCGTCGCCTTCCCCGAAGACGACCGAGACAGCTACTGGCACGACCGCGAATCGGGAGATTGGGGCCGCTATGTGCTCGACGAAGTGATCCCACAGGTCACCCGGCGCTTCGACGCCGATCCCCGCCGAGTGGCAATTGGCGGCGTCTCGATGGGAGGCTTCGGGGCCTATGACCTGGCCCTCCACAACCCGGGGCGCTTCTGTGCCGTCGGAGGCCACTCCCCGGCGCTTTGGCTGCGAGCCGAAGACACTGCGCCCGGTGCCTTCGACAGCGCCGAAGACTTCGCGGCAAACGATGTGATCGGAACGATTCGACGCGATCCCGGCGCTTTGGGATCGATCCCAATATGGAACGACGCAGGGCGCGAAGACCCCTTCCTGATCTCCGACGTCGCCTTCGACGAAGCGCTGGAAGGCGCCGGAGCCGACCTCAGCGCCCACACCTCATGGCGGGGCGGGCACGAACACTCCTACTGGGACCGTCACTGGAACGCCTACCTGCGCTTCTACGCCGATGCGCTGACCCGGTGCTGATGAAGGCAGGGACCTTCTCGGGGATCGCTCGTCAGGCGCCTGCGCCGGCGAACTTGTAGCCGACGCCGCGCACGGTGAGGACCAGCTCCGGGTGCTGGGGATCGCGCTCGACCTTCTGGCGCAGGTTGGAGATGTGGACGTCGCAGGCCCGCTCGTCGCCGTCGAACTCGGTCTGCCACAGCTCCTCCATGATCTGGCGGCGGCGAAAGACCTCGCCGGGGCGGGCGACGAGGAGGCGCAGCAGCTGGAACTCGGAGCGGGTCAGGTTGACCGGCTCGCCGCGCACCGTCGCGACGTGGCGGACGAGGTCGATCGCGACCGGGCCCGATTCGACCCGCACGGCGTGGGCCAGCGGCGCCCGGTCCAGCTCGCGGCGGCGCAGCTGAGCGCGGACGCGGCCGAGCAGCTCGCGCACCGAGAAGGGCTTGGTGACGTAGTCGTCGGCGCCGACCTCGAGCCCGACCACCTTGTCGACCTCGGCGTCCTTGGCGGTGAGGATGATGATCGGCACGGCGCTGCGCGAGCGCACGTCGCGGCAGATGTCGAGGCCGCTCTGGCCGGGCATGAGGATGTCGAGGATCAGCAGGTCGAAGGGGATGCCGTCATCGAGTCTGCCGGCGGCCTCCTCGCCATCGGCCGCGGCGGTCACCTCGAACCCCTCCTGGGCGAGCGCGTAGCCGACCGAGTCGCGAACCGAGGGCTCGTCGTCGGCGATCAGGATGCGGCCCGCGCTCACGCTCGTCCCCTCATGCCACCGGCGTCGAGCTGGGTTTCGCGAGGGGGAGGCGGACCCAGAAGGTGCTGCCCTTGCCCTCGCCCGAGCTGGCGCCGATCTCACCGCCCATCACGTCGACCATGCGGCGGGCGATCGCCAGGCCGAGGCCGAAGCCCTCCTGCGTGCGGGACTCGCTGCGCCGGTAGAAGCGCTCGAAGACGCGCTCTATCTCCGCCTCCGGAATGCCCGTGCCCGTGTCGATCACCTCCAAGACCATCTCCCTCTCGCCCTCGCGGCGACCGCGAACGGTAACGCGCCCGGGCGCCGGCGTGTTCTTGAAGGCGTTGCCGAGCAGGCCGATCATCACCTGGCGCAGCAGCGTCGGGTCGCCCTCGGCGGCCAGATCAGGCTCCAACTCGACCTTCAACCGCACACCGGGCCGCGCCTCGACCGCTTCGACGACGTCGCGGATCGCCACCTCGACGTCGACCACCTCGGTCTCCCCCGCCCCCAGCGACTCGACCCGGGCCAGGGTGAGCAGCGAGCGGGTGAGGCGGCTCATCCGCTCGGCGTCGTCGGCGAGGCGGCCGAGGAAGTGGTCGCGCGCCTGCGGGTCCTCCTTGGCGCCGCTCTGCAGAACCTCGATCGCCCCCGAGATGCCGGCCAGCGGGTTGCGCAGCTCGTGCGCCGCGTTGGAGACGAAGTCCGCTTCGGCGAACTCGCGCCGCATCTCGTCGGTGCGGTCGCGCAGGACCGCCAGCACGGCGTGCTCGTCGGGGAGCGAGCGGGCGGTCAGCGAGTAGGCGCGATCGCCGATCCGCAGCGCCGGGTGGGCAGCGAAGCCGACCTCGGCGGCGCGCCTGACGAGCGGCCGGATCGGCTCGGTAGGCAAGCCGTCGGAGTCGAGGAGCTCCGCGGCGGCGCTGTTGGAGAAGCGCAGCGGCCCCTCCTCGTCGACGACGATCACCGCGTCGGTGAGGCCGTCGAAGATCGCCTGGAGCTTGTTGCGGTCGGCGGTCAGCACGCCGAAGCTCTCCTGCAGGGAGGCGCGCATCGACTCCAGCGACCGCGCCAGCTCGCCGATCTCGTCCGGGCCGCCGGTCCCCATGGGCACGTCGAGCGAGCCGGCGGCCATCTGGCCGGCGGCGCGCGAGAGCCGGACGACGCGGTGGGAGATCGCGAGGGCGATCAGGAAGCCGGCCAGGGTGCCGAGCACGACCGCGGCGACGACGGCACGCGGCTTGTCGCCGAACAGGTAGACGGCGGCGGCGGTGATCGTGCTGACGGCGGCGAAGGCGCCGGCCAGCCAGAAGCGCATGCCGATCCGTCTCATGAGCGCTTACTAACACAAACGGAGGGGCGGCCCTCGCTCGGCGGGGCGCGGAGCAGCGCAGAATCGCGCGGCGCGCCCGGTGTACCTGGGAGAATCGGCAGGGTGAGGACGCTGATCTTCATCCCCGCCTGGAACGAGGAGGACTCGGTCGCCACCGTGATCGCGGACGTGCGGCGGGCGCTGCCCGGGGCGGACGTGCTCGTCGTCGACGACGGCTCGACCGACGCGACGGGCGAGCGCGCCCGCGAAGCGGGCGCGCTCGTCGCCAGCCTGCCCTTCAACCAGGGCCTGGGGGCGGCGCTGCAGACCGGCTATCTGTACGCGCTGCGCGAGGGCTACGGCTGCTGCGCCCATCTCGACGCCGACGGCCAGCACCCCGCGGCCGAGGTGGCGCGCCTGCTGGAGGAGGTCTACGCCGACCGCGCCGACCTGGTGATCGGCTCCCGCTACCGCGAGCGCGGGCCGGGCAAGGCGAGCGGCGGCGACGCCGACGACTATCGGCCGACGCTCTCGCGGCGGATCGGCATCAGCCTCTTCCGCTTCTTCCTGACGCTGGCGACGCGGCAGCGCTTCACCGACACGACAAGCGGCATGCGGGCCGCCAACCGGCGCGTGATGGCGCTGTTCAGCGAGCACTACTCGCCCGACTTCGCCGAGATCGAGTCGCTGCAGCTGGCGGTGCGCGAGGGACTGCGGGTCGAGGAGGTGCCGGTGCGGATGCTGGAGCGGGTCGGCGGCAGCTCCTTCCTGACGCCGCTGCGCTCCGCCTTCTTCATCTTCAAGGGACTGGTCGTGCTGCTGGTCGGTCAGTTCCGCCCGCGGCACATGGAGCCGGGACGATGAGCCTTCTCGCGCTGGGCGCCCAGAGCCCGCAGGTCCACCTCACCGCGCAGACGCGGATCATCGCGGCGGCGATCGCGATCGTCTTCATGGTGCTGATCCTCGACCTGATCCGCCGCGGCAGCCTCCAGGAGCGCTTCAGCGTCGTCTGGTTCGTCGCCGGCCTCGGGATGCTGGCCGGGGCCGTCTTCCCGGGGCTGCTGGGCGTCGTCGCCGACGCGATGGGCGTCCGGGACACCAACGTCGCCCTCTTCTCGCTCGTCCTCCTGCTGCTGCTCGGACTGACCCTCAACTTCAGCGTGATCATGTCCCGCCAGGCCGCCCAGATCACCCGTCTCGCGCAGGAACGGGCGCTGGAGAAAGCGCGCGAGCAGGCGCGCTCAGCCGAGCAGGCGCTGGAGGCGAAAGAAGAGCGCCTCCAGCGCTAGCTCCTCGGAGACGTTGAGGTCGAGGCGGCGGCGACTGTCCTGGACCAGCTCGGCGGCCTGGCGGGCTCGGTTGGGGTCGAGGCCGGCGGCACGGGCCTGGAGCTCGGCGAGACGGTCGCGGTTGAAGGCGGCCTCCGGGACGCCGGCGGCGGTCGCGGCGAGGTCGCGGAACCAGGCGGCGAGCAGCGCCAAGCCGAGGTCGAGGACCTCGGTGCGGCGGCGGCGGCCGACCCGCTTCGCCTCGTCGGCGACATCGCGGGCGGAGCGCTTGATCCCCGCTTCTGCCTCCTCCTCCAGCGCCTCGCGCGCCGCCGCCTCGGCGTCGGCGCCGGCCTCCTCGGCGGCATCGAGCAGCGCCGCCCAGGGCGACCCGTCGCCGCCCGGGGGATTCGCCAGATCGAGCGCCTGGGCGCGCAACTTCCGCCCCCGCTCGCCGAGCAGGAAGCGGGCGAGGCCGACGTCGCCGGCGGCGAGGCGGGCGGCGGCTGCGATCTCCTCGGCGGCGGCTTCGCCGGCGAGGGCGGCTTCGACCGTCTCGACCGGCGCCGCCGCGAAGTCGACCGGCTGGCAGCGGGAGACGATCGTCTCCAGCAGCGCCGCCGGCTCGGAGCTGAGCAGGATCAGGTGGACGAAGCCGGGCGGCTCCTCGAGCGTCTTCAGCAACGCGTTCTGGCTCTCGTCGCGCATCGCCTCCGCCGCCTCGATCACGAAAACCCGCCTGCCACCCTCGAAGGGCCGGTAGGCGGCGGCGCGGATGACGCGTTCGCGGACCGCCTCGACCATGTGCTGGGCGCCGCTCGGCGCCAGCCAGACGAGGTCGGGATGGGGCGAGGGATCGAGCAGGGCGCGCCGGCGGGCGTCGTCGGGGTCCTCGGAAGACGCAGCGAGGATCTCGGCGGCGAAGGCCCGCGCCGCCGCCCGCTTGCCGGCCCCGCGCGGCCCGCGGAAGAGGTAGGCGTGGGACGGCCCGGCGGCGAGCGCGGCGCGCAGCGCCGCGCTCGCCCGCGGCTGGTGCTCGATGGCTTCTTCTAAATCGCGACCCATAGTCGTGCAAGGGCCCTCAACCGCCCCCGAAAAGAATCAGGCTGTGATTCGGAACCGGTTGAGGGCTGGTTTTGAATCAATTTCCGCCCATGGCTCCGGCCTACGGCCTCCGCCATATGCGGGTAGGTGCTGCACTGCTCAGTCACCGCTGCCCAAGCGGTCGCTTACCGCCTTGATGACTCGGGCGTGGACCTCCCCCACCGTGCCGGAGGCGTCGACGCAGACGAAGCGGTCGGCGGCGATCTGGGCGATCTCCTCGTAGGCCGTGGCGACGGCTCGCTGCAGCTCCAGCCCCTCGCCCTCGAGGCGGTCGTCGCCGTCGGCCCGCGCGAAGCCCAGTTCGGGGTCGATCCGCAACAGCACGGTCAGGTCCGGCCAGAGGCCCTCGGTGGCGGCGTCGGTGAGCGAGATCACCTCGCCGACGCCGAGCCCGCGCGCCGCCCCCTGGTAGGCGACGCTGGAGTCGGCGAAGCGGTCGGAGACGACGTCGCGGCCGGCCTCCAGCGCTGGCCGGATCACCCGCGCCGTGAGGTCGGCGCGCGCCGCCAGGAAGAGCAGCAGCTCGGCGAGCGGGTCGAGCTCCAGCGCCGGGTCGGCGAGCAGCTCGCGGATCCGCTCCGCCGCCCCGGTCCCCCCGGGCTCGCGGATCAGCAGCGTCTCGGGCCCGAGGGCCTCGGCCAGCAGCTTCGCCTGGGTCGACTTCCCCGATCCGTCGATTCCCTCCAGTGAGACAAACACGTCACCGCTCCGTTCCGGTGCGCCTTATGTGCCTCACAGACACATAAGGCGCACCGGAAGCAAGGGCTGGCGTCATTTGGCGGCGGCTTTGGCCCGTTTGCGCCTGCGCGTCGCCGTCCCCGCGCCGTCCCCGTCGCCCTCGGGCAGCGGCTGCTTCGCCATCGCCTCTTTGGCGGCCCGCGCCGCTTCGCGCTCGGCGCGGCGTTTCTTCATCTCCTCCATCGAGGGGCACTCGTCGTTGAGGCAGAGGTTCCAGGGGCGGCCGCGGAAGGGGACGACTTTGAGGCGCGGCGTGCGGTCGCAGACCGAGCAGCGCTCCTCCAGCCGGAAGACGTCGCCGCGCTGCGGCAGCGGGAAGGTCTGGCCGCAGGAGTCCGGGCCACCCTCGGCGCTCCATCCCGTGCAGCCGACGAAACGTTTGCCCGATTTTTTGGCGCGGATGATGCGCAGCATGTTGGGCGAGCCGTCCTCCTTGGTGCGGCCGGCTTCCTCGCAGACCTTGCAGGGGCCGAGGATGCGGTCATCGTCCATCCCCTTCCAGACGACCTTCGCCAGGTCCTCGCGGCTCTCGTCGATCTCCGACCAGGTCCTGTGGAGAAGGTCGCGGCTCTCGCCGACGACACTGTCCTTGGCCACCTCGCCGGCGGCGATCCGGTCCATCTCCGCCTCCAGCTGCGCGGTCATCTCCGGCGTCGCCATCCGCGGCACGTACTTCTTGAACGCCTCGTACATCGCAATCCCGGTCTCCGATGGCACCGGCGGGTTGCTGTAGACGTAGCCGCGGTCGTAGAGCTTCTGGATGATCTCGGCACGCGTCGCCTTGGTCCCCAGGCCGCGCTCCTCCATCATCTCGATCAGCTTGCCCTGCGAGATGCGGGAGGGCGGCTGCGTCTCCTTGTCGACGATCCACGGCTCGCCGTCCAGCTCCAGCCGCTGCCCCTCCTCCAGCTTGGGGATCTCCTCGTCGGCGGAGCGGGCGTAGGTGTAGATCGCGGCGTAGCCGGGGTCGACGACGACCGAGCCACGCACGAAGTAGGTCTGCGAGCCGGCCTCGATGTCGGCGCGAGTCGACTCGGTGATCATCGGCGAGCTGAAGGTGGCGAGGAAGCGGCGCACGACCAGCTCGTAGACGCGGCGCTTCGGCCCCTCCAGGGCACCGGGGTGGATCGCCTGGGTCGGGTAGATCGGCGGGTGGTCGGTCGTCTCTTTTTTGCCGCGGGTCGGGGTCAGGTCGCCGTCGAGCAGGCCGGCGGCGGCCGAGAACTCCTTGACCCGGACCAGCGAGGAAACCAGCTCGCGGGTCGGCAGCGAGGGCGGGTAGACGGTGTTGTCGGTGCGCGGGTAGGAGATGAAGCCGTCCATGTAGAGGTCCTCGGCGATCCGCATCGCGCTGGCGGGGGTGATGCCGAGGCGGCTGGAGGCATCGGTGGTGAAGGCAGTCGTGTTGTAGGGGGTGGGCGGTTTCCGCGTGTTCTTCTTCGCCGTCACCGACTTGACGACGCCGGGGCTGGAGGTGCCGGCCAGCGCCGCGTCGGCCTCCGCCTTCTCCCAGAACTTGTCGACGGTGTGGTGCGCCTCGAAGCTGCCATCCGGGTGCTGGAACTTGGCAAACAGTTCCCAGTAGGGCTCGGCCACGTGGGCGCGGCGCTCCAGCTCGCGCTCGACGACCAGCGCCAGGGTGGGGCTCTGGACGCGGCCGACCGAGAGGAAGTTCGAGCCGAAGCGGCGGGTGGCGAGGGAGACGGCGCGGGTCAGCGTCGCGCCCCAGAGCAGGTCGATGTCCTGGCGGGCGGCGCCCGCGTTGGCGAGCGGGTAGGAGAGCTCGTCGAGCTCGGAGAAGGCGCGCTCGATCTCCTGCTTGGTGAGGGCCGAGTAGCGGGCGCGCTTGATCCGCAGGCTGCCGTCGCGGGTGCCCTCGCGGGAGCCGAGCCGCGGGTTGGCGTCGAGCATCTCCTCCAGCGCCTCGAGGCCGATCAGCTCGCCCTCGCGGTCGAAGTCGGTGGCGATCACCAGGTCGTCGGCCTCCTTGGCGACCTTCTTGATCGCTTTGACGACGTTCTTGTCGGTCGGCTCCTTGACCAGCTCGGCGTCGATCAGGTCGTGCAGGTCGGTCTTCTGCCAGTTCGAGTAGCCCTCGGGGAAGGCGGGGCCGAGCACGTGGCCCTTGAGCCCGATCGACATGTGCTCGCCCTCGGCGTCGCTCCAGCGGTAGTAGGGGACTTTGAAGGTTTTGTCCGAGCCGGCGCTGCCGCCGCTGAGGATCTCGGCGATCTTCTTGGCGCTGTTGTTCTTCTCGGTGACGATCAGCCGCATCTGGCGATGGCTCCTGCGTAGGGAGCGGCGAGGGTAGCAGGGGTCCGCGGCGCCGCCGGGACGGGCCGCCACGTAGGATCGGCGCCCCAATGAGGTGCATGGTCACAGGCGGGGCGGGATTCATCGGCTCGAACCTGGTCGACGCGCTGCTGGCGCGGGGCGACGAGGTGACGGTGGTCGACGACCTCTCGACGGGACGCCGAGAGAACCTCGACGAGGCGCTCGCGGCGGGGGCGCGGCTGGTCGTGCACGACATCCGCGAGGGGGAAGCGCTGGCCGAGCTGGCGCTGGAGGCGCGGCCCGAGGTCGTCTTCCACCTGGCGGCGCAGATCGACGTGCGCAAGTCGGTCGCCGACCCCGCCTTCGACGCCTCGATCAACGTCGGCGGCACGGCGAACGTGCTGGAGGCGGCGCGGCGCGCGGAGGCACGGCGGCTCGTCTTCAGCTCGACCGGGGGCGCGATCTACGGCGAGGGCGAAGGCCAGGAGCTGCCGCTGAAGGAGGACGCGCCGCTGGCGCCGGAGGCGCCCTACGGGCAGAGCAAGCTCGCCGGCGAGGGGTACCTGGGGCTGTACGAGCGGCTCTACGGGCTGTCCAGCGTGGCGCTGCGGCTGGGGAACGTCTACGGGCCGCGCCAGGACCCGCTCGGCGAGGCCGGCGTTATCGCGATCTTCTGCGGCCGGCTGCGGGAAGGCGCCCGGCCGACCGTCTTCGGCGACGGCCGTCAGACTCGCGACTACATATATGTGGGCGACGTGGTGAGGGCGATGCTGGCGGCGGCGGAGTCGGACGCGCGCGGAGCGATCAACGTCGGCACGGGGATCGAGACGGACGTCTTGGAGCTGGTGGCGCGGCTCGGCGAGCTGGGCGGTGCCGGCGGCTTCGATCCGGACTTCGCGCCTCCCCGCACCGGTGAGGTGCAGCGGATCGCGATCGATCCGGGCCGGGCCGGGCGCGAGCTCGGCTGGATGCCTCAGGTCGCATTCGAAGAGGGGTTGCGGCTTACTTTGGATTCCTTGTAGCGGTAACTAGGGGCCCTCAACCGGCCCCGAAAGGAATCAGACTGTGATCGGGACCGGTTGAGGGCTTGGTTTTGAATCAAAATTCCGCCCATGGCTCCGATCAACAAATACTCGCCTGCGCTCCGCTCACGAAGAATCAGATATGGACGTTCGCTCCACTCCGGCTCGTGGGGCCTCCGCCATATGCGGGCGGGTGAAGTGCTGCTCAGTCGCCGTTGTGCCAACGGTATTTTGTGTCGATGCCGGCCCAGGCCTACGAGGGCAAGGAGTGCGTCTGCCAGTTCCGCAGGGGGATCTGCGACCAGTCGTGCGTGCGCGACATGCTGGAGACGCCGCTCTACATCGCCTGCCTGAAGCTGAAGGGGCGGCGCTGCCTGGTGGTCGGCGGCGGCGACATCGGCCTTGAGAAGGTGGAGGGGCTGCTGGCCTGCGACGGCGACGTGACGCTGATCGCACCGCAGGCCCATCCCGAGCTGGAGGCGCTGGCGGCGGAGGGTTCGATCCGCTGGGAGAAGCGCCCCTACGCCGGCGAGGCGGACCTCGAGGGCGCCTTCCTGGCGATCGCCGCGACCGACGACACCGACGTCAACATCGCCGTCTACGACGACGCCGAACGGCGCGCGATGCTGGTCAACGTCGTCGACGTGCCGCCGCTCTGCAACTTCATCCTGCCGGCGATCGTCCGCACCGGCCCGCTGGCGATCGCGATCTCGACCGCCGGCGCCTCGCCGGCCCTGGCGAAGCGGATGAAGCGCGAGGTCACCGAGCTGTTCGGCGAGGACTACGCGCGCCTCGCCGTGATCCTCAACGAGTCGCGCGGCTGGGCGAAGGGCACGCTGCCCACCTACCAGGACCGCAAGGCGTTCTTCGACGCGATCGTCGGCGGCGACCCCGACCCGATCGCCCTGATCCGCGCCGGCCGCGAGCACGAGCTGCTCGAGTTGATCGAGGCGGCGAAAGAGCGCGCGGCGGCGGCTCTCGCCTGATTCCCCTCAACGCTTTTGCCCTCAACGCTTTCACCTTTTACCGGCCTATGGCACGGCAAAGGCTGCAAACGGCAGATCGATCAGGACGCCGGCAGCGCGAAGAAGGCGACGGCGGCGAAGTGGGCGGCGGCGGCGAGGATGACGAAGGCGTGGAAGACCTCGTGGTAGCCGAAGACGCGCGGGTTGGGATCGGGGCGCTGGGTCGCGTAGACGACCGCGCCGGCCGTGTATAGGAGGCCGCCGGCGGCGACCAGCAGCGTGCCGGCGACGCCGATCGCGCTCCACAGCTCGGGGAAGGCGACGACGGCGACCCAGCCCAGCGACATGTAGATCAGCGCCGCCACCCATTTCGGGTGGTCGATCCAGATCGTCTCGACGATGGCGCCGGCGATCGCGCCGATCCAGACGACGACGAGGACGGCGGCGGCCAGCGGCCCGTGCAGGGCGAGCAGGGCGAACGGCGTGTAGGTGCCGGCGATGAGGAAGAAGATCATCGAATGGTCCAGGCGGCGCATCCAGAGACGCACGTCGGGCCGCGTCCAGTTGACGCGGTGGTAGAGGGCGCTGGTGCCGAACAGCGCCGAGAGGCTGGCCGCGTAGACGGTCACCGCCAGCTCGGCCCTCGGCGTCTTGGCGGCGACGATCAGCGCGGCGCCGAGGAAGAGGGAGACGACGAAGGCCCACTGGTGGGAGACGCCGCGCAGGCGCGGCTTGACCGCCGCGATCGCCTCTGCCGCGGCGTCCTTCGCCGCCGCTGCCGCCTCTCGCGCCTTCGCTTGCCCGCCCCGCATGCTTGTCAGGATATAGAGAGTAAGAGAGCGAAATCCACGGCGTTTGCGGAATCGGGCGCTACAAAGTCCGTCCGACCCGGCGACCATCCTTGGAAGTTCACCCGCAAAGTCGCCGCGAGAGGAGAAGTTCGATGTCCAAGACCTCCATCAGCACCCCGAAGAACGGTCTCCAGGGGCTCGCGGTCGAGCGGCGATTCTCCACCCCGGGCACGCATCCGTTCGACGAGGTCGAGTGGGAGGTCCGCGACGCGGTGATCGGCGATCCGGCCAAGCCGGCCTTCGAGCAGCGCGGGGTCGAGTTCCCCAAGAGCTGGTCGCAGAACGCGACCAACATCGTCGCCCAGAAGTACTTCCGCGGGCAGCTGGGCAGCGAGCAGCGGGAGCGCTCGGTCAAACAGATGATCGGGCGGGTCGCGGGGACGATCTCCGGCTGGGGGCGCGAGGGCGGCTACTTCGCCTCGGCCGAGGACGCCGACGCCTTCGAAGCCGAGCTGACCTCGATCCTGCTCAACCAGAAGGCGGCCTTCAACTCACCGGTCTGGTTCAACGTCGGCTTCGAGGAGCGCCCGCAGTGCTCGGCCTGCTTCATCCTCAGCGTCGAGGACACGATGGAGTCGATCCTCGACTGGAACACCAAGGAGGGGATGATCTTCCGCGGCGGCTCCGGGTCGGGGATCAACCTCTCCAACATCCGCGGCTCGGTCGAGCCGCTCTCCAAGGGCGGCCTGGCCTCCGGCCCGGTCAGCTTCATGCGCGGCGCCGACGCCTGGGCGGGAACGATCAAGTCGGGCGGCAAGACGCGGCGCGCCGCCAAGATGGTCGTGCTCGACGTCGACCACCCCGACATCGAGGACTTCGTCTGGTGCAAGGCCAAGGAGGAGGAGAAGGCGCTGGCCCTGCGCGAAGCCGGCTTCGACATGTCGATCGACGGCGAGGGCTTCACCTCGATCCAGTATCAGAACGCCAACAACTCGGTGCGGGTCACCGACGAGTTCATGGAGGCGGTCGAGGCCGGCCAGGACTGGGACCTGACCGCCCGCAAGACCGGCGAGCCGACCAAGACGCTGCCGGCGCGCGAGCTGATGAGCCAGATCGCCGAAGCGGCCTGGCGCTGCGCCGACCCCGGCGTCCAGTACGACTCGATCATCAACCGCTGGCACACCTGCCCGGAGTCGGGCCGGATCAACGCCTCCAACCCCTGCTCCGAGTACATGCACGTCGACGACTCGGCCTGCAACCTCGCCTCCCTCAACCTGATGAAGTTCCGCCGCCAGGACGGGACGTTCGACGTCGAGGACTTCGAGCACGCGGTCGACGTCGTCCTCCTCGCCCAGGAGATCGTCGTCGGGCCCTCCAGCTACCCGACCGAGGAGATCGCCCGCAACGCCAACCGCTTCCGCCAGCTCGGGCTCGGCTACGCCAACCTCGGCGCCCTGCTGATGTCGGACGGCCTGCCCTACGACTCCGACGAGGGCCGCAACGTCGCCGCCGCGATCACGGCGCTGATGACGGGGCGGGCCTACCGCCAGTCGGCGCTGATCGCCGCCGGGGCGACCGGCCCCTACGAGGAGTACGCGAAGAACCGGGAGGCCCACAACGGCGTGATGCGGATGCACCGCGACGCCGCCTACGACATCGACCCGGCGGGGATCAAGGGCAACCTGGTGGAGGCCGCGCAGCGGGCCTGGGACGAGGCGGTCGAGCTGGGCGAGGAGCACGGCTACCGCAACGCGCAGGCGACGGTGCTGGCGCCGACCGGCACGATCAGCTTCCTGATGGACTGCGACACGACCGGCATCGAGCCCGACTTCTCGCTGGTCAAGTTCAAGGAGCTGGTCGGTGGCGGCCAGATGACGATCGTCAACCGCTCGGTGCCGCTGGCGCTGCGCACGCTCGGCTACAGCGACGCGGAGGTCGACCAGATCGACGCCCACATCGCCGAGCACGGCACGATCGTCGGAGCCCCCGGCCTTAAGGACGAGCACCTGCCCGTCTTCGACGTCGCGGTCGGCGAGCGGGCGATCTCGCACACCGGCCATATCGACATGATGGCGGCGACGCAACCCTTCATCTCGGGGGCGATCTCAAAGACGGTCAACTTGCCGGAGTCGGCCACGGTGGAGGACATCGCCGACGCCTACACGCGCGGCTGGAAGGGCGGCCTGAAGGCGCTGGCGATCTACCGCGACGGCTCCAAGACCGCGCAGGCGCTGCGCACCGATGCGCAGAAGGAGAAGAAGGCGGAGGCGGAACAGCAGATGCCCCAGCCGGTCCGCAAGAAGATGCCGCGCGAGCGAGAGTCGATCACCCACAAGTTCTCGATCGGCGGCCACGAGGGCTACATCACGGCCGGCAAATACGAGGACGGATCGGTCGGCGAGATCTTCCTCACCGACATCGGCAAGGAGGGCTCGACGATGCGGGGGCTGCTCAACGCCTTCGCGACGGCGATCTCGCTCGGCCTCCAGTACGGGGTGCCGCTGGAGACCTTCGTGCGCAAGTTCAGCTACATGCGCTTCGAGCCGGAGGGCATCACCGGCAACCCGGAGATCCCCTTCGCCAAATCGATGCCCGACTACATCATGCGCTGGCTGGCGAGCCGCTTCATCGGTGACACCGAGGTGCTCGAGGAACTGGGCATCCTGACCAGCGAGGTGCGTGCCAAGCGCGAGGCGGAGACGACTCAGCTCGGGCTCGGGATCGACACCAGCGGCGGCACCGCGGGCCCGGCCAACGGCGGCAACGGCCAGACGAAGTCCGGCAACGGCGGTGGCGAGAAGGCCAAGGCGACGGGCGGCGAGGCCGTACCCGCGGCGGCGGCCTTCACCGAAACGCCCCCGGTCAGGCCGGCGAAGATGTCCGGCCTCGACCTCGGTCCCGCCTGCGAGCAGTGCGGCGGCATGATGCAGCGCACGGGCTCCTGCTACACGTGCTCAAGCTGCGGCAACAACACCGGCTGCGGCTGAGTCCGTATAACCGGCGCGGGGCTGCACCCGCTTGGTTCTACGACCTCAGTTAGGAATAGAGGGATTCGCAGGCAAGCTCCTGCGCGGCGCGGCTCCAGAGCTTGACCTGGAGGAAGACGTCGTCGCCGTAGCCCTCGAGGGCGTCGAGGGCGACCAGGGTGAAGCGCCCGTCTGAGATCGCTTCCTGATCGACCGTCTCCAGCTCGATCTCGGCGGTGGCGGCGACCGCGCCGCGCACGAGCGGCCGGCCCCAGACGAGGGTGACGCTGCCGGCCCGCCCGTTCTCGCCCCGCCAGCGGCCGATCACCTCGTCGTTGAGGTCGATGCGCCAGCCCGGATTGTGCTCGGCGAGGACGTCGGTGAAGTCGGCCCTGGCGCGGAAGTCGGCCGGTTCCGCACCCTCCGGCTGCGCATAGGAGACATGGCCGAAGAGCTCCAGCGGGCCGCCGCCCTTCCCGACTCCGTCGTCGCCGGCCTGGACGCGAGCTGTGCAGGGGACCCAGACGCGACCGCCCCAGGCGCGCTCGGGGAACCAGTCCAGCTTGGACGGGAGCTCGACCCCTTCGGGGAGGTCCTCGACCTTCTCGCACGCCCTGCGGAACTCCTCGCCAAGCCGCTCGGCGAAGCGCCCGTGCGGGATCCCCTCCTGGCTGGAGTCGGCGATGAACCTGGGGATCGGGCGCGGGTTCGGCGGCACGCGTGGACCCTACAAGGGGGCGTTCCCGGCTTTGACACCCCCTATGAAGGGGTCAAACCGGGCTGCGCGTCAGTCGCCAGCGCTTCGCGCAGGTCGGCCGCTGCCCTCTCCGGCGGGTAGACGTTGATGTCGACGCCGGTGCCGAGCTCGAAGCCGGCCTTGACGGTGAGGCGGGGGGCGATGTCGACGTGCCAGTGGAAGCGCTCCGCGCCGCGGGGAGCGGTGCGCACCCAGAGGTTCAGCTCCGGCGGGCGACCGAAGCGGGCGGCAAGGAGGCGCAGCGCGGTGTGGATCATCGCGGCGCCGGCTGTGTCTTCCTCGAAGCGCGCCGCCTCGCGACGCGGGACGACGCGCAGCTCGAAGGGGGAGCGCGAGGCCCAGGGGCAGATCAGCGCCGCCTCGTCGTCGATCGCGACGAGGCGCTCGCGGCGGCGCACCTCCTCGACCAGGATGTCGCTGAGCAGGCCGCCGCCGCCGGTCTGTTCGCGGTAGGCGCCGAACCGCTCGCGCTCGCGGGCCACCGCCGCCGGCACGAAGGGCAGCGCGTAGAGCTGCGCGTGGCTGTGCTCGAGCGAGGCGCCCGCGCCGCCGCCCTCGTTGACGATCAGTTGCACGTATGAGGCGTCCGCGTGGGCACGCATCCGCTCGCGCCAGGTGGCGACCGCGCCGGCGAAGCGCTCCTCGCTCAGCTCGGCCATCGCCGTGACGTGCTCGGGAGCGTGGACGATCACCTCGTGGGCGCCGTGGGCGTCCCGCCTGCCGAACAGGCCTGGTTCGCCCGCCCGCCGGGAGGCGAGCAGCGGGTCGCTCGCCGCCTGGGTGCCGCTCTCGGCCTCGCGGTCGGCGCTATCCCTGTCGCCGGCCAGGGCCGGGTAGAGGTTCGGCACCACGCGGCTCGTCCAGCCCGGCGTGTCGGGCCCGCCGCCGGCCGGTCGCACGGCGTAGACCTCGGGCGGCGTGCGGTCCTCCCGCCCCTCGCAGAACGGGCAGTCGTCCGGTCCCTTCGGCTCGCTCGCCGCCGGCCGGAAGCCCTCCGGGCGCTCGGCGCGGCCGGGCGCGAGGATCGTTCGCAGCCCCGTCAGCTGGTCGATGCGTATCTCGGGCGCGCTCAGGAGCTGGAAGGGGGAAGATCGCCGGCGTCGGGCTCGGCCGGCGGGGCGGACGACGGCCTGGGCGGCCTTGCATGCGGACCGTCGCCGCCCAGGAAAGGTTCGATCATGTCGAGCGGCAGCGGGAAGACCACCGTCGTGTTCTGGCTGCTGCCGATTTCCAGCAGCGTCTGCAGGTAGCGAAGCTGGAGCGAGGCGGGGTTGGTGCTGATGATGTCGGCGGCGTCGGTGAGCTTCTGCGCCGCCTGGTACTCGCCCTCGGAGTTGATGATCTTGGCCCGCCGCTCGCGCTCGGCCTCCGCCTGGCGGGCGATCGCCCGTTGCATCTGCTCGGGGATTTCGACGTCCTTGATCTCCACCGCGGTCACCTTGATCCCCCACGGCTCGGTCGACTCGTCGATGATCTTCTGCAGCTCTTCGTTGAGCCGCTCGCGCTCCGAGAGCAGCTGATCGAACTCGGCCTTGCCGAGCACCGAGCGCAGCGCCGTCTGCGAGATCTGCGAGGTGGCGAGCAGGAAGTTCTCGACCTCGACCACCGCTTTGGCGGCGTCGATGACGCGGAAGTAGGCGACCGCGTTGACTCCGGCCGGCACGTTGTCCCGCGTGATCACCTCCTGCGGGGGAATGTTGAGCGTCACCGTGCGCAGGTCGACGCGGACCATGCGGTCGACCAGGGGGATCAGCAGGATCAGCCCCGGCCCCTTCTGGTCGATCAGCCGCCCAAGCCGGAAGACCACCGCCCGCTCGTACTCGCGCAGGATCCGCACCGAGGACCCGAGCGCGATCACCGCGAAGATCGCGAGGACGACGAGCACCACGATCGCTGCTGCCATCAGCCTGCTCCTTCCTCGGTATCCGGCGCGTTGGAGGCCGGCTCGGGCCGAACCACCAGGGTGAGCCCGTCGACCGCCTCGACCCTGACTCTAGCCCCTGGACGCAGCGGTGCGCCATCGCCGTCGAGGCGCGCTCGCCACAGCGACCCCTCGATCCACACCTGGCCTTCCGGGTCGAGCGGCGTGCGCACCTCGGCCAGGGCGCCCGTCAGCTGCTCATAGCCGGTGTGGACGGGCCGCTCCCGGTGGGCGGCGATCACCTTGCGGGCGATCGCGACGAAGCTGACGCCGGAGAGCACGCCGAGGGTGATCAGGGCCGGCCCGACCCAGTCCGGGGCGCCGCCTTCGGCGCCGAGGGCGAGGATTCCGCCGGCGATCAGGCCGGCCGCGCCGAGCACGGCCAGCACACCCCCTGTGGAGAGCAGCAGCTCGGCCAGCAGCAGCGCGATGCCGATCAGGGCGAGGACGACGAAGGTGTCCATGGCTCGATTATCCGCTCCCGAACGCGTAGCGCTCGAGATCCGCCCGCAGCGCCGCCGCTTCGTCGTAGGGGCCCTGTTTCAGGTAGACGAGCTTGCCGCCGCGGTCGTAGAAGGCGGTGTCCGGTAGACCGAGGTTCACGCCGACGCTTTCGGCGATCGCCCTCTTTGGATCGACGTAGCTGGGATAGGGGACGGGGTCCTCGCGCAGGAAGGTGCGCGCCGCGTCGTTCGCGTCCTGGCTGTTGACGCCGAGGAAGGCGACACGCCTGCCGTAGCGGGCGGCGACCCGCTGGAAGACGGGGAACTCGAAGCGGCACGGCCCGCACCAGGAGGCCCAGACGTTGACCACCGCTGGATAGCCATGCAGTCCCGCGATGCGCTTTTCGTAGGCATTGACGCCACCCGGCAGCAGCCGGTTCGCCTGCCGGTGCAGCGCCGCGAGCGGAGCCGGCGAGCCGGCGAGCGCCTTCGCGTAATCCGGGGGCTTGCCGCCGTAGTCGCCCCCTTGAGTTGACCCACAACCAGTTATTGCAAGTGCAATCCCAAAGGAGACCAGATGAGTGATCGTCAAATGGCGTGCCCGCGGGGGCGTGACTGGCCAAGCTGGGCGCCGCACGCCGACGAATCGAATAGCAGCGCTATTCGTGAGGAGGTGGGTGGCGATCCAGCGCCGTGCCAGGCGCGTCATCCGCGGGTGCGAGCTTTGCGATCACTCATCTGGTCTCCTGTCTACAATACGAAGCCTCGGTTCGCCCGTATGCGAGCCGCCGAGATCGCCGGGAGAGGGAAGCCAGCTCCCGGCATCCTCGTCCCAAAGTTCCCCGCGCCGCACGCATGCGTCGCCGCGGGAGGCGAACCCCCACAAGCCTTCTATGGCCAAGACCAGCGAAGTTGCCGCGCCAGCGGCAGTTCCCTCAGGCGCCGACATCGAGCGGGCGGCCGCGTTCGCCCGCGAGCCCTTCCTGCTCGACGGCGAGGGCCCGGAGGCGCTCGCCCCAGGCACGGCGCGCCGGCGCGCCCTCGATGCGGCGCTGAAGGAGCTCGACGAAGGGGCGGAGGAGCCCTCGATCGAGTGGCGCCGCGACTTCTCGCTGCTGCTCGGGCTGGAGCGGCTGCTCGCCGAGGAGCCGCCGAAGCTGCGCGACGGCGCCGAGCTCAACCCGCATCAGGTCGACGCCCTCTCGGGAACGCTCACCGAGCTGATGGCCGAGCAGCAGGTCGCCGCCGAAAACGGCGCCGAGCCGTCGTCGGTCGACGGCGCCGGCTCGCTCGACGAGGACGACGAGGAGCAGCTCGCCCCCGACGAGGAGGAGCCGCAGGACTGGGAGGAGCCGGCGGCCGAGGACGAGGAGGAGGCCGTCGCCGAGGCGGCCGAGGATCCCGGCGCCGCCCGCCGCTTCTGGTTCGAGCACGCGACCGGCGCCGGCAAGACGGTCGCCGCGGTCGGCTTCATCGATGCCTCCCGCACCGGCGGCGTCCTCATCCTCACCCACCGTCGCAACCTGGTCGACCAGTTCATCGGCGAGATCTCCGCGCGCGGCTACAAGGAGCGGCTGCGGCCGCCGCTGCTCGACAACCGCGACGACCCCGACGGGCCGGTCACGGTCGAGACCTACCAGTGGTTCGTCCGCAACCACAAGCGCATCTCCAACGCCTACTCGATCGTCATCTGCGACGAGGCGCACACCGCCCTGGGCGAGAAGACAAGCGCCTGCATCCGCGCCTGGACCGGCCCCGTCTTCATCGGCATGACGGCGACCGGGGCGCTGATCGCCCGCCACGTCGCCGACCTCTTCCCCACCCAGACCTCCCGCTTCGACCTCGCCCAGGCGGCGCGGCGGGGCGTGATCGCGCCGCTGCGCTGCCTCCGCATCCCGCCCGGGCCGGGGGTGCGGACGATCGCCAAGGTGCCGCTGCGCAAAGGCGAGGTCGACCAGGACTTCGACCAGGAGGAGCTGGCCGCGCTGCTCGACCAGGAGCCCTTCAACGTGGCGATCGCCGACCTCTACAAGACGCGCTTCAGCAAGGTGCCGGGCGTCCTCTACACGGCCGGGGTGAAGCACGCCGGCAACGTCGCCAAGGCGCTCCAGAACGCCGGGATCGTCGCGCGCGCGGTCTCCGGCGAGACGCCGAAGCGCGAACTCGCGGAGATCCTCGCCGGGTTCGAGCGCGGCGACGTCGACGTGCTCTGCAACGCGATGCTTCTCGCCGAGGGCTGGAACTCGCCGCGGGCGACAATCTGCATGCACCTGGCGCCGACCGCCTCGCGCCGCGTCTACCAGCAGCGGGTCGGCCGCGTCACCCGCCGCGCCCCCGGCAAGGAGGCCGGCCTGGTGATCGACTTCGTCCACCCGGCGACCACCCACGACGAGACGATCGTCACCCTGCACAGCCTGCTCGACCGCGACGTCTACCGCGGCGGCGCGATCGTCGTCGGGCCGGTGCGGCGCGGGCGCGGCCGCCGGGTCCGGGTGGAGCGGCGCGTCGTGCCGGTCTCCGACGTCGAGGAACGCCGCATGCAGGTGCTCGAACGGGAGATCTGGCGGATCGCGGTCGAGAACCTCGACTACCCCGAGCAGCACGCCTGGGCGGCGCTGGCGGGGGCGCGGGTCAACCCGCAGAACTGGCGACGGGCGCGGGCGATGCTGCAGAACGACCGCACCAAGGAGCTGCGGCGCCGCTTCCTGCTGACCTGCGTGCAGCGCAACCGCAACTCGCAGCTGCGGCTGAAAGCGCTCGCCGAGATCGCCGACCTGCGCGACGCCGAGGCCTTCGACGACGCGATCGAAATCGTCGGCAGCTGGAGCCGGGACGACAAGCGGGCCGGGACGAAGTGCCTGCTGCAGGCGCTGGTCGACAAGCGGATCGGGCGGCGGGACCAGGCGCAGGCGTGGGTCTGGCGGCTCGCCTCCTACACCCGCGAGCTGCACGAAGAGTACGCGGTGCAGCGCTGGCCGGAGACGAAACGTCTGCTCGGCCTGCTCGTCAACTCCTCGGGGCGGGCGCACGGGCGCAACGCGCGGCGGCTAGTCCACGCAGCGCGTAAACAGGACCGCCGGCTGGCGGTGGCGCTGCTCGCCGCGGCGGTCTCACACACGCCCGAGGGCGAGGAGGTGCTGCGCGGGGCGCGGATGCGGATGGCGCGGAAACCGTCGGCGATCGCCCGCGAGCTGCTGCGCAACTTCCCCAAGGGCGGCAAGCGGCGGCGCAAACGCGGCAAGGGCGAGGCGGAGAAGGGAGCCGGCAAGGCGGCCGAGCTGGAGAGCGCGAAGAACGGCGAGGTCGAGGGCCTGGAGGACGGGTTGGACATCGAGGTGGATGTCGACGAAAATGGCTCAGAGGCGGAGGTGGACCTCGCCGGCGCCGAGCAGGACGCGGTCGCCGGCGGGGACGACGACGGCGAGGCGACCCCGGTCGTCGATGCCGTCGGCGACTCCTGAGCCGCCCTCCCAGGAGATCTCGCGGCCGCGCAAAGCGTCGCGCTGCCGCCAGGCGGCGAGGATCTCATCCTTGTCCGCATCGACCCAACGGTCGAGGTGGCGGCTTAAGACTGCGGCTGCGGTGGTGGGAGTCGGGAGTCGCCTCGCCAAGTGCCCATCACCGCCGTCGGCGGTGAAATCTTGTGCCGTTTCGCGGCAGGAATCACCCTGCCGGGGCCGCTTCGCGTGGCATCGTCGAGGCGACTCCCGACTCCCCGCGAGCGCGCCGAAGACGGAAATCGCCGTGTCACGGAGGTCGGGTGGAAATTTGTCGGGAGCGATGGTGAGGTTCATGCCGACCCCGACAGCCGCCCAGCCGTCCTGAGGTTTGGCCTCGATCAGCACACCGGCCAGCTTGCGGCCCTCCAGCCAGACGTCGTTGGGCCACTTGATCCGGCACTCGATTCCAGGCCGCAGCTCCTCGGCCGCCTCGCAGACGGCGAGTGGGACGGCAAGCGACAGCAGCAGGTGGCGTTCGCCGAGCGGGCGCAGGATCGCCGAGTAGAGGAGCGCCCCGCCGGGCGGCGCCGTCCAGCTGCGACCCTGGCGGCCGCGCCCCGCGGTCTGCTGGTCGGCGGTCACCACGGTGCCGCCCGGCGCCCCGGCTTCGGCCAGCTCACGGGCGCGAGCGTTGGTCGAATCCGTAACGCGGAAGTGACGATGCGGCGCCCCGAGCCTCACCCCAACCCCGGTGGTAGAGCTTTCAGTCCCATATGGACTCTAACCTCGACCACGGTTTGGGGGCACTGTTTCGGTGGTCGAGTTGTCGACCGCATACCGGCACTAAAGTCGACCGCGATTGGGAGTGGCGTCGGCGAGGATGGCGTCGACCAGGCCGTCGACGTCGTGACGCTCCGCCTCGACGTGGACCGTGAGGCCGGCGGCGCGGGCCGCCTCGCTGGTGATCGGGCCGATCGAGACGACGCGGGCGCCGTTCGGGAACTCGTCGCCGAGCGCTTGCGCCAGGTTGGTCACGGTCGAGGAGGAGGTGAAGGTGACGTAGTCGGCGCCCCGGGCCGCCTCGACCGTCTCCGGCGCCGGCTCCTCGCGCACCGTCTCGTAGAGGGCGACGACGTCCACCTCGGCGCCGCGTTTGCGCAGTGCCTCGGGCAGCACGTCGCGCGCCTCGGCGGCGCGGGCGATCAGGACGCGGCGCCCCGTCACGTCTACTCCGGACAGCGCTTCGACCAGGGTCTCGGCGACAAATCGCTCGGGAACCACGTCGGCGACGATTCCGTGTTCGGCCAAAGCCCTTGCGGTTCCCGGACCAATGGCGGCGATGACCGTTCCGGCCTGTACGCCCCCACTTCCCACCTCCCCTACCTGCTTCTTTTTCGTCCCTCCACCAAACGCCCGCGCATCCAGTCCGGCGTTCCCCAGTGCCTCGAAGAGCAAATGCGCCCCATTCGGGCTCGTCACGCAGGCCAGCGAGTATTCGCCGTCGTCGATCCGCTCGATCGCCCGGCGCACCTCCTCGCTGTCGAGCCGCGGCTCGATCCGGATCGCCGGCAGCTCGACCGCCTCGGCGCCGAGCGCGCTCAGGGCCGCGGCGAGGCCGCTGGCCTGGGCGCGCGCCCGGGTGACGACGACGCGGCGCCCGTGCAGGGGGCGCCGCTCCAGCCAGGCGAGCTGCTCGCGCCGCGCCACCACCTCGCCGACCACGATCAGCGCCGGGGCGCCGACCCTCTCCCGCTCGACCGCTGCGGCGATCGTTCCGAGCGTCGCAACGATGGTGCGCTGGCCGGCCCTCGTCCCCCGTTCGACCGCAGCCGCCGGCTCGTCCGCGTCGCGGCCGGCGGCGATCAGCGCGGCGGCGTTGGCGGGAAGCTGTTTGACGCCCATGTAGAAGACGAGCGTGCCGGGGAAGCGGGCGAGAGCGTCCCAGTCGAGCGCCGTCTCGTCCTTTTCCGGGTCCTCGTGCCCAGTGACGAAGGCGACGGCCGAGGCGTCGCCCCGGTGGGTGACCGGGATGCCGGCGTAGGCGGTCGCCGCGACGCCGGCGGTGACCCCGGGCACGACCTCGAACTCGACCCCGGCCGCGACCAGCGCTTCCCCCTCCTCGCCACCGCGCCCGAAGACGAACGGGTCGCCGCCCTTGAGGCGGACGACGCTCTTCCCGGCCTTCCCCGCCTCGACCAGCAGCTCGCCGATCTCCTCCTGGGGGACGGCCGGCGCCCCCGGCGCCTTGCCGACGTAGACGAGCTCCGCGTCGGAGCGGGCGCCGTCGAGCGCGCCGGGCGGGATCAGGCGGTCGTAGTAGATCGCGTCGGCGGAGGCGATCAGCTCCAGCGAGCGAGCCGTCATCAGGCCCGGGTCGCCAGGCCCGGCGCCGACCAGGTAGACGACCCCGCGCCGGGCCCCGCTGTCTGTGATGCCAGCCCTGCTTTCGGTCATTCCGGTGGTCCTTTTGTGGGCATGGGACACATAAAGCGCACCGGAAGGATGGGGATCGGGGTCATGCGACCATCGCCTCGGCGCGGTCGAGGATGTCGCGCGCCCCCGCGGCCAGCAGGCGCTCCGCGAGCCGCGCGCCGAGCGCCGCCGGCTCCTCCGCCTCGCCCTCGACGCGGTCGCGGATCCACTCGCTGCCGTCGGGAAGGCCGACGAAGGCCTCCACCGCGAGGCGCGAGCCGTCGAGCGTCGCGCGGACGCCGATCGGCGTCGCGCAGCTCGCCTCGAGCAGGGCAACGGCGGCCCGCTCGGCGGTCAGCTCGCGTAGCGCCCGCTCGTCGCCGAGCCGGGCCGCCGCCTCGATCGAGGCCCCGTCGCCGGCGCGGGCCTGGAGCACCAGCGCACCCTGCCCCGCGGCCGGCGTCATCGTCTCGGCCGGGATGGCGAAGGACGCCTCGCCGTCGCGGCCCAGCCGGCGCAGGCCGGCGGCGGCGAGCACGATCGCGTCGAGCTCTCCCTCGGCGAGGCGGCGCAGTCTCGTGTCGACGTTGCCGTGCAGGTCGCTCACCCGCAGGTCGGGGCGGGCGGCGAGCAGCTGAGCGCGACGGCGCAGGCTGGCGGTGCCGACCCGGGCGCCCTCCGGCGCCTCGTCGAAGCAGGAGCCGGCGCCGATCCAGACGTCGGCGGCGTCCTCGCGGGGCGGCACGGCGGCGATCGCTAGGCCGTCGGGCATCTCGGCCGGCAGGTCCTTCGCCGAGTGGACGCCGACGTCGGCTTCCCCCGCGAGCAGCGCACGCTCCACGCCCCGCACGAAGCGCGCCTTGTCGCCGGGCTCGCCGTCGGAGGAGACCTCGACCAGCTCGGCGTCGCCGAGCA
>DASTHF010000143.1:0-9963 GCA_035605615.1 Solirubrobacterales bacterium
GGTCCCCCGCTCGATGAGCTGGGCTCGCGCGGCGTCGATGTCGGGGACGACCAGATGGAGTCCCTGCACGGAGCCCGCCCGCTCGGGGTTCCTCATGAGGGCGATTGAGCAGGCTGAGCCCGGCGGCGTCAGCTGCACGACGCGGAAGTCGTCGCCCGCGCTGACGTCGACGTGCAGCTCGAAGCCCGCCCGCTCGATGTAGAACGCCTTGGCGCGGTCGAGGTCGCTGACCGGGACGACGATCAGCTCGAGCTTCCAATCCATCAGCCCTCACTCCGCCGGTGGACGAGGATGGCGATGCCGTCGCCCACGGTCCTCGAGTCGACCAGCCGCAGGCGCTTCTTGCCGCTCGTCTCGCCGAACAGGCGCTTGCCCTTGCCGAGCAGGACCGGGAAGACCATCAGACGCAGCTCGTCGACCAGGTCGTGCTCGATCAGCGCCTGCACCAGCTGGGCGCTGCCTGCGACGAGAATCACCCCGTCGACCTCGCGCTTCAGCTTCGTGGCCTCCTCGGCGACGTCGCCCCGCAGGACGGTCGAGTTGTTCCAGCTCCCCTCCTCCAGGGTCGAGGAGACGACGTACTTGGGCATCGCGTTCATCTTGTCCGCGAAGCCGACGGGGTCCTCCATCGTCGGCCACGCCCTGGCGAACGCCTCGTAGGTGACGCGCCCCAGCAGCTGCGCCTCCGCCTCGAGGATCTCGTCGAGCTTGAACCTGTCGCCCTCGCCGCGGTCGAAGTCGAACGTCCAGCCACCGTGCTCGAAGTCCTCCGCCCCTCCGGGATCCTCCATCACGCCGTCAAGCGAGACGAACTCGGTTACGACGATCTCTCCCATCCTGTCCTCCTTCGGTCGGGTTTACAACTATGACCGTCGCTCGCCGCTCGATTCATCGGTGCGATGTCCAGTGCCGCGTCATCGGTTCGGCAGCTCCTCCGGCAGGCCAAGCCGTTCGAAGGCCAGCTCGAGCCGGCGCGGGTCGAAGCGCTGCTCGGGGAGGCGGGCGAGGACGCGCCGGTCCGGATCCTCGGTCGTGCGGGTGAGGAAGGCGTCGACCTCGGCGATCTGCCCGTTGCGCAGGGTCAGCACGTTGAGGGCGAAGCGCTGGTAGTTGGCCGCCTCCGGGTCCCAGCTGTAGAAGGCGAGCGCCTCCTGGCCGCTGGCACGGACGCGCAGAGCGCGCCAGCGCCACTGGCCCGAGAGCGGCCAGCCGGCGAGGAAGGCGGCGATCGCCTCGCGGCCCTGGAACCAGCTGCGCAGCGGCGGCATGGTGAAGGCGGCGTCGGCGGTGAGCATCGAGACGACCGCCTCGACGTCGTGGCGTTCCCAGGCGTCGAGGTAGCTCTCGACCACCTCACGTACCCCCTCGTCGCCGAGCGTGCGCAGAGTCGCCTGTTGGCTGCGCTCGGGCAGCCGCCGCTCGACCGCCGTCCGGGCCCGCTGCAGGGCGCTGTTGACCGAGGCGGTGGTCGTATCGAGGATCTCGGCGGCCTCGTGCGCCGAGAAGCCGAGCACCTCGCGCAGGATCAACGCCGCGCGCTGGTTGGCGGGGAGGTGCTGCAGGGCCGCGATGAAGGCCAGCTCGACGCTCTCGCGCATCTCGTAGCGCGCCTCCGGCGCGGCGAAGCCGTCCTCGATCCCCATCGCCTCGTCCGGGTAGGGCTCGATCCACACCGACTCGGCCAGCGGTTCGCCCGGCCCGCCGCTCGGGTCGGCCGGCAGGTGGTCGATCGGAAGTACCCGCTTGGGGCGCCGTTCGATCGCATCGAGGCTAGCGTTGGTGGCGATCTTGTAGAGCCAGGAGCGCAGGGAGCTGTGTCCCTCGAACCGGTGCAGCCCCCGCCAGGCCCGCAGCAGCGCCTCCTGGAGCGCGTCCTCGGCGTCGTGGACCGAGCCGAGCATCCGGTAGCAGTGCGCGTGCAGCTCGCGGCGGTGGGGCTCGACGAGGCGGAGGAAGGCGTCTTCGTCGCCTATGGAAAAGGAGGAGCTCACCCCGCCAGGGTAGACGGGGGCGAGCTCCTCCCTGCCGCGATTGCCCGTCGACCTGTCAGCTCGTCTCGACGGCCAGGAGCCGGTTGCCGTCCTGGTCGCGGAAGAAGAACATCGGCGGCACCGGGCCTCCCATGCGCATCACCTCGGCGTCGACGTCGACTCCCCGCTCGCGCAGGCTCGCGTGGTCGGCCTCGATGTCGGCGCTGTCGAGGGCGATGCGGGTCTCGATCCCAGCCGCTTCCCCCTCCCGCGGCTGGACCAGCGCGATCGTCGTAGCCGCGCCGGGCGGTGCGACTTCCACCCAGCGGTTGCCGTCGCCAAAGGGGATGTCGGCGCGCTTCTCGAAGCCGAGCTTCTCCATGTAGAACTCGATCGCACGATCCTGGTCCGCGACCGGGACCATCACTGTCGCCACCCGCGCGATGCGGGTTGCGCTGCCTGTCTTCGTTTCGGTCATCTCGATCCTCCTGCTCGTTGCTTGGTGGTCGGGTTCCACGAGTTGAGACCGGCGAGACGGCCGAGATTAATCGGTCTCAGATCAGCTCGGGGACCATCTCGATCGCGCCGCAGGGGCACTCGGCGGCGCAGATGCCGCAGCCCTTGCAGTAGTCGTAGTCGATCTCGTAGCGCGCGCCCGCCTCGCCCGGCTCTTCGAGCTTGATCACGGCGTTGTCGGGGCACATGCCGTAGCAGTTGTCGCAGGAGAAGCAGTTGCCGCAGGAGAGACAGCGGCGGGCCTCGGAGAGCGCGGTCGAGTCGTCGAGGCCGCCGACCACCTCCTCGAAGCCGCTCGTGCGGCGTGCCGCCCCCAGTTGCGGCTGCGCGGCGCGCGGCGCCTCCGCGTAGTACCAGGTGTTGAGCCCCTCGAAGGCGGCGATCCGGTGCCGCGGCACCGGCTCATAGCCGCCGCCGCGCAGCCAGGCGTCGATGTGGCGCGCCGCCCGCTTGCCATGGCCGATCGCCACCGTGACGGTGCGCTCGGCCGGGACCATGTCGCCGCCCGCGAAGATGCCACGGTGGCCGGTCATCATGTTCGGCCCCACCTGGACGACGCCAGCCTCGACCTCGATGCCGGGCACGCCGTCGAGCAGCGCCAGGTCGGCCTCCTGGCCGAGCGCCAGGACCAGCGAGTCGGCCTCCAGCTCCTCGGTCTCGCCGGTCGGCTGCGGGAAGCCCGACTCGTCGAGCTCCATCCGCTCCAGCAGCAGCCTGCCGCCCTCGAAGTGCTTGACGGTGGAGAGCCACCTCATCCTCACGCCCTCCGCCTCGGCTTCCTCGACGTCGACGTCGTGGGCGGGCATCCGGTCGCGCGTGCGGCGGTAGACGACGACCGTGTCGCTCGCCCCCAGCCGCCTCGCCGTCCGCGCCACGTCCATCGCCGTGTCGCCGCCGCCGTAGACCGCGACGCGCCGTCCCAGCCGCGGCGGCTCCTCGCCCTCCATGCCCTCCAGCAGCGAGACGGCGTCGACGGTCCGCGCCGCCTCGCCGGCCGGGACGTCGGCATGGTGGCTGAGGTGGGCGCCCACCGCGAGGAACGCCGCGTCGAAGCCGCCCTCACGCATCGCGTCGAGCGCGCTGTCCACCTTGGTGCCCAACTCCAGGTGGACGCCGAGGTCGAGGATGCGATCCACCTCGGCGTCGAGCACCTCGCGCGGCAGCCGGTAGCGGGGGATGCCGAACCGCATCATTCCGCCCGGCTGCGGCTCGGCGTCGCGGATCGTCACCTCGTGCCCGAGCCTCGCCAGGTGGTAGGCGGCGGAGAGCCCGGACGGCCCGGCACCGACCACCAGCACGCGCTTGCCGCCCGGCTCGGCCTCGACCGGGACCCGCCAGCCCCGCCCGATCGCCTCGTCGCCGAGGAAACGCTCGACCGCGTGGATGCCGACCGCCTCGTCGAGCTGCGCCCGGTTGCAGGCGGTCTCGCAGGGGTGGTAGCAGACCCGCCCGGTGACCGCCGGCAGCGGGTTGTCCTCGACCAGCTTCCGCCAGGCCCGCTCGTAGCCGGCCTCGCCACCCTCCTCCGCCTCGTACAGCCAGGCCTGCACGTTCTCGCCGGCCGGGCAGGCGTCGTTACAGGGCGGCATCCGGTCGACGTAGACGGGCCGTTCGGTGCGCCAGCTACCGGTCTTGTTGGCCAGGCTGGACCCCGGGTCGAGCGAGATCGCGTAGGGCCTGTCGCCGCTCATGGCCGCCCCTCCTCCTTCGCGTCCGACTTCGACCCCCCTCCGCCGGAGTCGAGCTCGGATGCGCGATCCCGCGCGCCGTCGAGCAGCCCGTAGCGGCGGATGTTGCGGTCGGCGATCGCCTGGATGCGGGCGATCGCGTCGCGGTTCGGCGGATCGCCGAACAGGTGCGCGAAGCGCTGCTGCGTCCTCAGGTACTCCTCGACCGGTGCCCGGCGGCGGATCTTCGAGACGCCCGTCAGCTCGCCGCGCTCCGCCTCGAAGACCGGGAAGAGGCCGGTCTCCTTGGCCAGCCGCGCGACCCTGATCGTGTCCCGTGGCTCGGATCCCCAGCCAAGCGGGCAGGGGACGAAGACGTGGAGGTAACGGGCGCCACGCAGCTCCATCGCCCGCTCGACCTTGCGCTCGAGGTCGCGCGGCTCGGCGACCGTGGCGGTCGCCACGTAGGGGATCTCGTGCGCCATCGCGATCCGTGGCAGGTCCTTGCCCTGGCCGAACTCGGCGCCCTGGTGCCCGCCGATCGGTTTGGTGTTGGCGGTGCGGGCCGCCGCCGGCGTCGCGCCGGAGCGCTGCACGCCGGTGTTCATGTAGGCCTGGTTGTCGTAGCAGACGTAGAGCACGTCGTCGCCCCGCTCGAACATCCCCGAGAGGCAGCCGAAGCCGATGTCGACGGTGCCGCCGTCGCCGCCCTGGCCGAGCACCCGAACGTCGTCCCGCCCCTTTGCCTTCAGCGCCGCGGCGATGCCGCTGGCCACCGCCGGCGCGTTGCCGAACAGCGAGTGGATCCAGGGCGGCCGCCAGGCGGACTCGGGGAAGGGGGTCGAGAAGACCTCGAGGCAGCCGGTCGCGTTGGCGACTATCAGCTGCCCGCCGCTGGCGCGCATCGCCGCGTCGACCGCGTAGCGGGCGCCGAGCGCCTCGCCGCAACCCCGGCAGGCGCGGTGCCCGCAGGTGAGGCTGTTGGCGCGGTCGGTGCGCGACTGCACGCTGCGCCGCTCGGGCTCGAGCAGCCGGTTGCCCACCGCGAAGCTGTCGACCTGGTAGTTCATGCGCCGCTCCCCACCGTCGTGCCCGAGCCGCCGTTCAAGGCCGTCGCGCCCAGCTCCGCCTCGACCCGCTCCCGGTCCAGGTCGAGGAAGGTGAGCGGCTCCAGCCGCCCGGCGCCCGCGTCGGCGAAGAGCCGGCGCAGCGACTCGCCGCCGATCGGCCGCCCGCCCAGTCCCGCGACCACCGTGTGGACGTCGAGCGGCGCCTCCTTGAGGGCGACGCGAACGTCGCTGGAGAGGACGCCGCCGGCGCCCGGGGCGAGCGCCCGCTCGAGGACGACGACGCGCTTGGCGCGGCGCAGCGCCGCCCGCACGGTGCGCGCCGGGAAGGGCCGGAACGACTTCACCGCCAGCGCCCCGATGCGAACGCCTTCCTCGCGCATCGCGTCGACCGCCTCCTCGATCGTCCCCAGCACCGAGCCGAGCGCGACGACGACCGTCTCCGCGTCGTCGGCCCGGTAGCCGTGGACGAGGCCGCCGGAGGGTCGGTCGAAGACCCGCGCGAACTCGTCGGCGACGTCGGGGATCGCCTCCAGCGCCTGCATCTGCCTGGCGTGGCTCAGGTACCTGACCTCGGCGAACGCCTCGGGCCCGACCAGGGCGCCGATCGTCACCGGCGCGGCGGGATCGAGGACCTGGCGCGGCTCGAAGGGCGGCAGGAAGGCGTCGACCTGCTCGGCGCTCGGCACGTCGATCCGCTCGTAGGCGTGGGTGAGGACGAAGCCGTCCATGCAGACCATCACCGGCAGCGAGAGCCGCTCGGCGATCCGGAAGGCCTGCATGTGCAGGTCGACCGCCTCCTGGTTGTCGGCGGCGTAGAGCTGCACCCAGCCGCAGTCGCGCTGCGACATCGCGTCGCTGTGGTCGTTCCAGATGTTGATCGGAGCGCCGATCGCCCGGTTGGTCACCGTCATCACGATCGGCAGGCCGAGCCCGGAGGCGTTGTAGAGGGCCTCGGCCATGAAGAGCAGGCCCTGGCTGGCGGTCGCCGTGTAGGCGCGGGCGCCCGCCGCCGAGGCGCCGATGCAGACCGAGAGAGCCGCGAACTCGGACTCGACCGTGACGTACTCGCAGGGAGCCAGCGTGCCGTCGCGGACCAGGTCGGAGAGGCCCTCGACGATATGGGTCTGGGGGGAGATCGGGTAGGCGCAGACGACCTCCGGCCGGCAGCGCGCGACCGTCTCGGCGACCGCGGCGGATCCCTCGACCTGCCTAAGCATGGGCCACCTCGCTCAGGCGGCGCTGGGCGAGCGCGAAGCACTCCTGGGCGGCCGCGGCGTTGCGCTCCCCGCCGTCGCCGGGGAAGCGCTCGCGGATCGCCGCCTCGATCGAGTCGAGCCGCAGGGCGCCGGTCAGCGCCGCGAAGGCGCCGAGCAGCGCCGCGTTGGGGAGCGGCCGCCCCAGGTGGCGACGGGCGATCTCGCTCGCCGGCACGGCGAGCAGCCGCTCGTCGCGGAAGCCGCGCGCCAGCTCGCCCAGGCCCAGCTCCTCGAAGCCGCGGCCGCTGTTGACGAGGACGTAGGCGTCGGGGCCGACGCCGGCGAAGACGTCGTCCCCCCGCAGCAGCGTCGGGTCCTGGACGATCAGCGCATCGGGTTCCGCGATCGGCTCGTGGGTGCGGATCGGCGCGTCGGCGATGCGGCAGAAGGAGACGACGGGCGCGCCGGTTCGCTCCGACCCGAAGCTGGGGAAAGCCTGCGCGTGACGACCCTCCTCGAAGGCCGCGATCGAGAGCAGCTCGGCGGCGGTGACCACGCCCTGGCCGCCGCGCCCGTGCACTCGCACCTCGAGCTCTCGCGCCGTTCCCTCCATGCATCCAAGGTAGGGACGCGGGCAAAAGCGGTCATCGGGAATTTGCGGCAGATCGGTTGAGGCGAAGTACCTACGCTTGGACGCCGCCTCCGGAGCCGCGCAGCGAGCAGCGCAGCGTCTTCAGGGCGCGGTCGCTGCCGCCGCGCACGTAGCCGCCGTGGGCGACGCTCTCGACGATGAAGTCGAGCGTCTCGTGGGTCAATCGCTCGCCGGGCAGGACGTTGGGGATGCCGGGCGGGTAGGCGGCCAGCGACTCGGCCGCGACGCGGCCGGCCGCTCGCTCGAGCGGCACGACCTCCTGCGGGCCGAGGAAGGCCTCCCGCGGCGTCATCAGCAGCTCTCCCCAGGGCGGTGGGGGGACGAGGCGCGGCTGCGGCGGGCCGGCGGTCGCTACGAGCCGCGGCACGGCTTCGCGCAGCGCGGCGGCGAGCCGCTCGCCCGCCTGCTCGGCCGGCTCCCCCATCCCGAAGACCGCGACGACGAGGTTCTCGGTGAACAGCTCGAGGTCGATGCCCTCCACCTCGAGGATGGTCCGGGCCAGCCGGTAGCCGGTCGAGCCGGTGCCGCGCACGTCGATCGAGAGCCGCAGCGGGTCCCAGCCGGCGATGCCGGCACGGCCGACCAGCCGCTCGTCGAGCGCGGTCAGGCCGGGGATCGTCTCGATCGCCTCGCGGGTTGCCGCGATTCCCGCCAGCGTCTCGCTCAGCAGCTCCCCGCCGCGCACGGCGGCGTAGCGGCGCGCCGCGTCGAGCGAGCCCGAGAGGAGGCCGCTGGGGCTGGTCGTTTCGACCAGGCTGACGCAGCGGTCGACCACCGCCGGGTCGATCCGCTCGCCGCCGAGGTGCAGCATCGCCGCCTGCGTGAGGCTGCCGACGACCTTGTGGGTGGACGAGATCACCAGGTCGGCGCCGCAGCTGAGCGCGTCGGGCGGCAGGTCGGGATGGAAGCGCAGGTGGGCGCCCCAGGCCTCGTCGACGACCAGCGGCACGCCGCGCTCGTGGGCGACTGCGGCCAGCCCGGCGACATCGGCGCAAGCGCCGAAGTAGGTGGGGGAGACGATCATCGCCGCGGCCGCGTCCGGCGTCGTGTCGAGCGCCGCCGCAAGCGCCTCCGGCGTCAGGCAGTGGGCGATGCCCAGCTCCGGGTCCACCTCCGGCGCGACGAAGGAGGGAAGCAGCCCGCTCAGGATCAGCCCGTCGATCGCCGAGGAGTGGACGTTGCGCTGGACGACGACGCGGTCGCCGCTGTGGGCCAGCGCCAGGCAGGCGGCGTGGTTCCCCTGCGAGGCGCCGTTGGTCAGGAACCAGGTGCGGGCCGCGCCCCAGGCCTCGGCGGCGAGGTCCTGGGCCTGCTGGAAGGGGGTCGGCTCGGGCCCGACGTCGACCCCGGCGGTCACCGAGGGGATGTCGTTGCGCAGCGCGACGTCGCCCGCGAGCGCGCGCAGGGCGGGGTCGGCTCCGGGGCCTCCCTTGTGGCCCGGGACCTGGAAGCGGCCGGGGTCGCGGGCCGCGTAGGCGAGCAGCGCATCGACGTATGGAGTCGACTGCTGATCGCGATCCGCCATCGAATCGAGTCTACGCGGGGTCGGCGGGGCTCCCCACCCTCGCCCCTTGGACCACCTGCCAGACTCGGTATGGCCGATGAAGCACAACGTGCTCGGCTATTGGATGGAGGAGGCGGGCGAGGTCGATCCCGCGCCGCCGCTGGACCGTGAGCTTGTTGCGGACGTCGTCGTGATCGGCGGTGGCTATGCCGGCATGTGGACGGCCTGGCATCTGAAGAAGCTGGAGCCCGGGGCGCGGGTCGTCCTGCTCGAGGCTGGGCGCTGCGGCCACGGCCCGAGCGGCCGCAACGGCGGCTTCTGCAACGCGATGTGGTTCTCGCTGCCGAACATGCGCGAGCGCTGGGGCGACGCGGCGGCGCTGGCGGTGGCGCGCGCCGCGCAAGCTGCGGTCGACGGCGTGGGGGCTTTCTGCGAAGAGCAGGGAGTCGATGCCTGGTTCCGTCGTGGCGGCTACCTCCAGGTCTCGACCGCGGCTGCCCAGGACGGGACCTGGGAGGAGGCGGTGGCGGCCTGCCGCGAGCTGGGAGTAGGCGCCGCGGGACGCGAGCTGGGCGCCGCCGAGGTGGCCGCCCGCTGCGCCTCGCCCGCCTTCCGCGGCGGCGCTCTCTACCCCGGCGCGGCGACCGTGCAGCCGGCGCGGCTGGCTCTGGGCCTGCGGGCGCGCCTGATGGCGGCCGGCGCGGAGATCTACGAGCGCTCCCCTGTCACGCGGCTGGAGAACCGTCCCGGCGAGGTGGTGGCGCTGACGGCCGGCGGCCGGGTTCGCGCCAGCGCGGCGATCATCGCGGTCGGCGGTGCCGCGAAGGCGCCGCACGCGCCGCTGCGCAACGCGCTCACGGTCACCTCCTCCCACATCGTCCTCACCGAGCCGGTGCCCGACGTGCTGGAAGAGCTTGGCTGGACCGGCGGCGAGTGCGTCACCGACAGCCGCTCGCTGATCGACTACTTCCGCACCACACGGGATGGCCGTATCGCCTTCGGCTGGGGCGGCGGCCGGATCGCGCCGGGCGCGCGGCTGAACGGCCGGGCCGAGCTGGACCCGAAGGTCGTCGTGGCCGCCGCCGCCCGGCTCCGCGACTACTTCCCAATGCTGGCGGGACGTCGCCTCACCCACGCCTGGGGCGGGCCGATCGACGTCTCGCCCACCCACCTGCCGATCGTCGTGCCGCTGCGGGGCGGGCGCGCCTTCGCCGCCGCCGGTTTCACCGGCAATGGCGTCGGCCCCACTTACATGGTCGGCCGTGCCCTCGCCTCGCTTGCCCTCGACCGTCGCGATGAGCATTCCCGCCTCGCCTTCGTCGACCCCTCCCCCCGGCGCGTCCCGCCCGAACCGTTCCACTGGCTGGGTGGCGAAACGATCCGCCGCG
>DASTHF010000151.1:0-6825 GCA_035605615.1 Solirubrobacterales bacterium
GGATCGACCGGCCGGTGATCGAGCACTTCTCCCAGCGGCGGGCAGAGATCGCCGCGGCGCTGGCCGAGCGCGGCGTCAGCTCGCCCGCAGCTGCGGCGGTAGCCGCCTACCGCACCCGCGAGGCGAAGGACTACGGAGTCGACCCCGACAACCAGCGCGCCGAGTGGGTCTCGCGCGCGGCCGAGTTCGAGCTGACTCCCGACTCGATTGGTCAGATGGTCGCCCGGGCGCGCCGCCGCGAGCCGCGGGCGATCGGCCCCGCCGACCTCGACAACGCTCTCGCCGAGCTGGAGGCCCACCACTCTCACTTTGATCGCCGCGAGCTGCTCTGCGCGCTGGCCAACCAGCTGAGCGAGGGCACCGACGCCCGCTCGCTGGAGGCGGCGGTTGACTCGCTGCTGGCCGGCGAGCGAGTGGTCGAGGTCCACCGCGGCGCCGGAGCGCTCGATGCCACCTACTACACGACCCCGCGGCTGTGGGAGGCAGAGCAGCGCTTCATGGCGGTGGCGCGCGAGGGGGAGCGCGCGGGCGCGGCGGTGGTCGACGGCGCCACCCTCGAAGCAGTGCTCGACCGCCACCGCTACCTGAGCGCCGAGCAGGCTCAGATGGTGCGCCGCCTCGCCACCGGCGGCGAGCGGGTCGTCGCGGTGGCGGCGCTGCCGGGCTCGGGCAAGACCACGGCGCTCGCGGCGGCCCGGGAGGCGTGGGCGGCGGCCGGCTACCGGGGCATCGGCGTCGCCACCGCGCGCAGTGCCTCGGGCGAGCTCTCCGACGCTGGCGTCCCGGCGACCTCGATCACCGCCTTCCTGATCCGCGTCGAGGAGATGGCCGAGCGCGGTCTGCCGCCGCTGCCTCCGAGGACGGTGATCCTCGTCGATGAGTCCTCGACGACCTCGACCCCGCACGCCGTCCGCCTCGCCGAGCTGGCCGAGGGCTGCGACGGCAAGCTCGTCCTGATCGGCGACCCGCGCCAGATCGGGGCCGTCGGCCCGGGCGGCCTCTACGGCCACCTGACCAACGAGATCGAGCCGGCCGTGCTCACCGAGATCCGCCGCCAGCGCGACCCGATCGACCGTCACATGGTGAAGCTCGCCCACGAGGGCCGCGGCTCGGACGCCCTCGACCTGCTGCGGATGCGTGAGCGGCTGGTGATCGCCGACTCCCTGGAGGAGGCGCTGGACGCGCAGGTGCTCGACTGGCACCGCAGCTTCGCCTCCGGCGAGGACGCGGTGATGATCGCACGGCGCACGCGCGACGTCGCCGAGCTGAACGAGAAGGCGCGCGAGCTTCTGCGTGCCGAAGGCCGGCTGGCGGAGAAGGCGGTGCGGGTCGGCGAGCAGGAGTTCGCGGTCGGCGACCGCGTCGTCACCCGCGTCAATACCCCCGAGGTCTCCAACCGGGAGCGCTGGGAGGTGATCGGTGTCGAGCAATCCGAGCAGCGCCTGCACTTGCAGCGCCTCGGTGCCGAAGCGCAGCGGGCGACGCTCGAGCGCCGCTACCTGGAGCGCAGGACGCGCTCAGGCGAGCCGGCGATCCAGCACGCCTACGCCCTCACCACCTATAGCACCGAGTCGAAGACCTTCGACACCGCCTTCTCGCTGCTCGACGCCGAGATCAGCCGCGAGGAGTTCGTCGTCGCCGTCTCCCGCGCCCGCGAGGCCACCACCGCCTACGGGGTCGCGGCCTCCGAGCTGACCGATCCCGAGCTGGGGCCAGGCACGCGGATGGTGGAGGACACCGCGCACGAGCTGCGCGCCGGGGCGGAGCGCGCGGCCGATGAGTACGCGGCGGTGGAGGTCGGGATGCGCAAGCGGATCGAGGCAAAGCCGGCACACGAGCTGGCCCGGCGCCGGGCGGAGCTGGAGAGCCGCGCGGCGGCAGAGCGCGAGCCCTCGCCTGCCGCCGAACGGCTCGAGGCGCTGGAGCGCCGCATCGCCTCCGCTGAAAAGCGTCTCGCCGAGCTGGCAAGTCGCCGCGAGGCGCTGGCCGGCGAGCGCCGTCCCGATCGCGGGGAGCTCGCGCGCACCCAGAGCGGCGAGAGGCTCACCTCGGGACAGCTGGATCGACTCCGCGAGGAGCGTCAGGGCCTCGCGGCGCAGGTCTCCGCCGAGGCGCGGCGGCCGGTTGGGCTGAGCGGCGCCGAGCGGGCCGAGCTGGCTCTGGTCGCCGAGCGCCTGACGCAGCTGCGCCGCCGCGAGGTGGCCGCCGAGCGCCTGCGCCCGACCAAGCTGATCGCCGAGAGCCTCGGCCCGCGGCCGAAGGAGCCGCTGAAGGCGGCGTTGTGGAATGAAGGCGTCGATCTGATCTACGGCTACCGCCAGCGCAACGGCATCACCGCCACCAGCGGGCATCCGCTCGGGCCGAAACCGCGCGAGGCGGCCCGGCGGCGCGAGCGCCAGCAGGCCGAGCGCCGCCTCGCCCGCATCCAGAAGCGGCTCGGCAAGCAGCGAGCGAAGAGCGCCGAGCGGGCGATGCGCCTCTTCCGCTGAGCCGGAGAGGTAGCCCTGGCAGCGCCTGGGGGGCCACGCCGCCCCGAGGATCGCACGCTGCGCGTGCGGGGGCGGGCGCATGGCCCCCCAGCCGCAGAGCCCGAGAGCTGAGAGAGAGCGTCGAGCCAAGATGCTCGACCGGCTGCTCCGTACGGAGCGGGGCCGGTTGATGCGCCAGGCGCGCTCGCACTCACGCCGGCCCGCCGACGCCGAGGACGCCCTGAGCGATGCCTGCGTTCAGTTTCTCCGCTTCTACGAGGGACCGCCTGGCGAAGACGCCCTGCGCTGGATGATGCTGGTCACCAAGCGCTGCGCTTGGGCGATCGGGCGCAAGGTGGCCGCGCGCGAGTCCCGCCATCGGATGAGTGCTCGTGACCAGACAGACGAGGCCTTGGAGGCGATTCCCGATGATCACTTCGGCACGGCCGAGCTGGCAGAGCGCCGTGAGGAGACAAGGCGGGCGGCAGAGCTGATCGAGCAGCTGAAGCCAGATGAGCGGACGGCGCTGATCCTCCTCGGCCTCGGTTGCACCCACGCGGAGATCCGCGAGCTCCGCGGTTGGAGCTACGCGAAGCTCCAGCGCTGCCTCTCAGAGGGTAAGGCGCGGGTGAGGGAGTTGCTCGAGAGGGGGGGCAGTTCGTGATGCCGCTGCCTTTGCGCGACATGGAGCTGTTGCGACCGATCGAGTTCACCGAGGCGCTCGTTCGCCTGCAGGGACTCATCGGCTCGCCGATCAAGGTGACCCTGAATTTCTACGGAGAGTTCTTCGGCTGCGGCCTCGCCGGCGAGCTGCGTCGCGTCGAGACGCTGCCCCCCGACGATACGGCGATCAGCGTCGTGATCGACGGCGGGCAGGGCTTCTTCCTCGACCCTGCCGACACGCAGACCTTTGTCGCAGAGGGCGGTGAAGACCCAGGGCTGCTCGAATTCCGCCTGGCCAACGGCGCCTCGGTCGGCGTGGAGCGCGCCGACGGGGGAGGCGAGCCGTGAGCCGAACCCAGCGGCCATATTCACGGAGTGGCCAGCCTGAAGGGCGGAAGCCGTCAGGCCCTATCGCGTGAGCCGCTCCAGGGTCAGCTCCAGCACCTCTGCCCGGCTGCGCCCGCCATGATCGGCGCTGACGAAATGGCCGCCGATGAACAGCGAGAAGGCCAGCAGGCAGCGAGCCTCGACATCGTCGTCGTCCTCGCAGATCGCTCCGAACAAGGAGCGCATGTAGTCCATTCGCCTGTTGTCAACCCGCCGCAGTCGCCGGGCGACCGCCTTGTCGCGCCGGGCCCAGTCGCGGATCGCCAGCTCGACCTTCAAAAGCTCACCGCCTGAAGCGGAGGCCAGCGCGAACAGCCGCTTCAGTCTCGACCTCGCGTCCCCGTCCTCGGCCTCAACGGCCTCGATCACCTCGTCTACCCCGGTGCGCTCCCACGTGTCCAGCATCTCCTCGAGCAGCGTCTGCCGGTCCTCGAAGTGCCAGTAGAACCCGCCCTTGCTGACGCCCAGCGCCCGCGCGAGCGGCTCGATCCGCACGGCCTCCGGCCCGCCGCCGCCGAGCGCGCGCAGGCCCTCCTCGACCCAGCGGGCGCGTGGGGTCTGTGTAGTTGCCATCGCTTGTCGATCGCCTTCGGTCTGTTGACCCTCCTGGCGCCGATGATAACGTCTCTCCATACGCTGCCGTATGGATGCAGATGGATCCCGCGGAGGTCACTGAATGACGGGCGACAGACACCCGAGCGCAAAGCCAAACACGAGAGATAGGGCTCACCGTGTCGCGGTGACTGAGAAGCCTCCAGCCGCCATCGCGTCACCCGACTACGCCGACGCCTTCGAGGTTGCGAGGAGGCCGGCGGACCGACGCTCGGCCGAGCGATGGGCACGCGACGGCTTCGAGCGCCTACCCGTGGCGGGCCGCCGGTCTGGCTTGCTCGCACACCGCTGGATCCTTGGATTTCGCCTCGGTCCGTGGGTCTCTCCCGACTACGTCTTCGGCTGGGGGATAGCGGCGTCTGAGCCCGAGTTGCTTCGTCTCGAAGCGCGATCCACGCTGTTCAGCGGTCACATGGTTTGGCGGCTGCACGACTCGCGCTTGATGATGACCACGTTCCTTCGGTACGAGATGCACAGGACGGCGTCGGTGGTCTGGGCCGCGCTCGGCAACGTTCACCGCGGTGCCGCTCCTCACCTGCTCGAACTAGCGGCGACTGCCCCGGAGGCGAGCGATGAGTAGTGAGCGAAGAGGCAGATCGAGATGAAGCTGCCGAATACTGCCCACGTCTCCCGGCCCTGGCGTATCCACGAGATCGTCCCCGACTTTCGGCTCGAGGACGTCTGGGCGCTGCCGACGCCCGGTCGAGCCGACGAGTTCCCGATCCTCGTCGAGGGGTTCGCCTCAGCCGATCCGGCGAAGACCCCGTCGCGCCCGACGCGGGCGCTGTGGTCGTTGCGTTGGAAGCTCGGCGGCCTGTTAGGCCTGGACCACCCCGACTCAGGACTCGGATCGAGGGTGGCGACCCTTCGCGAGCGGTTGCCCGCCGACCTGCTCGCTGCGCCGGGGCCGAAATTCGAGACGCTCCCGTTCACCTCGCTTTACCTGACCGACAATGAGTTCGCCGCGGAGATCGCAAACCGAACCATGCACGGCGTCCTCCATCTCGGTTGGGTTCCGACGGGGGCCGGCGGCCACCGCGGTCAGATGGCGGTCTACGTGAAGCCGAACGGCCTCCTGGGTAACGCCTACATGGCCGCGATCAAGCCGTTCCGGCACCTGGTCGTCTACCCGCAGATGCTCCGGGCGATGGAGCGGCGCTGGCAGGAACGGTAGAGCGATGAGCCGCGAGCTCGGCTATGCGATCAGGCGACGGATCGCCCACCTGGACGCGGTCGAGGACAACGAGGAGGCGGCTCGGCTCACCTTCGAGGTGCTCTATGGCGACCCGATCGCCGTCCACGCCGCCTATCTGGTCGGCTTCTCGCGCCAAGTTGCCGTGCCGAGTATCGCCCGCATCATCTACCGGGGTGGCGGTGGCGAGAACCTGCGTGACGTCGCACGTCGCACCGACGACACGCTGGCCCTGTTCGGCGCGTTCTTCCGTTGGGGCCACTCGAGCCCGCGGGGTCGCGCGGCGATCAACCGAATGGAGCAGATCCACGCGCGCTTCCCGATCACCGACGAGCAAAAGCTCTACACGCTGGCGACACTGATATTCGAGGCCGAGCGGATTGGGCGGCATCTCGGGTTCGATCCGCTCACGGCCAACCAGCGCGAGGCGAGCTGGCGCTTCTGGCGCGGCGTCGCCGAGCAGATGCCGCTCGGCGGCCTGCCGGCGACGGCCGACGAGCTCTGGCGCTGGATGCTCGAATACGAGCGTGAGCACTGGCGCTACACCGACGACGGCCGCAGGGTCGTTGACCGATTCTTCAAGGACTGGACGACGCGCTGGTTTCCGCGTCCGGCCAGGGGCCTGGGGCGGCAGATGCTGCTGGCGCTGATGGGCGAGGACTTGCGTGCCGTCCTGCGCCTGGAGGATCCAAGCCGGCGCGTCGAGCGGCTGCTGCGCGCCTCCGCCCGTGCCTACCTACCTCTCACGCTGGTTCGGCCCCTGCCAACAGATCGCTCCTGGATGGACTACTTCGGCCGTCGTTCTTGAGATACAAAGCGAGGGATGCCCGAAGACATCTCACCCCTGGAGCTGGTCGGCGAGCTGCATCGACGCCAGGGTGAGATGTACGCGGGCGGATCGATCGATGCGGTCGTCGAGCTGCTCGCCGAGGGCATCGTCTGGCACGTTCTGGGCAAGAGCCCGATCGCCGGAGACCACCGCGGCATCAAGCAGGTGATCGACTACTTCGAAAGACGCCGCCAGCTCGCCAACGCCACGATGCGCATGAACCCTGGCGAGGTGATCTCCGACGGTGATGCGGTTGCGCAGTTTGTAGAGGGGATGGCGGTACTGGGTGGCGAGCAGGTCTCCTGGCAGACGTTCGGCATCTATCGCGTCGACCCCGAGCACCGCCGGATTCGAGAGGTCTGGCTCGTGCCGCTGGACGGCGATCTCTTCGACCGGATCTGGTGTTCTCCGGAAGGTGTCTCGGCGGTCTCTGGCGACCAATGACGGTGCTGCTCTTTGACAGCCCCGTTTCTGGCAACTGCTACAAGGTGCGGCTGCTATTGAGCCTGCTCGGCATTGAGTTCGAGCGGCGGCAGCTCTCGGTCGTTGACCACGCGGATCGGGCCGAGGTGCTCGGCGGGCTCAGCCCCTCGCTCAACGTGCCGACGGTTGTGCTCGATGACGGCCGTCCGCTAGGCGAGTCGAACGCGATCCTCTGGTACTTCGCCGACGGC
>DASTHF010000176.1:0-2755 GCA_035605615.1 Solirubrobacterales bacterium
CGGCGCTGCTCAGCCAGCGCCTCGCCGGCGGCGACCTGGCCGGTCTCCTGCGCCGCTTCGGCGCCGGGGCGGCGGAGCGCGACCGGGTCGCCGAGGAGGCGCGCTCGGCGACCGCGCAGGCGCGCTTCACCGGCCTGCTCGTCGTCGCGATGCCGAGCGGCGGCGCCCTCTTCGCCGAGCTGCTCCAGCCGGGCTTCCTGGCGAAGCTGCTGTACTCGCCGATCTCGGCGGCGCTGCTCGGGCTGGCCGCGGCGTTCCAGCTCGGCGGCTTCATGGCGATCCGCCGCCTCGCCCGGGTCGCGGAATGAATCCCGCCGCGTTGCTCGGGCTGCCCGACCGCCTCGCCCGAGCGGGGCTCGCCTCGCGCCTGCCCTTGAGCGCCGTTCTCCTGGCCAAGCTGGCCGGTGCCGCGGCTGGCGGCCTGATGGCTTGGGCGGCGGCGCCGGCGGCGCCCGGCCGCCTCTCGCTGCTGGTCGCCGCGGCGCTGCCCGCGGCTGGCTTCGTCGCCCCCGACGCGCTGCTCGAGCGCGAGGCGCGCCGTCGCCGCCGGCGCCTGCTCGCGGCGCTTCCCGACGCCCTCGACCTGCTGGCGGTCGGCTCCGCCTCGGGCCGCGGCGTGGCGGCCGGCTTCGCGGAGATCGCCGCCGCCGGCAGGGGCCCGCTCGCCGACGAGCTGCGCGTGACCGTCGCCGAGCTCACCTGCGGGACGCCGCTGCCCGCGGCGCTGCGCTCGCTGCGCGGTCGCGTCGCCGGCAGCGAGGTCGCGACTCTCTGCGCCTCGATCGAGCGCTCGCGGCGCTTCGGCTCGCCGCTCGCCGATCAGCTGCGGCGCCAGGCCGCCGCGCTGCGCCGCGACCAGCGCCGCGCGATCGAGGAACGGGCCGCCCGGGCCGCGCCGAAGATCCAGCTCGTCGTCGCCCTCGTGCTCGTCCCCTCGGTCCTCCTGATGATCGCCGCCGCCCTCTTCGCCAACGCGGGCACGCTGCTCAGCGGCTTCTGAGATTCGGCTCCACTGCTCCGAGAGGCGGCCTGCAACGTGGGTTGCGCGAGGGGCACCTGCCCATTTGGTGTTGCAAAGTGGGAGGAAGTGGGGTATGTTGCCCGCGAGTTGAAGCCCAGGACCGGGGTGGTGAGGCTCCTCCCACCTCATCACTCCGGTCCCAACTCCTTCTAGGCCGGCGCGAGAAAGGAACCCACGGGAATGGCATTTCGGGGTCTCTACGAGCACAGCCTCGACTCCAAGGACCGCCTCACCGTGCCCTCCCGGTTCCGCGCGGCGCTCGCCGACGGCATCGTTCTCTCCAAGGGCTTCGATCCCTGCGTCTGGGTGCACACGACCGAGGAGTTCGAGCGGCTCTCCGAGCGCTTCCTCTCTCCCCACAGCCCCTTCGGCGGCGACGCGCGCCGCCTGCGCCGCCGCTTCCACGGCGGCTCCTTCGACGAGAAGCTCGACTCCGCCGGGCGCGTCCGCATCCCGCGGCCGCTGATCGAGCACGCCGGCCTCTCCGGCCCCTGCGTGGTGATCGGCGCCGGCGAGTACCTGGAGATCTGGAACGCGGAGGCCTGGGCGAAGCAGGAGGCGGAGCTGGACGCCTCCGCGCCGGAGATCGCCGAGGGCCTGGCATCGAGCGGAGCGACGGGGTGAGATGGGGGCCGCGGCGCAGCGAGTCGCGATCGCCGAGCCCTGGCAGCGGGGGGCGCGAAGCCGCGCCCTGAACGGCGCAAACCTTCTACTCATGGCCACCGAGCACGAGCCAGTCCTCGCCACCGAGCTGATCGAGCTGCTGGCCCCCGAGCCGGGCCAGACGGCGGTCGACTGCACCTTCGGCGCCGGCGGCCACGCGCGCCTTGTCGCCGAGCGGATCGGGCCGGCCGGGACGCTGGTCGCGATCGACCGCGACCCCGCCGCCGCGGCCCGCTTCGAGCGCTTCGCCGCCGCGGCGCCCTGCCGGACGCGCTTCGTCTCGGCCGACTACGCAGCAGGGCTTCGCGCCCTGCGCGGCGAAGGCCTCCACCCGGACATGGTCTACATGGACCTCGGGATCTCCTCGATGCAGGTCGACGCCGCCGAGCGCGGCTTCTCCTACTCCTACGACGCGCCGCTCGACATGAGGATGGACACACGGCAGGAGCTGAGCGCCGCCGACGTCGTCAACGAGTGGCCCGAGGCTCGGATCGCCCAGGCGCTGCGCCACTTCGGCGAGGAGCGCTACGCCGGCGGGATCGCCCGCGAGATCGTGCGGCGCCGGCCGCTGCGCAGCACCTCGGAGCTGGTCGCGGCGGTCAAGGCGGGGATGCCGGCATCGGCCCGCTTCGGCGGCGGCCATCCGGCGAAGCGCACCTTCCAGGCGATCCGCATCGCCGTCAACGGCGAGCTCGACTCGCTCGACGACGCGCTGCCCACGGCCTGGGAGATGCTGCCGGTCGGCGGCCGCCTCGCCGCGATCTCCTTTCACTCGCTCGAGGACCGTCGCGTCAAGCGCTTCCTGGCCGCGCGGGCGCGCGGCTGCGTCTGCCCGCCGGAGCTGCCGGTCTGCGTCTGCGGCCGCGAGCCCGAAGCCGAGCTGCTGACGCGGCGCGCGGTGGCGCCCGGCGCCACCGAGGTCGCCGCCAACCCGCGTTCCAAGTCCGCGCACCTGCGCGCTGCCGTGAAGATCGCCGCCAGCGCCGGAGGGGAGGCCTGATGGCCGCCGCCGCAACCGCCCGCCGGGCCACGGCCCCGGCCCGCAAGCCGACCCCCCCGCTGAGGGCGGTT
>DASTHF010000209.1:0-6386 GCA_035605615.1 Solirubrobacterales bacterium
GGTCCAACAGCTCATCGGGGTACTTCTTCGGTCGTGGCATGGTTTGATGGGTTCCCTTCTGCCAGGTGGATTCCTGGCTTCAAGGTCTCCGTCAAACCTGGACTGGCTCAAGAGGCCTTTGGTTTCGAACAAGGCCCGTTCTCCGGTGGGGGAGAGGTTGATGCTGCCCTCGACCCCGTAGCCGGACTTGTAGGGCGGGCTGACCATCTCGTAGGCGCGGCAGTCGGGGAGGGAGGTGGAGTTGTCTTCTTCGCGCAGGGCGACGTTGGGGCATTCCGCAAGTTCGGCGGCGCGTTGTTCGGCGCCGGAGAGTTCGGTGGTGAATTCGGCGTCTTGGGTTTCGACGAGGCGACCGGGAGTCGTGTATTCGTTTTCAGCGACCAGCTGGTAGTGGTAGGTGGTGTTGGGCTGGAGGCCGGTGAAGGTGGCTTTGATCGGTTCGAAGCTGCTCGAGCCGGCTTTTAGTTCGCCTTCGACGCATTCCGTGGAGTAGCTCGTGTCTTCGCCGAGGCAGATTTCCCAGTGGGTCTTGGTCAGCGAGTCGTTGCCGTCGAGTTCGGCTTTGAGCTCGACGAGTTCGGGGCCGACGGTCTGGGTGGTGAAGTCGCGGATCGAGATCGGCGGGAGGGTTTCGAATTCGACATCTGAGCCTGGTTCGACGCAGACGTGGCCGGGGTTGGCGAGCGGTTCGCATTCGCTTTCGGCGACGGCGCGGAAGTGGTAGGGGGTCCCGATTTCGAGGCCGGCGATGGCGGCCTGGACCGGTTCATCGGCGTGGGCGGAGCCAGGGAGCAGTTCGGAGGTGGTCGTGGAGCCGTAGGCGGAGGTCTTGCCGTATTCGAAGTGGTAGTGGGTTATGTAGCCGGAGGGATTCACGACGGCGCGCAGGGTCGCCGTCTTCGGCTCGATGTCGGTGACGTGCTCTTCTTTGACGAGGGGCGGCCCAGTGGTGGTGAAGGTTTCGTCAGCGCCGACGTTGAAGGTGTTGGTGGCGTTGGCGGCTTCGAGGCGGAAGTGATAGGCGGTGTCGGGCGCGAGGCCGGTGAGGGCGGCGGAAACGTCTTTGGCGGCGGCGTAGGGGGTGACGGGGGAGCAGGCGTGGGTTGCGCCGGCGCTGTAGGGGTCGGCGGCTTTGGGTTCGTAGTGGGCGGCTTCGACGTAGGCGAAGCGGCAGGAGGTGACTTCGCCGCCGCCGGCGGGGTCGACGTGGCCGTTAAGGGTGGCGATGCGCTGCTCGAGTTCGGTCGCGGCCTGGGTGGTGGTGTCCGGGATGATCACCGCTTCGAAGGCGTCGATACGGGAGTGGCCGGCGTCGGCGGCGTAGACGGCGCCGTTTTCGTCGGCGGCGACGCCGCCGCCGTTGGAGATCTGGGCGGAGCCGAAGGAGTCGGCGAGCGGGCAGGGATAGGTCGATCCCGACGCGCAGGAGGGAGCCAGGTGCTGGATCTCGGCGCCGCCAACGTCGACATAGATGTCGTTGCTTGCCGGGTCGATCGCGAAGCCGGAGTCCGGAGCGGTCTGAGAGCCGGCAGCCACCAACCCGAGGTCGGCGCCGGAAGAGCTGTACTTCTCGACCTGGCCGAAGCCCTGGACCTTGTAGAGGTTGCCGAGGCCGTCGACGGCGATGCCGGAGGGGAAGGATTCGCGTTCGACCTTGATCGTCGGTTCGGCGGTCCCGTCCTGGGCGACCTGGAACCAGTTGTGGGTGGTTTCGGCGCCGTCGTAGACGAGGAGGCGCCCTGAGCCATCGACGGCGATGCCGTCGATGAGGGTGAAGGGTCCGCCGGTGGCGGCGGAGCCGTCGAGCTGGCCACCGCTGCCCCAGCTGGCAATGAGATTGCCTTCAGAATCGAACTTGGAAACGAGCTTGGCGGCGGCGTCGGCGACGTAGACGTAGCCTTTGGAGGGGCTGAGGGCGGCGTTGTCGACGGCGATGAAGGTGGGGGCTTGGAAGCCGCCGGGCGAGGCGGTCGAGGCGCCGGCGGCGCAGCCGGAGGTGCAGGTGTCGACGCCGGCGCCGCCGACGTCGGCGCCGAAGGCGCGGATGAAGGTTCCCGATTCGGAGAACTCGACGACGCGGTGGTTTTCGGTGTCGGCGACGTAGACGTCATGGGTGGTGTCGTTGACCGCGACGCCGCTGCGGCCGACGGCCCCCTTCTCGACGAGCGGGGCTGAGGAAAGGGAGAGCTGGCCGTCGCCGGAGCCGGCGGAGCCGAAGGAGGCTTTGAAGATGTGGGTCTGCTTGGCGAAGGCCGGCGTTGCGGCGAGGGCGAGGACGCAGAGAAGCAAAAGGGTGGTGAGGGCGAGGCGGGCGAGAGCGCCGGGGGCGGGCGAAGGCGTACCACTCCCCTGGGCGGAGAGGAAGGCACGGAGTCGAGCGAAGGAACCGGCGTTGGTCCGCGGTGCCTTCGTTGAGTGCTCTGCGTGAGTCACGTGCATGCCTTTCTCTGGATGGTGGTGCATGTGATGGTGTGTCTGGTGTGAGTGTTGTCGTTGGTTGGCGTAGGTGCTGGGCTCCCTGGGCGCCCGCCGCCCAGGGAGCGATGCTTGAGTCAGGCGGTCGCGGCTATGGGGCGGTCACCGCCCAGCTACCGCCGGCCGCGAGCCTGGGTGCTTCATTGCCTTCGAGAACCAGGTCAGCACCGGACTGCCCCGCCCCGGGAGCGCCAACGCCGATGGGTGGGACAAATCCCTTGAATCTGACGTTGAGAAAAACGGGACCCGTGTACACGCAGAGGTTGCCCGGTTTCGCCTTCGGTTCTTCGACGGAGCCGAGACAGACGGACTGTGCGGCTGTAGTAACCGTGCCACGAAACCGAAGCTCTTCTTCGCCGCTGGCGAGGATGAAGTGGACCTGGCAAATGAGGGTGCGGGTGGCTTCGGGTTCGTTGCAGCCATCAGATTCCCCTGCTTCTTCATCGAGCAGCGGAGCGGCGAGGGGCAGGGTGAAGGAGAGTGGAAAGCGGGTTGGGTTGTTTTCGTCAAGTACGGTCGGAGTCGTCCAAACGCCGGTCTCGGTTGCTTTCGAGGGCAGGGTGCCACCGGCGGTCCAGGGGGAGCCTTCTTTGCCTTCGGGGCCCTGGGGGCCTTCTTTGCCGTTTTTGCCATTGGTGCCGTTGGCGCCGGCGGGGCCTGCTGGACCAGTCGCACCAGTCGCTCCCGGCTTGCCGGCGTATTTCTTGGCGATCTTGACTACTTCCTTCTTCTGCTTGGAGTTGAGGCCGGCGGCAGCGAAGGCGGCGCCGGTGGTGGCGAGAACCAAGGCGAGGATCGCGACCGTGAGGCCGGCCTTGCCGTAAGGCTCGGTGATGGAGCGGATCGGGTGTCTGAGGCGGTGCATCAGTTGTTCTCCTCCTTGCGGCCGGCTTCCCGGGCCGGCCAGATGTGAGTGGCGTATAGGGCCGGGACTCCCCGGCGAGTAGTCCCGACGCCCGCCACGGGCGAGGGTCGGAGGGTGGTGGTGCGATGTCCTCGAGGGGGAGCGAAGCGGGTGGCCGCGGATTGGGACATGGAATCGAGCCCTCGCTGGGGTCCGGTCGTCCAAGACGACGCCGTCGTGCGGCTTACCACGTCTCCTGCTCCTTCCTACCGCTGCCCTGCCATTCCCTGAGGGTCTGGGCCGGGCCTCGGCCGAATAGGTGGCAATTCCCTGCTCCTCCCTGGAGCGGGGAGAAGCGTAGAGGATCGCGTCTACGAATGCAAGCGAGGTGGTTTTCTAAGAAGAGTCGCGGGCAACCTGGGCCGCCGCCTCCCGCCCCAGGTAGGGCGCGAGGAAGAGCTCGACCAGGTCGGGCAGGAGGTCGGGGAGGCGCTCCCCCTCCCCCGCCTCGACCTTGCGGGCGACCAGCGACGCCATGCCGCCGACGAGCGCCTTCTCCACCGCCTCGGAGGGCTTGCGCGCGTCGTCTGGCGTTTCGTGAGTCAGCTCGGCGAGGATCCGCCTGGCCGAGAGAACGGAACGCTCGGCGATCTCGTTGCCGGCCCGCGGCGGCGCGATCAGGTAGAAGCGGACCAGGTCCGGGTTGGCGGCGAAGGTCTCGAGCACGGCGGCGATCTTGGCGCTGACCCGCTCGGGCCACTCCTCGTGCGGCTCGGCCGCCGCGCGCGCGCTTTCCAAGAGGTGCATCGCGATCACGTCGTAGGTGGCGAGGAAGCACTCCTCCTTGGAGGAGAAGTAGGTGTAGAAGGTGCGGCGCGAGACACCCGCGGCGGCGGCGACCTGGCTGATCGTGACGTCGTTGTAGCCGTGCTCGGCGACGGCGGCGATCATCCCGGCCGTGAGGCGATCGCGCTGGTTCTTGACGACGAACTCGCGCGCCAATCCGTGCCGCCCGGGAGGCAGCCGATGGAGACCCGAGCCGGAGCCCTCCCCTGCCGGTTCGCGCTTGGCCACGGCTGGAAGATACCGGCGCAGGAGACCGCCCTGCACACCGGACACGCCTTGTGGACGTCTTTGTCTTCGCGGCGTCAGCCTCCTCCCTCCCCTGGCTCGGGCGGCGGCGGGATGCGCAGCTCTTCGAGGGCGGCCTCGTCGCCCAGGTAGGGGCGTACGGCTATGCACATCAACTGCGGCACGAAGCTCTCGGCCGTCTCGGTGGTGCCGCGGCTCGCGACCTCCTTGATCAGCGACTGGTAGATCGAGCCGATCACCGTCATGGCGGTGGCCGGCGAGATCGAATCGGGGTCGTCCAGTTCGGCGCGGCCGTCGTCGACGATCGGCGCGAACATCTGGAGCGCCATGTCGCGGTGGGTGCGCGCCAGCTCGGTGGCGCCGTTCATCATCAGGGTGCCGAAGTAGATGTAGCGAGGGTTGTCCCGCACCCAGCGGGCGGCGGCATAGGCGGCGGCGCGCAGACCCTTCCGCCACTCCTCGCGAGCCTCATAGGCGGGAAAGACGACGGCGGCGAAACGCCTGATGCCCTCGTCGAGCACCTGCAGGACGCAGTCTTCCTTGTCCTTGAAGCGGCGATCGAACTCGGCCCGATCCAGGCCGGCGCGGTCGCAGATCATGGCGATGCTGGTTCCCTCGTAGCCGCGCTCGATCACGAGCTCGATGACCGCGTGACGGATGCGATCGTCGAGAGCCGGGCTCGGCTGGCGGACGGCGCCGCCGCCAGGCTCAGACATCTCCCACCTCCTCCCCGGCCACGCGCGTAAGCGCAACTTCGGGCAGGCGGCGGCCCGGTCGAAGGCGGTCGGGCCCCCCGGGCGGCGCGGCCGCCTGGATCAGCCGGCTGAGACGCCGCTTGCCGAGGCCAAGAGACGCGCCGCCTGTCTCTCGCCCACGTACGGCTCGAGCACCAGCTCGACCAGCTCGGGCAGCAGCTCCTCCTGCGAGACAGGCTCGCCGGAAACCACCCGCTGCTGGAGCAGCCAGGCGAGGCCGCCGGCGATCGCGTCCTCGAAGGTGGGCGGCAGTTCCGCGGCGATCCCGCCGATCGCACGACCCTCGCGGAGCAGGTTGGCGGTGCCGGCAAGCGTCTGCTCGTAGCGGGCCAGCGCGGCGGGGCCCGCGGTCTGGACCTCCGCCAGCGCGATCCGCGCCTGCAACGGCTGCTCCGCGATCAGCTCCAGGAGCGTGCGGAGGACGGCTAGCACCTGCTCCGGCCACGCGGCTTCGCTCGAAATCGCTGTCGCGATCCGATCCCGCGCCGCGGCGACGATCCGGTCGTAGGCCTGCAGGAAGCAGTCCTCCTTGCCGTCGAAGAGCTCGTAGAACTTGCCGACCCCGATGCGGGCGGCGGCGACGATGTGGTCGATCGTCGTCTCCTGGTAGCCGCGCTTGGCGAAGACGCCGATCGCCGCCTCGAGGACGCGCTCGCGCTGATGTTCGGCCATCACCGTGCGCGGCAGCGGGCTGCGGCCGGCCGGCCCGGGCATCAGGTGCTCCGGCAATGGCGCCATGGGATGAAGATACTCCACAGAAGATTGCGTTTTCAAATCGAAGTATTATCGTTTCCGGAGCATGGCGGGTCAGGGGAAAGCGGGCGACGGGAGGGCGCGCACGCCGCGCGGGGAACTGGTGCGGCTGGGAAAAGAGCAGCAGCGCCAGGCGGCCACCCAGCGCGAGCGGATCATGGAGGCGATGCTCGAGACCTGCGGCGCGCTCGGTTACCGCGAGACCTCGGTCCAGGACGTGCTGGACCGCTACGGCGGCTACCGCGCCCAGTTCTACCGGCACTTCGCCAACAAGGCCGAGTGCTACTGGGCCGCCCACGCGGCCCATCTCGATCGCCTCTGCGATGAGCTGCTCCGCGCCGCCGCCGCCGAGCCGACCTGGCGCCACGGGCTGCGGGCGGCGCTCCGGGAGCTGACCCGTTTCATCGGCAAGCGGCCCGAGCTGGCCCGCGGCCTGCTGGTCGAGGTCCACGTCGCCGGCGGGCCGG
>DASTHF010000224.1:0-5122 GCA_035605615.1 Solirubrobacterales bacterium
AGCTCGCCAAAGCCTCGGAGGAGGTGCGGGCGGTCGTCCTCACCGGAGCCGGCGACAAGGCCTTCTGCGCCGGCGCCGACCTCGGCGGCTTCGCCGCGGACGTGCCGCCGATCGCCAAACACTTCGCCTCCGACCTCTTCCTCGAGTTCTTCCGGCTGATGCCGCGGCTCGGCAAGCCCTCGCTCTGCGCCGCCAACGGCCATGTGCTGGCGGGGGGGATGGGCCTCGCCCTCTCCTGCGACCTGGTGATCGCCAGGGAGGGCGCGACCTTCGGCACGCCGGAGATCAACGTCGGCGCCTTCCCCTACATGATCATGGCGATCATCTACCGCAACGTCCCGCGCAAGAAGGTCAACGAGATGATGCTTCTGGGCGAGCGGCTGAGCGCCGAGCAGGCGGTCGAGTACGGGCTCGCCAACAAGGTCGTGCCGGCGGAGGAGTTCGACGCCGCGGTCGCCGAATGGGCGAGGAAGCTGGCGTCGAAGAGCCCGGTGCTGATTCGGCTCGGCCACGACGCGATGTACCGGCAGCAGGACATGGCGGTCGACGAGGCGCTCGAGTACCTGCGCTCGCAGCTCTCGCTCACCTTCTCGACCGAGGACATCGTCGAGGGCGTCAGCGCCTTCTTCGAGAAGCGCGAGCCGCAGTGGAAGGGGAGATAGTGAGCGAGCAGGCAGGACACAAGCTGCCGGGGACGGCGCCGCTCGGCGAGCTGACCGAGCAGCTGCACGAGCGGCGCGAGAAGGCGAAGCTGGGCGGCGGCCCCGAGAAGATCGCCAAGCAGCACGAGCGCGGCAAGCTGACGGCGCGTGAGCGGATCGACCTGCTGGTCGACGCCGGCACCTTCGTCGAGATGGGCATCCACGGCCGTCCCCACTTCGCGCAGCGGGCGATGGAGGGCAAGGAGGCGCCGGCCGACGGCGTCATCACAGGCTGGGGCGACGTCGACGGCCGCCCCTGCTGCATCGCCGCCTACGACTTCACGGTGATGGCCGGCTCGATGGGGATGACGGGCGAGCTGAAGGTGACCCGCCTGCGCGAGATGGCGCTCTCCAAGCGGATGCCGTTCATCTGGCTGCTCGACTCGGCGGGTGCCCGCATCCAGGAGGCGGCGGGCTCGCTCTTCGCCGGCTCCGGCCACCTCTTCCGCGAGGAGGTCGAAATGTCGGGCGTGATCCCGATGGTGGCGGCGATGATGGGCCCCTGCGCGGCCGGCACCGCCTACATCCCGGCGCTGGCCGACTTCGTGCCGATGGTCTCCGGCCAGGGCGCGATGGCGCTCGCCGGGCCCCACCTCACGAAAGCCGTCACCGGCGAGGACATCTCGATGGAGGAGCTGGGCGGCGCCAAGGTGCACTGCCGCAAATCGGGAGTTGGGGACCTCGAGGTCAAGGACGACCCCGAGTGCATCGAAGCGGTCAAGAAGTACCTCTCCTACTTCCCGCCCAACTGCGAGCAGCGCCCGCCGCTCGCCGAGAGCGCCGACCCCGAGGACCGCGCCTCGGAGAAGCTGCTGGAGATCGTCCCCGAGTCGCCGCGCCAGCCCTACGACATGTACGACGTGATCCGCGAGATCGTCGACGACGGCGAGTGGTTCGACCTGAAGCCGAAGTTCGCGCGCACCCTGATCACCTGCTTCGCTCGCTTCGGCGGCCAGCCGGCGGGGATCGTCGCCAACCAGCCCAAGCACCTGGCCGGCATCCTCGACAACGACTCGGCCGACAAGGCGGCCCGCTTCATCAACCTATGTGACGCCTTCAACATCCCGCTCGTCTTCCTTCAGGACGTGCCCGGCTTCATGGTCGGCGCGAAGGTCGAGCACGCCGGGATCATCCGCCACGGCGCCAAGATGCTCTACGCGGTCAGCCGCGCCACCGTGCCGAAGGTGACGGTCGTCGTGCGCAAGGCCTACGGCGCCGGCTACTACGTGATGTGCGGCAAGGCCTACGAGCCGGATCTGATCGTCGCCTGGCCGGGCGCGGAGATCTCGGTGATGGGCGCCGAGGGCGCGGTCAACATCATCGGCCGCTCGATCATCGAGGCCTCGGAGGATCCGGAGGCGACGCGGGAGAGCATGCTGGACGCGATCCGCCAGCAGATCGACCCCTACCTCGCCGCCGGCAACGCCCTGATCGACGACCTCATCGACCCGCGCGAGACGCGCCCGACGATCGTCAAGGCGCTGCGCATGGCGCGCAACAAGCACGTGGAGAAGCCGAAGAAACGCCACGGGGTGATGCCGGTATGAGCTTCCGGTGCGCCTTATATGCCCCACAGACACATAAAGCGCACCGGAAGGAGGGACTATGAGCCGCTTTGAGGATCCCGTCGTCATCAGCTGCTCGATCAGCGGGGTGATCGCCAATCGGGAGCAGTGCCCGGCTATTCCCTACACGCCGGAGGAGTACGCCGCGGAGGCGCGGCGGGCGGTCGACGAGGGCGCCTCGCAGATCCACATCCATGCGCGAACGCCCGACGGCACGCCCTCCTACGAGGTCGAGGACTTCCAGGCGATCACCGAGGCGATCCTTGCCGAGGTCGGCGACGTGGTGATCAACTACTCAACCGGCGCGATCGGCATCCCGATCTCCAAGCGGATCGAGTACCTGCGGGCGCTGAAGCCCGACGTGGCGGCGCTCAACATGAGCTCGATGAACTACGCCAAGTACTCGCGCCGCCGCAAGGACTTCGTCTTCAAGACCGTCTTCGAGAACAGCTTCGACACGATCATCGAGTTCCTGACGGCGATGAAGGAGTTGGGGATCAAGCCCGAGCACGAGTGCTTCGACTCCGGCCACGTCGCCAACCTCGACCCGCTGATCGACATGGGGCTGCTCGAGCCGCCGCTGCAGATCTCGCTGGTGATGGGGGTGACCGGCGGCATCCGCCCGACCCCGCGCAACGTCACCGTGATGTCCGATCAGATCCCTGGCGGGGCGGAGGGGCCGAACCAGTGGCAGGTGATCGGCATCTCGCGCGACCAGTGGAAGCTGCTTGCCGCCTCCCTGGTGCTGGGCGGCAACGTCCGCGCCGGCGTCGAGGACAACCTCTACCTGCCAAACGGCGAGATGGCCAAGTCGAACGGCGAGCTGATCGCCAAGGCGCGACAGATGGCCGAAGACGTCGGCCGCCGTCCCGCCACGGTCGCCGAGGCGCGCGAGCTGCTGGGAGTCGCGAAGCGCGCCCCGGCCTGAGGCGAGCGCCCCGCGATGAGCCTTCCGCTCGACGACGTCAGGGTCCTCGATCTGAGCCGCCTCCTGCCCGGCGGCTTCTGCTCGCTGCTGCTGGCCGACCTCGGCGCCGAGGTGCTGAAGGTGGAGGACACGGGGATGGGCGACTACATCCGCTGGGCGCCGCCCTACTACGGCACGGACGAGCAGCAGGCGCTCGGCACCCGCTCGGCGCTCTACCTGGCCCTCAACCGCGGCAAGCGCTCGATCCGCCTCGACCTCAAATCGGAGCAGGGGCGGGAGGCGCTGCTGCGCCTCGTCGGGCGCCACGACGTCGTCCTCGACGGCTTCCGGCCCGGAGTCCTCGAGCGGCTCGGCGTCGGCTACGAGCGGATGCGCGAGGCCAACCCCGCGATCGTCTTCTGCGCGATCACCGGCTACGGCCAGGACGGCCCCTACGCGCCGCGCGCCGGCCATGACATGAACTACCTCGGCCTGGTCGGCCTGCTCGGCCTGACCGGCGCCAAGGACGGCCCGCCCGTCCAGTCCGCCGGCCAGATCGCCGACATCGGCGGCGGCGCGCTGATGGCCGCCTTCGGCGTGATGGCGGCGCTGCACGAGCGCCGCCGCTCCGGCCAGGGCCAGATGGTCGACGTCTCGATGGCCGACGGGGCGCTCTCCTGGCTCGCCCTGGTCGCCGGCCGCTACTTCTGCGACGGCGAGGTGCCGCGCCGCGGCGACCAGCAGCTGGCCGGCGGCCTGCTCTGCTACCTGCCCTACGAGGCCGCCGATGGCTGGGTCACCTGCGGGGCCCTGGAGCCGAAGTTCTGGGCCGCCTTCTGCGACGGCGTCGGCCGTCCCGACCTCGTCGAGAAGCAGTTCGAGTCGCCCGGCTCGGACGCCTGGCGGGAGGTCGCGGCGGTCTTCCGCACGCGGACGCGCGACGAATGGAAGGCCTTCAACGACGAGCGCGACTGCTGTATCGAGCCGGTCCTCGACGTCGACGAGGCGCTCGCATCGGAGCTTGTGCGGGCGCGCCGGATGGTGACCGAGATCGAGCAGCCCGAGCTGGGGACGGTGCGCCAGCTCGGCTTCCCGGTGAAGATGAGCCGCACCCCCGGCGACCCGACCCGGCCGGCGCCGGCCTTCGGCGAGCACACCGACGAGGTGCTGCGCGAGGTCGGCTACTCCGACGAGGAGGTCGCCGCGATGAAGGAATCGGGAGTAGCGGCCGGCCCGAGCGGCTCGGAGGCGACCTTCCGCGCATGAGCGCTCCCGCCCAGAACCTCCTTCGCATGAGCGAGCTGGCGGAGGCCTCCGGCGTTCCCGTCCCAACCATCAAGCACTACCTGCGCGAGGGGCTGCTCCCGGAACCGGTCAGGACGAGCCGCAACATGGCCTACTACCCGCCCGAGTTCGTCGAGCGGATCGAGCTGATCAAGCGGCTCCAGGAGGAGCGCTTCATGCCGTTGCGGGCGATCAGGGCGGTGCTCGACGAGGGGCCGGAACGGGCCCGCGCCCTGCTCGAGCTGGAGGACAGCATCCTCGAGCGCGCTCTGGCCGGCGAGCGCACCCGCACCAGCGCTGCCGAGGTGCGCGAGCGCTACGGCATGCCGAAGGAGGCGCTCGACCGCCTGGAGGAGCTGGAGGTGCTGAGCCCGAACAGCCGCGGCTACCTCCCCTCCGACGTGAGAATCATCGAGGCGATCAGCCGCTTCCGCGCCGGCGGCTACGACGAGCAGATCGGCTTCACCGTCTACGACACCCTCCGCTACAAGGCAGCCCTGGAAGAGCTGGTCCGGCAGGAGGTCGACGTGGTGATGAACCGGTTGGCCGGCGAGGTCCCGCCGGAGCGCGTGGTCGAGATGCTCGAAGCCGGCGCGCAGCCGCTGAAAGACCTGATCGCAGCGCTCCACACCAAGCTGATGGTTGCCGAGCTCGAGCGCCACGGC
>DASTHF010000011.1:0-5200 GCA_035605615.1 Solirubrobacterales bacterium
GAGCCGCTCCTGCGGGTCCTCGGGCGGATCCTCGATCGCGGCGAGCTCCTCGTGGCGGAACAGGGCCGCCCCGTCGATCGTCACCTTGGCGTCGAGGGCGACGACGTCGCGGCCCTCGGTGACGATCAGCGGGTTGACCTCGATCAGCGTCGCGTCCTCCGCCATCGCCACCGCGGCCAGCTTCGCCACCACCTCGGCGACCTGATCGCGGACGTCCTCGTCGAGCCCCGCCTCCTCGACGATCGGCCCGGCCTCGGCGGCCCCGAACGGCTGCGTCGGGTCGATGTGGCGCTTGACGAGCGCCTCCGGGCTCTCGGCCGCGACCGCCTCGATGTCCATCCCTCCCTGGCTGGAAACCATCGCCAAAAGCTTCTTCTCGGAGCGGTCGAGGATCACCGAGGCGTAGTACTCGGAGGCGATGTCCGAGCCGCCCTCGACCCACACCTGGTGGACCCTGAAGGGGCCCTCGCCGTGCGGGCCGCGGATGTCCATGCCGAGGATCGCGCCAGCGTGCTCGCGGGCCTGCTCGGCGTCGGCGGCGATCTTGATGCCGCCGGCCTTGCCGCGGCCGCCGATCAGGACCTGCGCCTTGATCGCGCAGGGGTAGCCGATCCGCTCCGCCGCCGCCACGGCCTCCTCGACGGTCGATGCGACCTCGCCGCTCGGCACCGAGATGCCGTGCTTGGCGAAAAGCTGCTTGCCCTGATACTCGAGGAGGTCCATGTGGTGAAGCGCCCGCGGCGCGGTGCGGCAGCCTATATGAGATCCGGTTAGGGCGCCCTTCCGAGGGAAGCGCGAAGCCGGGCGAGGGGTCCCTTGGCATAATGCGCCGCCGCCATGCCTCTTCCCAGTCTCAAAAGCATCGAGTGGGTGACCACCGACTGCTACGGCACCCTGATCGACTGGGAGAAGGGGATCGTCGAGGCCTGCGCCAAGGAGGCCGAGAAGGACGGCTTCAGCTTCGACGAGGCGTCCTTCCTGGCCCGCTTCATGGAGGTCCAGGCCGAAATCATGGCCGGCTCCTACGAACTGTACGCGGAGGTGCTGCGGCGGACGATCGTCAGGGTGGCCGGCGAGATCGGCTGGGAGATCGAGCCTTCGCGCGCCCAGTTCCTGCCCGACAGCGTCGCCTACTGGCTGCCCTTCCGTGAGGCGAACGCAGCGATGGACCGGCTGGGCAAGCGCTACAACCTCGGGATCATCTCCAACATCGACGACAAGCTGCTCGGCATCTCGCGGCGCCACCTGCGCACCGAACTCGACCTCGTCGTCACCGCCCAGCAGGTCCGCAGCTACAAGCCCGACCCCACCCACTTCAAAGAGTGCGCGCGGCGAATCGGCGGCAAGAAAGGCTGGGTCCACATCGGCTCCGACTACAGGACCGACGTCGCGCCGCTGCTGAAGATGAACGTACCGGTGATCTGGGTCAACCGCCACGGCGAGAAGCTCGAGGGGCGCAAAGCGCCGAGCGCCACCGTCAAGAACTTCCGCGAGGCGGCGAAAAAGCTCGGCGCGTCCTGAGCGTTTCCTAGCCTTCGCAACTTCCCCGGAGCGAGGGGGTTCGGGCCAAGAGGTCCGGCAACGCCGTGATGCACCACCGATCCGCTGAGATACGCACGCCTTCGCGCGCCCGCCTGCCGGTCGCGGCGGCGCTGCTGGCGGCGATCTGCGCGCTCGCCCTCGTCGGGGGCCCGGCGCCGGCCGGCGCGGTAGCCAAGCCGCGCCCCAATTTCGTCGTGATCCAGACCGACGACCAGACGCTCGACGGCCTCTACGCCGCCTTCGTCCCCTACCCGGGCGCCCCGCCGCTGCGGGCGATGCCCAACACGCTGAGGCTGATCGCGAAGGGGGGCATGACCTTCGACCGCTATTACGTCTCCTACTCGCTCTGCTGCCCCTCGCGGGTGACGCTGCTGACCGGGCGCTACGCGCACAACCACAACGTGCGGGGCAACGTCCCGCCCCTGGGCGGCTACACCGGCTTTGCGACGCGCGGCGCGATGCACCACAACATCGCGGTATGGCTGGACCAAGCGGGCTACCGCACGATCCACATCGGCAAGTTCCTCAACGGCTACGGCGACGCCCCCTACGACGACGGCAGGACGGTGCCGCCCGGCTGGGACGCCTGGCACACCGTGCTCAACCCCGACACCCGCCACGCCTTCTACGGCTACTCGATGAACGACAACGGGTCGATCGACGGCCCGTTCGGCGATCCCGGCAACCCCGAAACGCGCGAATACGGCGTCCGCGACGACCCCGGTTGCCCGTTCGCCCCGGCCAACGGCCTGCCCTGCTACTACGAGACCGATCACCTCAGCCTGCAGGCGGTCGAAGAGATTCATGCCACGCCGCCCGAACGGCCCTTCTACCTGCAGCTCGACTACACCGCCCCCCACGGCGACTTCCGCCACCCCGCCGGGCCGGAGCCGGCGCCGCGCCACTACGGCTGGTTCGAAGGGGCGCCGCTGCCGCACAGCAGGAGCGAAGGGCTCGACGAGGCCAACGTCAGCGACAAGCCGAGCTTCATCCGCGACGCGCCCCGCCTCACGCCGACCGAACTGCACACCTACCGCGTCTACTACGACAAGGTGCTCGAGTCGCTGCGCTCGATCGACGACGGCGTCGGCTGGATCTTCCAGGCGCTGGCGCAGACCCACCGGCTCGGCGACACCTATGTCATCTTCACCTCCGACAACGGCTTCTTCTTCGGCGAGCACCGGCTGGCCGGCGGCAAGTTCCTCGCCTACGAGCCGTCGACGCATCTGCCCTTCCTGATCCGCGGACCGGGGATCGAGCGCGGTGCCAGGTCGGGTGAGCTCGTCGCCAACATCGACATCGCGCCGACGGTCCTGGCGTTGGCCGGGGTGAAGCCCGACGCGAGCGTCGACGGACGCTCGATGGTCCCCTTCCTGCGCGATCCGAAGCTGCGCAGCAACCGCCCGATCCTCTTCGAGTCGTTCGTCGGGACCAACGACGTCGAAGAGAACGGCGGCGGCCCGCCCGCCGCGACCGCCTCCGCCGCAGGAGTCTCACGGCGGCGCGGGGCCAGCACCTCGATCGGCGCGCCGCCCAAGGACTACTCGGGTATCCGGCTCGGGCCCTGGAAGTACACCGAGTGGCCGAACGGGGAGAAAGAGCTCTACAACGTCGAAAACGACCCGAACGAGCTCAACAACCGGGTGCGGGAACCGAACCTCTTCCCGATCCGCAGCTTTCTCCACAGGCAGCTGCTGCGACTGAAGACCTGCGCCGGCCGGACCTGCCGCGAGGAAGCGCCGCCGATCCCGCTGACCCGTAAGCAGCAGCGCCGCCTGCGCCACGGGCAGCACCACTGAGTTCGCGGCGTCGGGCGCTACTCGATGACGGCGAGCACGTCGCCGCTGGAGACCGCGGCGCCCTCGCTGACGTTGAGCGTGGTGACCTTGCCGGAGCGATGGGCGGCGATCTCGTTCTCCATCTTCATCGCCTCGATCACGCAGACCAGGTCGCCCTCTTCGACGACCGCGCCCTGCTCGACCGCGACTTTGAGCACCGTGCCCTGGAGCGGCGAGGCGAGCGTCTCGCTGGAGGCGCCCGCCGAGCCGCCGGAGCGGCGCTCGCGCATCGGCGGGCGCCTGCCCGCCACCGCGCCGCTCGGGTTGCCGCCGCCCGGGACCGCCTCGCCGAGCACCTTTACCGCGAAGAGCTTGCCCGAGACCTCGACCTTGTAGTCACGGGCGACCAGCTCGGCGCCCTCCTCGACCGACGGCGGGGCCGCCTCTTCGGGGGCGGTCGACTTCAGCCACTCGCGATCCTCGACCAGGTCGCGGCAGGTCTCGCCCCGCGCCCACTGCTCGGTCGCGAGGATCGCCCTGTGGAAGGGGATCAGCGTGGTGAGGCCGCCGACCTCGTACTCGCCCAGCGCCCGCAACATGCGGCGCGTCGCGTGCTCGCGGTCGACGTCCCAGACGATCAGCTTGGCGACCATCGGGTCGTACATCGGCGTCACCTCGGAGCCCGCCTCGACGCCGGAGTCGACCCGCACGCCGGGGCCGGCCGGCTCGCGGTAGGTCGTGATCGCGCCCGGCGCCGGGGCGAATTTCTTGTGCGCCGCCTCGGCGTTGATCCGGCACTCGATCGCGTGGCCGCGCAGCTCGACGTCCTCCTGGGAGACCGAGAGCGGCTCGCCCGCCGCGACGAGGATCTGCTCGCGGACGATGTCGATGCCGGTGACCATCTCGGTCACGCAGTGCTCGACCTGCACGCGCGTGTTCATCTCGAGGAAGAAGTAGTCGCCGTCGACCTGCAGGCCCTCGACCGTGCCGGCCGAGCGGTAACCGACCGCCCGCGCCGCCTCGGTGGCGATCGCCCCGATCCGCTCGCGCATCTCCGCGTCGACGCGCGGCCCGGGCGCCTCCTCGATCAGCTTCTGGTGGCGGCGCTGGATCGAGCAGTCGCGCTCGCCCAGGTGGATGACGTTGCCGTGGGCGTCGGCCAGCACCTGGACCTCGACGTGGCGCGGATCCTCGAGGTAGCGCTCGATGTAGACGCGCGAGTCGGAGAAGAACTTCTCGCCCTCGCGGGCGGCGCCTTCGAAGGCCTCCTGCAGGTCGTCCGGCGTCATCGCGACGCGGAAGCCCTTGCCGCCGCCGCCTCCCGCCGCCTTGCAGGCCACCGGATAGCCGGCTTCCTCCGCCTGTTCGCGCGCCTCGTCGACGTCCTTGGCGGCCGCGGTCGCGCCGGGCACGATCGGCACCCCGGCCTCGGCCATGATCTCGCGGGCCCGCGTCTTCGAGCCCATCGCCTCGATCGCCTCGGCGGGCGGACCGATGAAGACGATGCCGGCCTCGGCGCAGGCGCGGGCGAAGTCGGCGTTCTCGGCGAGGAAGCCGTAGCCCGGGTGGATCGCCTCGGCGCCCGCCTGCTTGGCGGCGTCGATGATCTTGAGGACGTTGAGGTAGCTCTCGGCCGGCACCGCCGGCCCCAGCAGGTAGGCCTCGTCGGCCTCGCGTACGTGGGGCGCCTCGCGGTCGATCTCCGAGTAGACGGCAACCGAGCCGATCCCCATCTCCTTCAGCGTCCGCGCGACCCGGATCGCGATCTCGCCGCGGTTGGCTATCAGCACCTTCTCGAACATCGGCCGCGGCAGTCTATTTATGCGGGAGGCGGGGCGGGGGTCCGGGGGACTCCGCCCCTACGCCTAAATCCCGCCTGC
>DASTHF010000021.1:0-5615 GCA_035605615.1 Solirubrobacterales bacterium
GCGCCTCCAGGGCGAGCCGATCGAGCTGATCTGCCCCGGCCACGGCCCCTGGATCGCCGACCCGGCCGCCAAGCTGGCCGAGTACGTCGAGCACCGCGAGATGCGCGAGCGGCGCCTCGTCGCGGCGCTGGAGCGCGGCGAGCGCTCCCGCGCGGCGCTGCTCGCCGAGGTCTGGGACGACGTCCCCGACGAGATCCGCCCCGTCGCCGCGGTGGTCATGGAGGCGCATCTCCAGAAGCTGGAGGCGGAGGGGCGAATCTCCGCCGAGCAACTCACTGGCTGACCAGCCAGTAATGTGAAACCGTGAGCCCGAGGCGTGCTATACGGGCCGGCGCGCTCGTCGGATTCGCCGGGACCGCCCTCGCGGCGGCTGGCACGGCGGCTCTCTGGCATCGGCTTCTGCGGCGGCCGCTGCCGCAGACCGAGGGGACGATCGAGCTCGACGCGCTGGAGGCGCCGGTGCGCGTGCGCCGCGACCGCTGGGGCGTCCCCCACATCGAGGCCGAGCACGCCTCCGACCTCTGGTTCGCGGAGGGCTTCTGTCACGGCCAAGACCGGCTCTTCCAACTCGACTTCTACCGCCGCATCGTCTCCGGGCGGCTCGCCGAGATCGCCGGCGAGGAGGGCCTGCCGCTGGACCGGCTGATGCGGACGCTGGGAATACGCCGCGTCGCTGAGCGCGAGGCGGCGGCGCTCGACACCGAGCTGCGGGCGCTGCTCGAGCGCTTCTGCGCGGGCGTCAACGCCGCCGCCGCGAGCGCCCGCGCCCTTCCTTTCGAGATGCAGCTGCTGCGCCTGCGCTTCGAGCCGTGGAGCCCGGTCGACATCCTCGGGCTCGGCAAGCTGCTCGCCTTCGGCCTCTCGACCAACTGGGAGAGGGAGCTGCTGCGCGCCGACATGGTGCGGGCGCTCGGCCCCGAGCGGACCGCCAGGCTCGACCCGACCTATCCGGCCGACAATCCCGTTGTCGCCCAGGAAGCCTGGTCGGGCGAGGGGCTGGCGCTGGTCGAGCAGATCGACGCGGTGCGCCGCTCGATCGGCCTCGCCGCCGAGGCGAGCGGCTCCAACAACTGGGCGGTGAGCGGGGAGCTGAGCGCGACCGGCTCGCCGCTCATGGCCGGCGACCCCCACCTGCCGCAGAGCATGCCGGGCATCTGGTACCAGGTCGGTCTGCGGCTCGGCGAGCGCTTCGTGCGCGGCGCCTCGCTGCCGGGCATGCCCGGCGTCTACATGGGCCAGGGAAACGACGTCTGCTGGACCTTCACCAACGTGATGGCCGACGTGCAGGACCTCTTCGTCGAGCGGATCGAGGGCGACCGCTATCTGTTCGAGGACGAGTGGCTGCCGCTCGAGGTCCTGCGGGAGGAGATCGTCGTGAAGGGGCGCGACGCGCCGGAGGTTCTCGACGTGCGCATCACCCGCCACGGGCCGGTCGTCAACGGGGCTCTGGGCGCCGACGAGGCGGAGCCGCTCGCCCTGCGCTGGCTGGCGCTCGACGAACCGGCCGCCTTCAAGGGGGTGTTCGAGATGCACGGGGTCCGCTCGGGCCCCGAACTGGTCGCGCTGCTGGAGGGGCACACGGCGCCCGCCTCCAACCTGGTCTGGGCCGACCGTCACGGCTCGATCGGCTACAAGCTGGTCGGGCGGCTGCCGCTGCGGCGCGGCGGCTGCCCCGACCTGCCGAAGCCGGGCTGGACCGGCGAGTTCGAGTGGGAGGGGACGGTCCCCTACGAGGAGCTGCCGGAGGTCGTCGACCCCGAGAGCGGCTTCCTGGTCACCGCCAACAACCGGATCGTCGGCGACGAGTACCCCCACCACATCACGAGCGAATGGCTGGACGGGTTCCGGGCGCAGCGGATCGAGCAGCTGCTGCGGGCGAGCGACGAGCACGACCTCGACGGCTTCGCGGCGATGCAGTGCGACGACCTCTCGTTGCCGGGGCTGGAGGCGGCGCGGCGGCTGGGGCGGCTGAGCCCGCATGGCCAGCGTGAGCTGAGCGCGCTAGAGCGGCTGCGCAGCTGGGACGGGCGGCTCGGCCCCGACTCGGTCGCGGCCAGCATCTATCAGGCCTTCCTACTGCGGCTGGCGCGCGAGGTGACGCGCGAGGCGATCGGCGACCGCGACCTCTGCGAGCGCTGGCTCGATCGCGCCGACAACGGCTTCATGTCCCACGTCACCTCGCCCTGGCGCTGGCACTCGTATCTGATGAAGCTGTGGGGGGAGGGCGACGAGGAGCTGATCGGCCGGCCCTGGGACGAGCTGGCGCTGGAGGCGCTGTCCGGCGCCCTCGACGACCTGGAGGACCGCTTTGGCCCCGACCCGGAGGGGTGGCGCTGGGGCCGCGTCCACGAGATGGAGTTCGAGCACCCGCTCGGCGACGGCAACGCGCTGCTGCGGCGTCTGCTCAATCGGCGGCTGCGGGCGGGCGGCGCCCAGGAGACGGTGAGCCAGATCGCCTACGACCCCAACGACCCCTACCGGGCCGTCTGGGCGCCGAGCTGGCGGATGGTCGCCGACCCGACCGATCCCGGGCGCTCGCGCTGGCAGATGTTCACCGGCCAGTCCGGCCACCCGGCCAGCCGCCACTACGACGACCTCCAGGACGACTGGCTCCACGGCCGCACCCAGCCGATGGCCGGCGAGGGGCCCTGGCGGGAGCTGCGCCTGGTCCCCTCGCACGCCTGAACCGGCACTTCTTCTTGCGAAGCGCGTCGAGAAGCGCCGAAACCATGGGCGAATGGGATGGTTGAGGCAGTGATGCGGCGCATGGCCATTTGCCTGCTGGCGGTGGGGGCCGGCGCGATGGGTGTCGCGGGCGCGGCGATCGCGCCCGCACGGGCCCAGGCCGGCTCGTCCGCCGTACAGCTCAGCCAGGGGGTGGCGCCGCCGACCGTCGCGGCGACACAGGAGCCGCGGGCGGACGGCTCGGGGGCGTCCGCCTCGGCTCTCTCCGCTCCCTCGCCGGAAGGCGCCTCCGCCTCCCCGAGCTACGGCTTCGACGCCTGCGCGACGCCCTCGCAGCGGGCGATGAATGCCTGGGCCAAATCGCCCTATCGCTCGATCGGCGTCTATATCGGCGGCGTCAACCGGGCCTGCGCGCAGCCGAACCTGACGACCGCCTGGGTCGGCGCGCAGGTTGCCGCCGGCTGGCAGCTGATCCCGACCTACGTCGGCCTGCAGTCGCCGACCAGCGGCTGCACGAGCTGCGCCAAGCTGCGCGTTGCCAAGGCGACGGCGCAGGGGGAAGAAGCGGCCGAAGACGCCGTCGCCGACGCGCAGAGCGTCGGCATGGGGCAGGGGACGCCGATCTACTTCGACATGGAGGGCTACGCGAGGACCGCGAGCTCGACGCGCGCCACGCTCGCCTTCCTCGAAGCCTGGACCAGGAAGCTGCACGGACTCGGCTACGTCTCTGGCGTCTACAGCAGCAGCGCCTCGGGCATCGCCGATCTGGAGTCGCGGCTCGGCAGCGGCTATCCCGAGCCCGACGACATCTGGATCGCCGACTGGAACGGCCGGGCGGACACCGAAGAGGCATTTCTGCCGAGCTACGCCTGGGCGCCGCACCGCCGCCTCCACCAGTACCGCGGCGGTCACAACGAGACCTACGGCGGCGTGACGATCAACATCGACAACGACTACGTCGACGGCGCCGCCTTCGGCAACGCCACGGCGCCGCCGCCGCTGAGCGTTTCGAGGGTGACGGCCAGCGGCGCGACGGTGAGCGTCACAGTCGCCTGCGGCTGGTCGCCGGAAACCTCGTGCCCGGGGCAGATCCTGCTGCGCACCCACATCCTGGTGCCGGTGCAAGGTGCTCGCCGGACCGGTCTGACGCGCAGTGTGCGAGTCGGGGTGGGGCGTCGCGCCTTCCATCTGGTCGGCGGCCACTCCCACGCCTTCCGCGTCGCCCTCAACGCCCGCGGTCGCTCGCTGCTGCGGGCGCGCCGCCGCATGCGGGCCCAGCTGCTCGTCGCGATCCCCGGCGCGCGGGTCGCCCGCCGCATCTCGCTGACCAGTCTGCGGTGATCGGGCAGCGTTGGAGCGGCGGTAGCCGCAGGGACCAACTTCAGGGACTACCGATTCGTCGCGATCACCGGCGGCCGTTCCTGACCGCGGCCCGCGCAGCGGCCGTCACGGCAGCCGGTTTCGAGGGGGCGCCGTCGCGCCTGTAGTCGCCGCGGCTCAGGTGGTGCTCGAGGAAGACGTAGAGGACGATGAACAGGTAGCGGCTGCCCATCTCCTGCAGCGACAGCTTCGAGGTGCCGGACCTGCGGTTCGTCCAGGAGATCGGGACGATGCCGTAGCGGTAGCCGCGCACGACCGCCTTCAGGGGCAGCTCGACCGTGAGGTTGAAGTGGTTCGAGAGCAGTGGCTGCAGGTTCTCGATCACCTCGCGGCGGTAGGCCTTGAAGGCGTTGGTCGTGTCGTTGTAGCCGTGGCGGAAGAGAGCGCGGATGCCCCAGTTGACGATCCGGTTCAGGAACAGCTTCGTGCGCGGATAGTCGACCACCGTCGATCCGCGTACGAAGCGCGAGCCAAACGCGCACTCGTAGCCTTCTTCGAGCAGGCGCTGGTAGGAGACGAGGTCCGCGGGGCTGTCGGAGCCGTCCGCCATTACGATCGCCACCGTGTCCCCGTCGAAGGCGTCGAGGCCGGCGCGGACCGCGAAGCCAAAGCCGTTGGGATATGGCGAGGCGATGCAGCGGACCTGGGGATGTCGCTTCGCGATATCTTCGACCACCCCGGCGGTCCCGTCGGTGCAAGAGTCGTCGACGACGATCACCTCATGGTCGATCCCCTCGCGCGAGAGCGCGGCGACCACGCTCTCGACGGTCCCCCCGACCGCCGCCTCCTCGTTGCGGGCTGGGATGACGACGGAGAGCTTCATGCGGGAGCGGCGATCCAGCGCTCGGCGTTCGCCTCGTAGATCTCGCGCAGGATCGTCTCCGGGTCGCGTTGCGGGCGCCAGCCGCCGTGCTCGGAACCGAACTCGTCGAGGTCGCTGATCCACCAGCGGTGGTCGCCGATCCGGGCGCGGTCGCTCATCTCCCAGTTCAGCCCGCGCCCGGCGATGCGCTCGCAGAGCTCGATCGCCTCGAGCATCGAGCAGGCGTTCCCACGCCCGCCGCCAATGTTGTAGACGGCGGCCGCGCGCGGGTTCCGGTGGAAGCGCAGGAAGGCGTCGACCAGGTCGGCGCTGTGCAGGTTGTCCCGTACCTGCTTGCCGCCGTAGCCGAAGACCGTGTAGGGCTCCCCCGTCACGGTGCACTTCATCAGGTAGGCGAGGAAGCCGTGCAGCTGGGTGCCGGCGTGGTCCGGCCCGGTCAGGCAGCCGGCGCGGAAGCAGACCGTCGGCATCCCGAAGTAGCGGCCGTACTCCTGCACGAGCACGTCGGCGGCGACCTTGGACGCGCCGAAGAGGCTGTGAGTCGTCCGGTCGATGCGCATCGTCTCGTCGATGCCGTTCGCGTCGGCGGGGTCGGCGTAGTCCCAGCGGGTGTCGAGCTCGACGAGCTCGAGCTCGTTCGGCGCGTCGCCGTACACCTTGTTCGTCGAAAGGTGGACGAAGGGCGCCTCCGGCGCGGCGCGACGGGCGGCCTCGAGCAAGTTCAACG
>DASTHF010000024.1:0-6506 GCA_035605615.1 Solirubrobacterales bacterium
CGGTCCGGGCCGGGCTGAGGTCGCCTTCGCCGTCGCCGACGAGATGCAGGGCCGCGGCCTCGGCACGATCCTCCTCGCCCACCTCGCCGAGGTCGCCGAGGAGAACGGGATCTCGCTCTTCTTCGCCGAGGTGCTGCCGGAGAACCACCGCATGATCGAGGTCTTCCGCGAGAGCGGCTTCCCGATCGAGACCTCCTCCGAGCCGGGCGCGATCCACGTAGAGCTGCCGACCTCGTTCACCGCCGAGGCCGCCGCCCGCTTCGAGGAGCGCGACCGCCTCGCCGCCGCGGCCGCCGTGCGCCGTTTCCTGGAACCGCGCGCCGTCGCCGTGATCGGCGCCTCGCGGCGTCGCGAGACGGTCGGCGGCGCGGTCTTCCACAACCTGCTCGAATCGGGCTTCGAGGGAGTCGTCTACCCGGTCAACCCGGCCAGCGGGGTCGTCCAGTCGGTGCGCGCCTACGATCGCATCGGCGAGGTGCCCGACGCGGTCGACCTCGCGGTGATCGCGGTGCCGCCCGCGGCGGTCCTGGAGGCGGCGCGCGAGTGCGCCGCGGCGGGCGTCTCCGGCCTCGTCGTGCTCTCGGCCGGCTTCGCCGAGGTCGGCGCCGAGGGCGCCGAGCGCCAGCGCGAGCTGGTCGACGTCTGCCGCGCCGCCGGCATGCGGCTGATCGGGCCGAACTGCCTCGGCGTGATCGCCAACGGCGACGGCGCCCGCTTCAACGCCACCTTCGCGCCCGGCGCCCCGCCGCCCGGCAACGTCGGCTTCGTCACCCAGAGCGGCGCGCTCGGCCTGGCGCTGATCGAGCTGGCCAGCGACCGCGGCCTCGGCGTCTCCTCCTTCGCCTCGATCGGCAACCGTGCCGACATCACCGCCAACGACATGCTCGAGTACTGGGAGGGCGACCCGGCGACGAGCGTGGCGCTGCTCTACATCGAGTCGTTCAGCGACCCCGGGCGCTTCTCGCGCGTCGCGCAGCGGGTCGGCCGCGAGATGCCGGTCGTCGCCGTCAAGAGCGGCCGCTCGGTGGCGGGCGAGCGCGCCACCGGCTCCCACACCGGCGCCCTCCTCTCTGCCTCCGACGTCACGGTCGACGCGCTCTTCGACCAGGCCGGCGTGATCCGCACCGAAACGCTCGCCGAGCTGCTCGACGTCGCCTCGCTGCTCAGCAGCCAGCCGCTGCCGCGCGGGCCCCGCGTCGGCATCCTCACCAATGCGGGCGGCCCGGGGATCATGTGCGCGGACGCCTGCGAGGCGGCGGGGCTGGAGGTGCCCGAGCTGCCGCCCTCGGTGCGCGAGGCGCTCGCCGCGCATCTGCCGCCCGAGGCCTCGCTGGCCAACCCGGTCGACATGATCGCGACGGCGAGCGCCGAGCAGTACCGGCGGTCGATCGCCACGCTCGCCGCCTGGGAGGGCATCGACGCGCTGATCGTCATCTTCATCCGGCCGCTGCTCACCCGCGCCGAGGAGGTTGCGGAGACGGTCGCCGCCGCCGTGGCCGGGCTGCCGCGGCGGATCCCCGTGCAGGCGGTCTTCATGTCGGAGAGCGACCGCGCCGCGATGGCGGCGACGAGCGGCATCCCGACCCACCTCTACCCGGAGGACGCCGCGCGGGCGCTGGGCCGGGTGATGCGCCATGTCCGCTGGCGGGCGCGGCCGCGGCAACGGCCGCCGCGCTTCGCCGACACCCGCCCCGACGAGGCGGCGGCGGTGATCGCCACCGCCCTGGAGCGGGAGGGCGAGTGGCTGGAGGCAAAGGAGGTCGCGCGGCTGCTCGACTGCTACGGGATCGAGCTGCCGCCCTGGCGGCTGGCCCGCGACCCGGCCGAGGCTGCCCACGCCGCGGAGGCGATCGGCGGGCCGGTCGCGCTCAAGGCGCAGGGCCGCCGCATCCTCCACAAGAGCGACATCGGCGCCGTTCGCACCGGCCTCTCCGACCCGACGGCCGTCGCCGGCGCCGCCGTGCAGATGGACGAGGCGCTGGCCGCGGCCGGCGTCGAGCGCGACGGCTTCCTCGTCCAGTCGATGGTCGAGGGAGGCGTCGAGCTGCTCGCCGGCATCGCCACCGACCCGGCCTTCGGCCAGGTCCTCGCCTGCGGGGCGGGCGGGACGCTCGCCGAGCTGCGCCGCGACATCGCCGTGCGGATCTGCCCCGTAACCGCCGACGAGGCGGGTGAGATGATCCGCTCGCTGGCCGTCTACCCGCTCCTGACCGGGTTCCGCGGCGAGCCTCCGGTCGACCTCGCCGCGGTCGAGGAGCTGCTGCTGCGGGTCAGCGCGATGGTCGACTCGCACCGCGAGATCGTCGAGATGGATCTCAACCCGGTGATCGCGCGGCCCGACGGCGCCTTCCCGGTCGACGCCCGCGTCCGCATCGGGCCGGCGCCCCGACCGCGCCCCTGGCCCAGCACCTGGAGGCCGATCGACTCGGCTAGCCTCACACGATGACCGGCTTCCTCCACACCTGCTATCGGATCGGCGACATCGACCGCTCCGTCGCCTTCTACGAGAAGCTCGGCTTCGAGGAGCTGCGGCGGATGCCGATCGGCGACGAGGCGACCAACGTCTTCATGGCGATCCCCGGCGACGACGTGGCGCTCGAGCTGACCTACAACCACGGCGTCGACTCGTATGAGATCGGTACGGGCTACGGCCACATCGCGCTCGGCGTCGACGACCTCGACGGCACCCTAGAGCGCCTCGCCGCAGAAGACATCCAGCCGGAGAAGCCCCCCTACCGCCCCGGCGGCCGCACCGAGGGCCACCGCATCTGCTTCGTCCGCGACCCGGACGGCTATCGCATCGAGCTAATTGAGGCCGAAGGCTCTTCCAACGGCTAAGCGGTCGTCTGGCCGCTTCCCCCGCTGCGGCTGACGTATCGGCCCGTGGCAGCATTGCGAACGCGGCGGACCTCCTTCTTCAACTGCCGCGCATACGTCTTTGAGTCGATCTTCCCCTCCAGCATCTTCCGGTAAGCAGACGACTCACTCATCTGAAACCTCCGTCCCATCAGCGGTGTCTGAGGACCCTACACCCCTTCCCGGCGCCGCCCTGGGAAGGATCGGCCAGGCCTTGGGTGGCGCCGTGACGCCTGCCTGTGCAGGGCTTTCCGGCCGCCTGGGCAGATTCGCCGGCTTTGTCTTGAGTTCCTTCACGGCCATGCCGAACGCGAGCTGGATGATGGACCCAAGCGAGGTCAGGTAATTAATGTCGGCGGGGTCGAAGGCGCCCTCTCGATCTGTGACGATATTGAAGACGCCCTGGGTCTTGTCTCCCATCAAAATAGGAATGGACACCATCGCCTTAAAGTCTCGCGTCGCTTTCGGATTTTTTTCGAATGCCCGCTCTTCCTCCGGCGCGTTCTTCCAGACCTGGATGACCTTCTTGTCGTAGGCGATCTTTGAGATCGTCTTCTCGATCGGGACGCGGTATTTCCGTTGACTCTCGATACTGTGGCCAGCTGCCCAAGCCATCTGAAAATGGCCCTCGGAGACGAGCAGAACAGACATCCGCAGGTCGTGAGGGTGACCGTTCTCACGCATGATGTCGCGGGCCGGGTTGAGGATGCCACGCTCGATGAAGCTGCTCATCGTCACTCCGTCGATGTCGCCAGCGTTGATTTTCTGAAACGTGTCGAGCACGGAACAGAGGTTGCTTCCGTATGAATCGTGGCGGTCGAGTTCGTCTTCCTGCTTCGTGATCTTTGGCCGGAGCTCTCGGATCTCGCGCCCGGTAACGCGCCGTGTTAAATAGACGAGCAGGAGAGCGACAAACGCCATGGCGACAAGCGCCCAGGCGGGGACATCCCATCCGGTCAACACGAATGCGACGAGCAGCGCTCCCAACAAGACAGCCGCCCAGACCAACGCCTTTGCAGTTACGCTCACGAGGGCGGCATAAAGCACGTCCTTGGTGAATTGGTTGAGCCCTCTCTTCTGCACGGGCTCCTTCTTTTTGGTCATTGCGTCTCCCGGCTCGGGGTGGCCGCACCCGGTCAAACCGTATCTGTAATGGAGGCAACCTTCCCTAGGAGACGCTGCCGCGCGGGACTATCCATTTGGTTGGCTGGCCGGTGAGCTTGGCGATCCGGTCGAAGTCGCGGTCGTAGTGCAGGACCGTGAGGCCGGCCATCTCCGCGCAGGCGGCCACCAACAGGTCGGGGAGGGAGACGCCCCGGTGCTGGGAGCGCGCCGCCAGCATCCCCTGCACCTCGAGCGCCCTTCGCACGGTGGCCTCGGAGACCTCGACCCGCGGCATCCCGTCGAGAGACCTGGCGTACGCTCGATAGTGGCTTGGACTCGTTGCGCTGTAAAGCAGCTCCAGCTCGACGATCCCGCAGGTAGCGACCTCTTCTTCAAGGGCCAGCGGATCCAGCGCCTCGCGTACCTCCGCCCGAGTCAGATGTCGTGCCAGGGCACTCTTGTCGGCGAGGAAGGTCGCCACACCGACTCAACGCCAGGCGCCTGCCATGACCTCCGGATCCGCGAGGTCGGACGTGCTCGGATCGGAGAGCAGTTCCAGCAGCTCCAGCCGCCGCTGCCGTTTCACGATCTCGTCGAGAGCGGCGTCGACCGTGGCGGTCAGCGTCTTCGTGCCGAGGATCTCCTTGGCGGCATCGACCTTGGCCGTGTCGATCTCAAAGGAGGTCTTGCGTTTGGTGGCGGTGTTCACGCGCCCAATATAGCGGCTACTCCGATTTTAGATAGCAAAATTACATAGAACTCCTATACAAATCTGTGTCGCTCTGCGATCGGATCCGAGACGAATGACCTGACAAGCGCGGAATCGCTAGGCTCGCGGCCGCTCAGCGACGAAAGGCAGGCCGTGAAGCTCGTGATCGCCATCGTTCGCCCCGAGAAGGCGAACGACGTCTTGGAAGCCCTCTACCGGGCGGAGGTGCGGGGCGTCTCGATGAGCCGCGTGCAGGGGCACGGGGGTGAGCTGGACCGGGTCGAGACCTACCGTGGCAGCACCGTCAAGATGGGCCTCGCCGAGAAGGTCCGCTTCGAGATCGCCGTCTCCGACTCGTTCGTGCAGCCGACGATCGAAGCGCTGCGCGAGGGGGCGCGGACCGGCGAGGTCGGCGACGGCAAGATCTTCGTGCTGCCGCTCGAGCGGGTCGTCCGCATTCGCACCGGCGAGACCGACCATCGCGCCGTGACGCCGGTGCGCAAATGAGCGCCCTCGCCGCGCTCGCCGCCACCCCCCTCGCCGCGATCGACACCGGCGACACCGCCTGGATGCTGGTCGCCACCGCCCTCGTCCTGATGATGACGCCCGCCCTCGGCCTCTTCTACGCCGGCCTGGTGCGCTCCAAGAACACCCTCAACACCTTCATGATGTGCGTCGGGGCGATCGCCGTCGCGACGGTCACCTGGGCGCTCGTCGGCTACTCGCTCGCCTTCGACGGCAGCGGCTCGATCGTCGGCGGCCTCGGCCACCTCGCCCTGCACGGGGTCGGCTTCGCGCCGCGCCCCGGCACCACCATCCCGCAGCTCGTCTTCATGGCCTTCCAGGCCACCTTCTGCATCGTCACGACGGCGCTCGTCTCGGGCGCCGTCGTCGAGCGGATGCGCTTCGGCGCCTTCCTCGTCTTCGCGGCGCTTTGGTCGGTGCTCGTCTACGCCGTGCTCGCCCACTGGGCCTTCGGCGGCGGCTGGCTCTCCGCCAACGGCGCCCTCGACTTCGCCGGCGGCGTCCCGGTCGAGATGGGCTCGGGCTTCTCGGCGCTCGCCGCGGCGCTGGTCGTCGGGGCGCGCAAGGACTACGGCCGCCAGGCCCTCATCCCCCACAACGCCGTCTACGTCCTGCTCGGCGCCGGCCTGCTCTGGTTCGGCTGGTTCGGCTTCAACGGCGGCAGCGGCTTCTCGACCGGCCACCCCGGCGTGCTCGCCTTCGTCAACACGCTGCTCACCCCCGCCTGCACGCTCGTCGTCTGGTTCGTCCTCGACCTGCTGCGCGGCCGCCGCGTCACGGCGATCGGCGCCGCCACCGCGATCGTCGTCGGCTGCGTCGCGATCACCCCCGCCGCCGGCTTCATCAGCCCCGGCTGGGCGATGGGGCTCGGCGCCCTCGCCGCCCTGCCCAGCTACGGCGTCATCGTCTACCGCACCCGCACCCGCGTCGACGAGACGCTCGACGTGCTCGCCGCCCACGGCATCGCCGGCTTCACCGGCATCCTCTTCATCGGCTTCGCCGCCCAGGCCGCCTGGAACGGCGTCTCCGACGGCCTCCTCTACGGCAACCCGGCGCAGCTCGGCGACCAGGCGCTGGCGGCGCTCGCCGGCCCCGCCTACGCCTTCGGCGCCACCTTCGTCCTGCTCAAGCTGATCGGCCGCCTGATGCCGCTGCGCGCCACCGCCCACGAGGAGGCGATGGGGATGGACATCGTCCAGCACGGCGAGGAGGCCTACGCGACGGGCGAGGGCGCGATCCTCGTCCTGCCCGAGGACGGCGCCCACGCCGGCGTCATGGTCGCCGATCCCGGCTAGCCCCGGGACCTGGATCG
>DASTHF010000037.1:0-15066 GCA_035605615.1 Solirubrobacterales bacterium
GTCGCCGAGGTCGCCGACCGCGTCCTGGTGATGTACGCAGGGCGAATCGTCGAGGAGGGGGTTCTCGAGGAGATCTTCTACGACCCGCAGCACCCCTACACCTGGGGCCTGCTCGGCTCGCTGACCAGGCTCGATCGCCCGCGGCCCCACCGGCTGCCGCAGATCCGCGGCGCGCCGCCGTCGCTCCTCGATCTGCCGCAGGGCTGCCACTTCCGTCCCCGCTGCCCGCACGAGTTCGAGCGCTGCACGCAGGTGCCGGGGCTGGAGGCCCGCCTCGAGGAGGCGCCCGGCCACCGCGACCGCTGCTGGCTTTCGCCCGAGCAGAAGCGGGAGCGCCGCCAGGTCGAGGGTCGGATCGGCCTCGAGGAGCCCGACTAGATGGACGCCGAGCCGCTGCTCGAGGTCACCGATCTCGTCAAGCACTTTCCGATCAAGCGCGGCCTGTTGATCGACCGCGAGGTGGGTCGGGTGCGCGCCGTCGACGGCGTCAGCCTCGCCGTGGACCGCGGCGAGACTCTCGGCCTGGTGGGCGAGTCGGGCTCCGGCAAGTCGACGCTGTGCCGCGTCGCCCTGCAGCTGCTGAAGCCGACCTCGGGCTCTGTCCGCTTCGAGGGGCGGGAGATCGCCGGCCTCTCGCGGCGCGCGATGCGGCCCCTGCGGCGCGAGATGCAGATGATCTTCCAGGACCCCTACGCGTCGCTCAACCCGCGCAAGCGGGTGGGGCAGATAGTCGGCGACCCGCTGCGGCTGCAGGGGATCGCCTCCGGCGCCGAGCTGCGACGCCGCGTCGGCGAGCTGCTCGAGCGGGTCGGCCTCTCGCCGGAGCACTACAACCGCTTCCCGCACGAGTTCTCCGGAGGTCAGCGGCAGCGGATCGGGATCGCCCGTGCCATTGCGCCGCGACCGAAGCTGATCGTCGCCGACGAGCCGGTCTCCGCCCTCGACGTTTCGATCCGGGCGCAGATCGTCAACCTGCTCGACGACCTCCAGGACGAGCTCGGGCTCACCTACCTCTTCGTCGCCCACGACATCGGCGTCGTCCGCCACGTCTCCGACCGGATCGCGGTCATGCAGGAGGGCAAGATCGTCGAGGAGGGGCCCGCCGACCGCGTCTGCGGGAGCCCGTCGCATCCCTACACCCGGGCGCTGCTCGGCGCCGTGCCGATCCCCGACCCGCACGAGACGCGGGCGCGGCGGCGGGTGGAGCCGGCCGGGGCATGAGCCTGCCCCTCTCGCCGCCCCTGCAACCGCAGCTGGCGCGGACCCGCAAGGAGCTGCCGCGCGGCGAGGAGTGGGTCTACGAGCCGAAGCTCGACGGCTTCCGGGCGATCGTCTTCGTCGACGGTAATGACGCCTACATCCAGTCGCGCGGCGGCAAAGCGCTGGGCCGCTACTTCCCGGAGCTGCGCTTTCCGCCGGGCCGCTACGTGCTCGACGGCGAGCTGGTGATCCGCGACACCGAGGGCAACGTCGAGTTCGACGCGCTGCAGAGCCGCATCCACCCGGCCGAGTCGCGGATCAAGCTGCTCTCGAAGGAGATCCCGGCCGGCTACGCGGTCTTCGACCTGCTCGCCGAGGGCGACGAGTCGCTGCTCGACAGGCCCCTCTCGGAGCGGCGGGCGCGGCTGGAGGCGCTGGCGCAGGGAACCGGGATCGAGCTGACCGAGCTGAGCCGCGACCCGGAGCGCGCCGAGCAGTGGCTGCACACCGGCGAGGGCGCGATGGCGAAGCAGCTCGACGCGCCCTATGTGCCGGGCAAGCGGCGCGGGATGGCGAAGGTGAAGCGGGAGCGGACGATCGACTGCGTCGTGATGGGCTGGCGGCCGGGCAAGGAGGAGGGCACGGTCGGCTCGCTGATCCTCGGTCTCTACGCGGGCGGCGCCGGCGACGATCCCGGCGAGCTGAAACCGGTCGGCCACATCTCCGGCTTCACCGCGGCGACGAAACGCGGCCTGCGACAACTGCTGGCGCCGCTCGAGACGGGCGAGAGCGGTACAGCCGAGCAGAGCCGCTGGACGGGCGGCCGCGAGTTGGAGTGGGTGGCGCTGCGTCCGGAGCTGGTGATCGAGGTGGGCTACGACCACGCCAGCGCCGGCAGGATCCGCCACGGCGCCCGCTTCGTCCGCTTCCGCGACGACAAGGCGCCGGGGGAATGCCGCTTCGAGGATCTGGACGAGGGTTAGAAGAGGGAGGGTTGGGACGGGGCAGGGACGGAAGGTTTGGGGCCGGCGGGTCCTGTCGCCGCATGGGACCCACCGCCCCCTGTGGTAGCTGAAGCTTCCTCGGGGGCGGTTCCCCCTACGGCGCCACCCGCCGGAAGTTGCGTTCTTCTTCGGTTCCTCCCCCATCCTCGAACCGCACGGGTGGTGAGCTTGCGGTGCTCGGGGCGCATGTAGGCGCGGTTGTCGGCGTAGAGCTTTTCGTAACGGGGGAGAAGGTCGGGGCGCTTGGCGGCGAGCCAGCCGAAGAAGACCTCGCGGACCTCGTCGCGGAGGTGGAGGGCGACGCCGCCGAGGAAGGTGGCGCCGGCCTCGCGGGCGCGGTCGACGATCGGCTGCACCTGCCCGGGACTGTCGTTGATGCCGGGCATCAGCGGTGCGATCAGGACGCCGGAGTCGATGCCGCGCCCGCGCAACTCGGCCAGGGCGTCGAGGCGGGCGGCGGGGCTGGGGGTGTGCGGCTCGGTCGCCCGCCAGACCTTCTCGTCGAGCGTCGGGACCGATAGGTTGACCGAGACCGGCAGCTTGCGCGCCATCCGCTCGTAGATCTCGACGTCGCGCAGCAACAGCGGCGACTTAGTCAGGACGGAGACCGGGGTCTCCGCCTCCTCGAGGGCGGTGAGGATCTCGGGCATCATCCGGTAGCGGCTCTCGACCCACTGGTAGGGGTCGGTGTTGGTCCCCATCGCGACCAGCTCCCGCTTCCAGCTCGGCCGCGCCAGCTCCGCCCGCAGCAGCTCCGGCACGTTCACCTTGACGACGATCTCGCGCTCGAAGTCCCGGCCGGCGCCGAGCCCCAGAAAGGCATGGGTTTTTCGAGCGAAGCAGTAGGCACAGGCATGGGTACAGCCCCGATAGACGTTGATCGTCCAGTTGAAGCCATAGCGGCTGCCGGGCACGCGATTGAGGGCGGAGCGGGCCCGAACCTCGTGGAAATTGACGCCCATCGCCTCCGGCGCGTCGAAGGTGCGGATGACCGCTCCGTCGCCGATTCCCGGCAGCCGCAGGTCGTTCTCCACTCGCTGCTCGTCCCAGCGCATACGCGAACACATGTTCGCATACCCGAGTGACGCGCAAAACCCGTTCCGCTGTTCCCTATCCGCAAGTGACGCGGTAAGGGGAACCGCGGAAGGGAGAGGGTTCTCAGGCTTGCTCGAAGTGCTTGCTCAGGGTCGTGACCTGCCCCTGGTAGTTGGAGCCCAGCTCCTCACCGTAGAGGCGCTCGGCGGGGGCGCTGGTCCACTCGAGGGCGAGCTTGCAGACCGGCTGGCGGTGCTCGACCATGAAGGAGACGTCGCGGGCGCGCACCTCGAGCGCGGCGCGGCTGCCATGGCGCCCGCCGTCCGGGTCGTAGCCGAAGCCGGGGTCGAAGAAGCCCGCGTAGTGGGTGCGCAGCTCGCCGGCCGTGGGGTCGTAGGCCATCATCTCGGCCGCGATCCGCGGCGGGATGCAGACCCCCTCCGCCGAGAGCAGCAGATAGAAGATCTCGGGCTCGAGCACGATCCGCCCGCCGGCCTCGGGGTGGACCGGGTCCCAATAGTCGGTCCAGCGGTAGGCGCGGACGCGCGAGAGGTCGATCGGCAGGCTGTTGCGCTTCGCCCGGTAGCCGACGATGCGGTCCTCTGGCCCGGAGAGGTCGACGCTGAGGAAGAGGCCCTCGGCGAGCGCCAGCTCCGACTCGTCGAGGGCGCGCGAGTCGAGGTAGAGCAGCGGCGACTCCCCCTGCAGGCGGCGGATCTCCTCGTCGCCGAGCCGCACCTCGCCGCGCGCCAGCCGCAACTGGTTCAGCGAGAGCCCGGTCCGCACCTGGATCGCGAAGGAGCGCGGCACGATCTCCAGGTAGAGGCGGCCGTGGTAGCCGGGGCGGATCTCGTCGAAGCGGTGCTGACGGTCGGTCAGCACCCGCGTGAAGACGTCGAGGCGACCGGTCGAGCTCTTCGGGTTGGCCTTGGCGCGCACGTCGTCGGGCAGCGCCAGCTCCTCGATCAGCGGCACCAGGTAGGGGCGGTCGCGCTCCAGCACCGCGCCGTCGCGCAGGTCGATCTTCTGGAAGGCGAGCCCCCCGACCTTCTCCTCGACGGTCGAGTCGGCGTCGGGCAGGAAGCTGCAGCGCAGCGCCCAGGCGAAGTCGCCGAGGCGCAGGTCGACGCTGGCCGGCTGGATCGCCTCCGGCTTGATCCGGTAGTCGCCGGAGCCGATCCACTCGGCCTCGATCGCGGCGCTCAGCGCCTGGGAGGGCAGGACCCCTGCGTCGCTCATCCGCGGCAGCCTATGCGCTCAGCGGCGGCGTTTGCCGGCCTTGGCCGCCGGTTTGCGCGCCGCCAGCACCAGGGTCCGCTCGCTCGCCCTCTCGATCGCTTCGTTCATCGCGATCTGGAACATCGCGAGGAGGGCACCCGAGGCGAGCGGCCGCATCCGTTCCAGCGCCTCGCGGATCTTCGGCCAGTCGCCCTCGGGCCGGCCCGCTTCGTCGAACGGCCGCCAGATCTCCCTTGTGAAGAGCTCGACGAAGGCGCGGGCCGAGCCGTCGGCGTGGCGGCGCAGCTTCTCGGCGGTGGCCATCGCCCCCTCCGGCCCGACCCCGAGCCGCGCCAGCTCGACCGCGGCCTGCTGCAGGCGCGGGCTGATCACCTCGATGCGGCCGTCCGGCAGCGCCCGGTAGATGCCGAGCCTTTCGCCGCGCCGCAGCAGCTTCGGGTCGACCTCCTCGCCGCCCCAGATGCCGGCCAGCTCGCCCATCTCGACGATCTCCGGCGTCTCGTCTTCGAAGGGGACGCGGAGGGCGCGGGTAAAGTCGAAGATCGCCGCCGCCGAGCCATCGCCGCTGTCGAGCACCCGCCGAATCGCCTCCAGGTTGAGGCCGTCGGCCTGCATCTCGCGGGTCAGCTCGATGCGGGCGACGTGCTCTTCGTTGTAATAGCCGGTGCGGCCGCGAACTACCGGCGGCGGCAGCAGCCCCCGCGTCTGGTGGGCGCGGATGTTGCGGACCGTCATCCCGGTCCGCTGCGCCAGCTCCCTGATCGTCATCTCGTCCTGGGCCGGCTTGGCGCTCATGCTCCCATGGTAAGCCGCGGGCGCCCGGCCCCGGCGCATTCAGGCATTTAGAATCGCCCTCAGCCAGGGGGAGCGCCGGAGTTGGAGAGCCGGGCCGGTCTGTAAAATCGGTGGCACTGCCTGAGTGAGTTCGATTCTCACCTCCCCCACTCGCTCGGCGCCTTTCCCCCTCCTCGTCTTGCTCAGCCAACCTCGCGCAGCATCTGCGCCTCGGGCAGATGCTGGAGCTTCTTCAGCGTGCTGCTCTCGATCTGGCGGACGCGCTCGCGCGTCACGCCGAAGGTGCGGCCCACCTCCTCGAGGGTGAGCGGCTCCATCCCGGTCAGCCCGTAGCGCAGCTCGATCACCTGGCGCTCGCGCTCCGGCAGGGCGCCGAGGGCGCGCCGCACCCCCTCCTGCTGGAGGTGTTCGTTCGCCTCCTCGAAGGGCTCGGCCCCGGCCTCGTCGGCGACGAAGTCGCCCAGCTCGGAATCGTCCTCGTCGCCGACCGGCTTCTCCAGCGAGACCGGCAGCTGCCCGGCCCGAAGGATCTCCCGCACCTCGCCGGTCGACCAGCGCAGCTCGGCGGCGATCTCGGCCGGCTCCGGCTCACGCCCCAGCCGCTGCACCAGCTGGCGTTCGATGTTAGCCACCTTGCCCAGCTTCTCGACCATGTGGACGGGGATGCGGATCGTGCGCGCCTTGTCGGCGATCGCCCGCGTCACCGACTGGCGGATCCACCAGGTGGCGTAAGTGGAGAACTTGTAGCCGCGGCGGTAGTCGAACTTCTCAACCGCCCGGATCAAGCCCAGCGAACCGTCCTGGATCAGGTCGAGAAAGCTGAGCCCGCGGCCGAGGTAGTTCTTGGCGATCGAGACGACGAGTCGCAGGTTCGCCTCCACCATCTGCCGCTTCGCCAGCATGTCGCCGCGCTCGATCCGCTTCGCCAGCTCGACCTCCTCGGCGGCGGTCAGCAGCTCGACCTTGCCGATCGAGCGCAGGTAGAGCCGCAGCGAGTCGAGGTTGGGTTCGACCGTGAGGTCGAGCTCCGGCTTGCGGCCGTTGGCCTCGCGCAGCGCGATCAGGCTCTGCAGCTCCTCGGGCTCGGGGAAGGGCCGATCGCCCTGATCCTGCTCCTGATCCAATACCGGCGGGACCGTTTCCAACGGCTTACCTCGCTGCCTCCGCTGCCATCTCCCCTCCCAAAGGGGGCCGGCCCCAACGCTCCGACCAGGGCGAAGTATAGGGAGGCGGTCCCGCGGCCCCAGGGGCGGCGAAGCGGGCAGCGGCAAGGCGAGGCGGGCGAGCCGGCGAGGCCGGTTTCCTAGTCTTTTGGTCGATGGCGACCCGAGCGACCACCCTCTCTCCCACGACCCCCGACGTGCAGGCGTCGACCCCGGCGACCCAGATCAGCCTCTCGCGGGTCGGCGTCACCGGCGTCGAGAAGGTGATCCGCGTCAAGTCGAACGGAAGCGAGAACCTCTTCTACGCCAACTTCGAGTGCTTCGTCGACCTCAACCCGCGCCAGGCCGGCGTCCACATGTCCCGCTTCGAGGAGATCGTCGGCGAGGCGATCGACGAGGTGGTGCTGGGGGAGGCGTTCCGCGCCGAGGTCCTCGCCTCGCACATCGCCCAGCGGGTGCGCGAGCGGCAGGGCGGCCTGCGGGCCGAGGTGTCGGTGACCGCGCGCTACCCGGAGACGACCAGCACGCCCGCCAGCGGCAGTCGCACCCAGGAGATCTACGTTCTCTTCGGCACCGCGATCGCCTCGGTGGACGGGACGCGGACGCTGACCGGCGTGCAGGCGCAGGGCATGACCGCCTGCCCCTGCGCGCAGGAGATGGTCGGCGGCCTGGCCAGGGAACGCCTGGCCGAGCGGGGCTTCGACGCCGAGCAGATCGAGCTGGCGCTGGAGGCGGTGCCGCTCGCCACCCACAATCAGCGCGGCATCGGCACGCTCCACGTCGGCTGCCCGGAAGGGGAGACGTGGGTGGACGCGCCGGAGCTGCTGCGCATCGTCGAGCAGTCGATGAGCTCGGAGATCTACGAGCTGATGAAGCGGCCGGACGAGCTGGCGGTGGTCGTCAAGGCGCACGAACAGCCGCGCTTCGTCGAGGACTGCGTGCGCGAGATGGTGCGCCGCGTCGTCGAGGGCTACCCGGAGCTGCCCGGCGGGGCGTTCGTGATGGCGCGCCAGGAGAACCTCGAGACGATCCACCGCCACAACGTGGTCGCCGAGCGCTACGGCACGCTCGACGATCTGCGCGCCGAGCTGGAGAGCGGCGAGCACCAGCGCCGGCACATGACGCTCAAGGAGTGGCTCGAGCAGCCGTCAGTCGACGACGAAAAGAGTCAGGCCGCGATCGTCGCCGACTGACGGCGAATCGATTCCGCCCATGGCTAAGGCCTTCGGCCTTCGCCGTATGCGGGCCCAACTTCCGACAGGCGCCGCCGCAGGCCGAAGAAGTAGTCGGCGCCGCTGATCAGCGTCGCGGCCACCGCCAGGTAGAGGAGGGCGTAGGCCCAGGCCGGCGCCGGGTTGGTCGCGATCAGGGCGATCACGGCGGCGATCTGGAGCACGGTCTTCGCCTTGCCGAGGAGGCTGGCGGCGATCACGACGCCCCGCTCGGCGGCGATCGCGCGCAGCCCGGTGACGGCGATCTCGCGGGCGATGATCACCATCGCGATCCACGGTTCGAGCCGGTGCAGCGAGACCAGCGAGATCAGCGCCGCCGTGACCAGCAGCTTGTCGGCGAGCGGATCCATCAGCTTGCCGAAGGTGGTGACGGCGTCGCGCGAGCGCGCGAAGTAGCCGTCGAGGCCGTCGGTGAGGGCGGCCAGGGCGAAGACGGCGGCGGCCAGCGCGTCGCCATTCGGCGTCTCGCCGAGCAGCGCGACGACCACGACCGGCACCGCGATGATCCGCAGCAGCGTGAGGACGTTCGGCAGGTTGAGCGGAAACACGGTGAGATCAGTTTCCCGCACCGCCGGGTGGCGGTGGGGAATCGCCGCGGTCGAACGCCTCGGGGACGGCTTCGGGAGGGCCGGCGCCGAGCGCCTGGCGCAGGGCGACGCGGCGCTGCGCGTGCGCGGCGGCGAGCGCGGCGGCGAGACCGCGGGGCACCGGGCTGGAGAGGCGCGGCACGGTACCGAGCCAGTCTCCGAGCGCGGCGCCTTCCAGCTCGTAGGCGAGCCGCAGGAAGTCGGCGCCGCTCCTGACGCCGGAGAAGTCGGGCTTTTCGGCTTCTGCTTCTGCCGCGGCGCCCAGCCCGCGCAACGCCCTGGTGACGGCGTCGACGTCTTCCTCGTCCTGGGCGAGGAAGCGGCGGCCGGCTGCGCGGGCCTGACCGCTCAGCAGGGGCAGGCCGCGTCTGTAGGCGTCGATCGCGGTCAGCTCGGCGGCGAGGGCCGAGTTGAGGGCTTCGGCGTCGGCGGCCTTCTCAGCGGGGCCGGCGGGCGCCGCACCGGAGGAGCCGCCGCATCCGCCGAGGACCAGCGCCGCGAGTGGGAGGCAAACCACAGCGACGGCGCGGTGGAGGCCGCGCCGTCGCCGGGAGCCGTGTCTCGGGAATCGGTTGGAGCCCACGGGCCGCGAAGCCTATGGGCTTTGGGGAGCTCTGAGCGCCGCTATTTGCTTCGAGCTTTGCTTTTTGCCTTCGTCCTGGCGGCGGAGCTTTTCGCTTTCCTTTTCGGCAGCTTCCTTGCTGAGGTCAATGGCACCTCATAGCCAAGCATCGAGACTGAAGCCGGGAACCCCTGCTCGCCCGTCTTTCCCAAACGTTTCGCGGATTCGGCATGGATCTCCAGAACTCGTTCAAGGCTCTCGTCGAGGGTCTTCCTCATGTCCGCCCAACCCTGCTCGTCGAGAATCAGGGGGGTCCAGCTCAGATGCCGATCGGTGCGCTCGTCGAACTTGCCCTCCTCCATTGCGGCGATCGCGTCATCGATTACCGCCTGGAACAAGTCTGCGCTCATCCCCACCCGGATGGTGTCGGGGATCTGAGGCCAGTCCCGATCGGTCAAAAAAGCGCGGGAGCTTGCCCGGTAATAGTGCTCGACGGCGCCGCGTCGCGGCTCGGTTTTGACGAGCTCGATGCAGTTGTAGTCCCTGAGGACTTTGACGTGGTAGCTGACCTGGCTGAGCCCTTCGTTCAGCTCCTTGGCCAGTTCATTGGGGCTGGCCATGCGTTCATTGAGGATGGCAAGGATCTCAACGCGCAGTTCGTGGGCAAGCGCTTTGACAAGGCCCAGGTTCAAGCCTCGTTTTCCTGCTGACTTGGTTTTCCCTCGTGCTTTGCTGTTTGTTTTGGTCTTTGCGGCCAAAGTGGCTCCTCAGATCGCTTTCATGGCAATCACCACTCCATCGTATTAGGCCCAAGAATGGCTGGCAAGGCTTAAGCGGGACTAAGCGGTCCTGCTCCATTCGGTGATCGCTCCGGCAACGGTCGTTCTCATTTAGGGAAACTTTCCTTATTAATAAGACGGTCAAGACTCTTGCGCGTCAGCGCGAGAGCCAACTCATTTACGGCTTTAAGGGGGTGAGTGATGAAGGTCGCTGCGTCTGAGCAGGTAGTCCCGATGCTTTCGATTCACAAGTTTGGCTAGGTGAGTTGTGGGGGGCCGATTCTGCCGAGGATCGGCCCCCTTAACTTCGCGGCCAGCAGCGCCGTTCCGCACATGATTCAGTTCGTCCGATGGACGGCTCCCCACACGCCCCCGCCGCCCCGGACGCCGAGGCCTTCGCGCGACTCGCCGCCGAGATCCACGCCTGCCGCCGCTGTCCGCGGCTGGTCGCCTGGCGCGAGGCCAGCGCCGCCGACCCGCCGGCGCGCTTCCGCTCCGACGAGTACTGGGCGCGCCCGCTGTCCGGCTTCGGCGATCCGGCGGCGCGACTGGCGATCGTCGGCCTCGCTCCCGCCGCCCACGGCGGCAACCGCACCGGCCGCATGTTCACCGGCGACCGCTCCGGCGACTGGCTCTATGCCGCCCTGCACCGGGCCGGCTACGCGAACCGGCCCACCGCGGTGTGGCGCGACGATGGCCTCCGCCTCAGCGACGCCTACGTGACGGCGGTGGTGCGCTGCGCGCCTCCCGCCAACCGCCCGGCGCCGGTCGAGCGTGACAACTGCCTCCCCTATCTGGTGCGCGAGCTCGAGCTGCTCGAGCGCTGCCGGACGATCGTCGCGCTCGGCTCCTTCGCCTGGGAGGGGACGCTGCGGGCGATCCTCCAGCTGGGCGGCGAGGTGCCGCGCCCGAAGCCGCGCTTCGCGCACGGCGCCGAGGGCCGGGCCGGGCGCTGGGCGCTGCTCGGCTGCTACCACCCGAGCCAGCAGAACACCTTCACCGGCCGCCTCACCGAGCCGATGCTCGACGCGGTCCTCGCCCGCGCCTCGCAACTGGCCGCGAAACCAAGCTGAGCGGCTCGCCGGTCTAGTGGCGGTCCTCGCGCGGGCAACCAGTCTCCCGCGCACGGCCACACCATGATCAGACCGAGAATCAAGCGCACGACCGAGCAGATGGAATCGCCCCAGGGCGATCTCTACCTGCTGCGGCCCAGCGCCGGCACCGACGTGCTGATCGAGAAGCCCGACGAGGAGGGGCGGCTGCTGCTCGCCGCGCTCGACGGGACCTATGAGACGGCCGAGCTGGAGGAGCGCTTCGGCGAGGACCAGGTCCGCGACCTGCTCGCCCAGCTCGGCGAGCTCGGCCTGGTCGAGGACGCCGCCGACGACGATCTGATCGCGACCCCCGTGCTGGCCCGCTTCGACCGCCAGCTCCGCTACTTCAGCGACATCACCGACGGGCCGACGCCCTCCGAGTGCCAGGCGCGGCTGGAAAGCGCGCGGGTCGTCGTCCTCGGGGTCGGCGGCCTCGGCGGCTGGTCGGCCTGGTCGCTCGCCTGCTGCGGGGTCGGCGAGATGCTGCTGATCGACGGCGACCGGGTCGAAGCGAGCAACCTCAACCGTCAGACCCTCTACGCCGAGGCCGACATCGGGCGGGTCAAGGTCGAGGTCGCGGCGGAACGGCTCGGCGCCTTCAACACGGCGATGAAGCTGTCGACGATCGCCGAGCGGATGGACGGCGAGGCGGCGGTCGCCGACGCGATCGCCGGCTACGACGTCGTCATCGACGCCGCCGACTGGCCCGCCCACGAGATCGAGCAATGGGTCAACTCGGCCTGCTTCGCCGCCGGCATCCCCTACATCACGATGAGCCACTTCCCGCCGATCGCCCGGGTCGGACCGCTCTATGTGCCGGGCAAGACCGGCTGCTTCGCCTGCCAGGTGGCCGCCTACCGCCGCGCCTACCCGCTCTTCGACGTCGCGATCGACCAGCGGCGCTCCAAACCGTCGCCCGCCGCGACGCTGGGCCCAGCCTGCGGGCTGATCGGCGGCCAGGTCGGCCTCGACGTCATGCACCTGCTGACCGGCCTCTGCGAGCCGTCCACCCAGGGCGTCGGCCACATCTACGACCTACGGACGATGAAGGTCGAACGCGAGGCCGTCGTCCCCGAGCCCGATTGCCCGGTCTGCGGCCACCTCGGTGCCGCCGCTCCTAAAATGGACTCTGCAGGCCGACGTAGCTCAGCTGGTAGAGCACTTCACTCGTAATCATCCGGGTTCCGTAGCGAGATTCCCAGCTACTTCTGGGCCGTTCCGACTCGTTCCGAATCGTCCGGCGCGTGCTGGGGAGATTGAGTGCCAATTGAGGACCGATCTTCAAAGGCGCCAGCCATCCGCTCGGCGGCATCGAGCGACGGAATGAATTGACTGTACCGCTGACTGGTCGTTGTCAGACTGGCGTGACCCATCCACTCCTGAACCTCGCGAGGACTGATCTTCGGATGCATCATCAGGTAGCTCCCGAAGGTGTCTCTGAGGTCCCTGAACTCATAGAGGGGGTGGGGCCGCTTATAGACCTTACCGCTGTTCTTATAATTCCGGATCTCGGTTGGGCCGACGCCAGCATTGAGCAGAGCTTTGTTGAACCGCTTGGTGACTTTGGACGGCTCAAGGGGTCTGCCTGTGATCGGGTCACCGAAAACCAGATGATGCTCAGCTGGATAGCGCGTCCGCTTTCGCCAATTCTCTAGTTCGCGCTTAAAGTCCGGCACCATAGGTACGGTGCGCGATCGCTTTCCCTTCGGTGCTTTGAATTCTCCTTCGACCCATGCCCTTTCCACCCTGATGACATCAAGGATGAAATCGCAGTCGGACCATTTGACCGCAAGTAATTCGCTTCGCCGCAAACCAGATTTCTGACCGGCGCGATAAAGGACGCGCTCCACCTTACCCCACTCGTCGTCCGGAACGGCGGTAATGACGCGATTAACCTCGGCAGGCGTCATATAGACGACCGGATGGGTGTTCTTGTACTCGGGCATCTCCACGGCGGCCACCGGATTATCTGTGCGCCATTCCTCGACCACTGCGTACTTGAAAATACCCGACAGCAGCCATAGCACCGACCTGATTGTTGATGGGCCTTTGCCCGCCTGCTGCATCTTGCGCTTGAACCGGTTTATGTCTTTCGGTTTCGGTGCGTCAACAGATCGCTCCCCGAACTCCGGGTTAACGTAGTTCCTCAAGGTCCTCCAGCGGTTTCGGGTGTAGCTCTTCGCTTTACCGTCAAGCTCAAGCTGCCTAATATGCATGCAGCCGACCTCGGCAATAGTCGGCACCGCGGGCGTCTCTTGGGGCAGGCTGTACTCAGCTTCGATCTGACGGCACTTCGCCTCGATAGCCCGCTTGCCTAGCTCGCCTATGCGACATACCTTCCTTTGAACCTGAGGCTTACCAGGGCTCGGTCGAAATCGGAACGTGACGGATCCATTGTGCTCAAAGATCGAGCCGGTTCCATAGGGACGCTTGGCGCTACCACCTTTGCGCTGCATCGCGGCATCTCCCATCTTCTCCCGGCCGCTGCAGCGACGCGATGGTGCTCTTCACGCTTACGGAGCCTAATGGGAGAAGCTCAATTTCCTCCACCCAGCGATTGAGCTGACTAGGGCGACAGTAGATCGATCCGCCAAGCCTGACGTGAGGTATTTCACCCCTCGCCGTCATTTCGTAGAATCGCGTTCGGGATATGCCCAACCGCTTGATGGCTTCTTTCGCAGTGATCAGGAGAGGCTCGTCGCTCAATATTGCTGCTTGGCTCACCCACCTCATCTTAGCGGCTAAACTCGCTCTGACAAGCCAAACAGTTGCCAAATTTGCGGCAGTTTGGTTATGACGCATTGAAGCTGCGGTAACTACCGGAGAACCTTCGGGCCGGCGGGGCTGACGCACCGCTTCCTTGGGACTCCTATCGCGGCTGCCACTTGGGACTCCTAAAGTTCCTCGGCATTTAGAACGCCCGGATCGGCAGAACCCCTGCGCGGCCGGCAGCTGGATGCATAGAATTCTGGCATTGCTCGAAAAGCCTTCGATAACCACTCTCAGCACAGCCGCAATCGCCATGCGCCCATTTCGCCACCCGAAGCCTGCGGCGCGTCCGGCTAAGGAAGGGACGGATTGATGCCAGACGACGTACAGCCCGCGCTGCTTGCCGATTCCGAGGAGCTGGAACCCAGCGATCGCGAAGAGCTTGCCGATCCGGATCCCCAGCCGGAACCGGTTACGTACACTGGCACCGATTTCGACGTTGAGGGTCTAGTTCGCCGCTTGAAGCGTGGAGACATTGTGATCCCGACGTTCGGTGAAACTGGTGCGTCGATTGAGACCGACCGCTTCCAGCGCAGGTTCGTCTGGGGACGTAGTCAGATGAGCCGGTTCATCGAGTCCCTGTTGCTCGGCTACCCCATTCCAGGGATTTTTCTCGTGCAACAGGCGGACCGGCGCTATCTGGTGCTAGATGGGCAGCAGCGCATGCGAACACTCGCCGATTTCTATTCAGGGACACACAAGGGCAAGCCATTCGCCCTAGAGGACGTTGCCGACGATCTCCGCGGTCTGACGTACGAGGGACTCTCACTGGAGCAACGTCGAACGCTGGACAACACGTTCATTCCGGCCATCATCGTCAAGACTGACGGATCGCCGGAGTCTCTTGACGCCGTCTATCAGGTATTCGAGCGCTTGAATTCAGGTGGGACGCAGCTAACGCCTCATGAGATTCGGGTTGCCCTGTATGCCGGACCGATCATGGAGTTTCTAGCCGAGCTGAACGATTGTGAGACTTGGCGCTCGCTTTACGGTCCTGAGTCTCGTCGCCTCCGGGACCAAGAGCTGGTCCTCCGGATCATCGCGCTTCACGTTTCGCCTGGCACCTATCGACGGCCACTAAAGCGATACCTGAATGACTTCGCCGCGCAGCACCGCTTTCTCACCGATCTACCAGTGGACCGTCTCCGCAACCAGTTCTCGAGCGTCGCTGAGGTCATCCAGAACGGACCGGGACCTGATGCGCTCCGATATGGCAGCCGTCAGGTCAACGCCGCGCTAACCGAGGCCATTTTCGTCGGAATGATGCGGAGACTCGAAGCTGCGTCTCCGCCTAATCCGTCCCTTATCAGCGACGTGATTGGAAGCATGCACGAGCAGCCAGGTTTTGATCTTGCCATCTCTCGTGCCACGGCCGATGAGGAGAGCGTTCGAACCCGTCTCTTCGTAGCCACCCAGGCCTTTGCCGGTATCTAGCCCCCCGTACAACGAAGTCCGCTGGCCACCGGCACTTGTTCGAACCCTCGGCCAATCACTAGCCGATCTAACCAACCTGGTTGAAGAGGTCAATCGTCAAGGGGACACAGAGGTACAGGCTGGTTGGTTGGCGCGTCTGCTCGTTGTGCGTAGTTGCGGCTATCTAGAGCAAG
>DASTHF010000061.1:0-9775 GCA_035605615.1 Solirubrobacterales bacterium
GAGCGGCGCCGGACGGTGCCCTCAGGCCGGGTGCGAGGAGGGGCGGCCGGCAAGCAGCTCGAGGGCGTGGGGGAGGGCGGCGGCGATCGCCTCACCGGCCTGCTCGATGCTGCGCGGGCTGCCGGGGAAGTTGACGATCAGCGAGCGGCCGCGGGTGCCGGCGACGGCGCGCGAGAGCATCCAGTACCGGGTGTGCTCGCGGGACGCGGCGCGCATCGCCTCCGTCAGGCCTGGCGCCTCGCGCTCCAGCACCGCGCGGGTCGCCTCGGGCGTTACGTCATCGGGCGAGAAGCCGGTGCCGCCGGTGGTCAGGACCAGCTCGCAGCCCACCTCGTCGATCCAGTGCCGCAACCGCTCCTCGATCAGGCGGCGGTCGTCGGGGATCAGGTCGCGGCCGGCGATCTCGGCGCCCCAGCTCTCTGCCAGCGCCGCCAGCCGCGGGCCGCTCTCGTCCTCGCCCTCGCCCCTCGATTTCGAGGTGCTGACGGTGATCACCGCCGCCCGCATCGCGCTCAGAGCCCGCCCGCCGCGGCGTCCTCGCGCCGCCACTCTCCCGAGCGGCCGCCGCTCTTCTCGAGCAGCACGACCCCCTCGATCTCGACCCCGCGCTCCATCCCCTTGACCATGTCGTAGATGGCGAGCGCGGCGACCGAGCAGGCGGTCATCGCCTCCATCTCGACCCCGGTCTGGGCAACCGTGCGCGCCTCGGCGACCAGCTCGACCAGGCCCGCCTCCGCGTCGACGCTCGCCTCGACGTCGGCGTAGCTGAGCGGGATCGGGTGGGCGAGCGGGATCAGCGTCGCGGTCTGCTTGGCCGCCTGGATGCCGGCCAGGCGGGCAACGCCGAGCACCTCCCCCTTCGGCCCTTCGCCGGCCTCGACGGCGCGGGCCGTCGCCGGCGCCATCCGCAGTCGGGCCCGGGCCCGGGCCCGCCGCTCGCCGGCCGGCTTGGCGCCGACGTCGACCATCCGCGCCTGCCCGTCCTCGCCGATGTGGCTGAGCTTCTCGCTCACCGGATCGCCTCGCCCTCGACCCAGCGCGACTCGCCGTCCTCCACCTCGCGCTTCCAGAGCGGCGCCTCGGCCTTGATCCGGTCGATCGCCTCGCGCGCCCCGGCGAAGGCTTCGCCCCGGTGCGGCGCCGAGACGGCGACGATCACCGCCGGCTCGCCGAGCGGCACCGCCCCGACCCGGTGCTCGGCCGCCGCCGCCAGCAGGCCATGGCGGGCCACGCACTCCTCGAGGATCTCCGCCATGCGCGCCTCCGCCATCTCGCGGTAGGCCTCGTAGTCGAGCCGCTCAACCTTCCGGGTGACGCCCTGGAAGCTGACGATCGCGCCCGCCTCGGGCCGGCCGACCGATCGAGAGAGGGCGTCGAGGGAAAGCGGCTCCTCCGCCATCCGCGCGTGCACCGTGGCGCCGCCGCTGACCGGCGGGATCAGCGCCAGCTCGTCCTCGGCGCGCAGCTCGGTCTCGGGGCTCGCGTAGTCGCGGTTGACCGCCATCGCGACGGGCAGCCGCTCCAGCAGCCCGGCCAGCGGCGGCTCCGCCGCCAGACGATCCAGCGCGTCGGCCACCGTCGCACCCTCGCCGAGCTCGATCTCGATCGAGTCGCTGCCGGCCCGCTCCCGCAGGGCGGCGAAGAGGCGGACGTTAACGTTCACCCGACCCATGCTAGCCGCGGCCCCACAGGCGCTCGGCGGTCTCGAGCGCGCGGCGTCCCTCCTCTAGAAGGTTCGGCCGCGGCGGCGGCCGGGTAGCCCACATGCCCGGACGGAATCGCAAACGACGAGGAGGGACTCACCGTGGCTGAACACGACCTGCAGGAGAGGCTGAACGATCACATCAAGGGCGCTCAGGCGATGGAGCAGAACGTCAAGCGGATGCTCGACTCGATGATCGGGACAACCGAAGACCCGCAGATCAAGGGCGATCTCGAACACCACCGCGAAGAGACCGAGCGCCACGAGCGGTTGCTGCGCGAGCGGCTCGAAGCGCGCGGCGAGGGCACCTCCACCGTCAAGGAAGTGGCCGGCATCGGCGGCGCTCTCCTGAAGGGCGTCGGCGACATGATGCGCAGCGAGAAGCCGGTCAAGAACGCCCGCGACGGCTACGTCACCGAGCACATGGAGATCGCCGAATACGAGATGCTCGAGCGGCTTGCCAAACGGGCGGGCGACGATGCGACCGCCGAGGTCGCGCGCCGCAACTGCGCCGACGAGCGCGCCATGGCCGACAAGATCGAGCACAACTGGGACAAATTCGTGGACCTGATGGTCCGCGAGGAGGCGCTCGCCTAACCAGGCGAGCGCTTTCCCGAAAGGAGAGAGCCATGACTATCGCAGCAGCGATCCTGCTGATTGTGATCGGGGCGATCCTCACCTTCGCCACCAACATCCACGTGCAGGGCTTCAGCCTCCACGTGGTCGGATGGATCCTGATGATCGGCGGGGCGGTCGGGCTGATCCTCTCCTTCTTCCAGGAAGCGATCTGGGCGGGGCGGACCCGTCGTCGCGAACTCGGCCCCGGCGAAGAACGCCGCGAACCGCCGCCTCCGCCGCGCTACTAGCGCGACGGAGCGCGGCGAGCGCGTTAGCCGTGCCTGAGCGGGTAACCGGGGACGGATCCGCAACAAGCGAAACGAGGAGGAGCGTATGGCTGTCGTGCACGAGGCCGGCGAGATCACCGGCACCAAGGACAAGGACTACGACATCATCTGGTTCGTCGAGCAGTGCCTCAGCAACGCGCTGCGGCTCGAGACCTACATCGAGGACGCCGACCGCCAGGGAGACGACGAGCTGGCCGACTTCTTCCGCCGCGCCCAGGAGGCCAGCCGCAAGGGGGCGGAGCAGGGCAAGGAGCTGTTGCGCAGGCGGATGACCAGCTGAGCGGATGACGGCGATCGGCTACACGCTCTCCGGCGAGAGCGCCAAGTTGAAGCCGGTCGCCCTCAGCCGTACCTGGTGATCATCGGCTGGAAGGTTCGCCACCAGCCGCTGTCGACCGCCGCGTGATTGACCCGCTCGAGCAGGTAGCCGTCGTCGTCTTGTAGCTCATAGGCGACGATCGGCGGCTCCGCGCTCTCGTCGACGTCGATCACGTGTGCGATCAGCAGGTACGGCGGGCAGCTCAGCCAGCGCTCGCCGGGGCGTGGAATCGACGTTGTATCGATCATGGTGGCGAGCTACCCCGGCGTTCGGGCGGCGAAACGGCTGCAATGGGCGGCGCGAGCGCCTTCAGGACAGCCTGGCGCGCAGCTTGCGGGCGTTGCGGGGCGCGAAGCCGCGCCAGTCGTTGTTGAGGTAGGCGAAAACCGGGCGCCGGGCCCGCCAGGCGGCGATGCGGCGCCGCCAGACATCCAGCTCGCGGTCGGAGTAGTTGCCGTCGCGGCCGCACGCCCCGTAGTGCAGGCGCAGGTAGGCGAGCGGCCCGACCGGCGAGACCTGCGGCAGCTCGCGCCGCGCGTTGTGGCCGATCGCCAGGCTGGCGCGGTGCTCTTCGAGCAGTGCGTAGACGTCGGCGGCGAACCAGCTCGGGTGGCGGAACTCGAAGCAGTGCTCGACGGGAGGAAGCGAGTCGAGCGCCGCGGCGAGCGTCTCGTCCTCGCGCTCGAAGCGGCCCGGGAGCTGCCAGAGCACCGGCCCCAGCTTGCCCACCTCGATCATCGGCTCGAGCCGCTCCCAGAAGCGGTCCAGCCCGGCCTTAATGTCGCGCAGGCGGCGCATGTGGGTGAGGTAGCGGCTGCCCTTGACGGCGAAGACGAAGCCGTCGGGCACCTGCTCGGACCAGCCCTGCACGGTCGACTTCGCCGGCAGGCGGTAGAAGGTGGCGTTGACCTCGACGGTGTCGAAGACCGAGGCGTAGCGCTCCAGCCAGTGTGAGGCCGGCACGCCGCGGTAGAAGTCGTCGCGCCAGTCCCGGTAGCTCCAGCCCGAGCAGCCGATCCGCACCTCGTTCATGCGGCCTTCATACGACCTGTTTAGCCGCTTGCTCCATGGGGTAATCGCCGCGCGTCGCTCACGCTCCGGTGAGCAGCCCAGTCGATTCGGTCGGAAGGAGAGGCGGTCAATGGCGGTCGGTCTACAGCAAGCGGGGATTCCATTGAGCCTGCTCAAGCGGTGTCGGGCAGTGATCTCCCGCATGACCGACGAGGCGGGGCAAGCGGTGTGGGTCGCCGAGATTCCGGACCTGCCGTCCTGCCGTGCGACCGGGTCGAGCCGTGTCGAGGCGCTCGACCGGGTCCGCGAGATGGCCGAACGGAGAAGCGGCGATGGCGGAATCCGCCGCGGGCCTTCTGCCAGAGGCGCACAGCCTTCCGGCGCTGCGCCGCGCCTCGCCTGACCGCCTGAGCGGCGGCGGCGCGGGAATGGACTTCACCGCTGTAACGCGTTAGGGTTTCTCAGCGGAATTTCAAACATAGTTCAAGGGCCTGTCGATGAGGTGGCGAGCTTAGAGGCGGCGGCAGGGCGGATGTCGGAGGACCGAATGGTCTGGATCGCGACAGCAGCGTTGCTCCTAGCGCTGACCGCCTGGTCGGCGATGCTGCTGCGCAGGGGCGCGCGGACGAGACGGCACTTCCGCATCCTCGCCGAAGTCGCGGAGGCCTCCGACGCCGGCGGCTCGCTGTCCGACGCCCTCGACGCGATCTGCGCGATCCTCATCCCGCAGTTCGCCGACTTCGGCATGGTCGACGTGATCGAGAACGATCGCGCCCGCCGCGCCGCCGCCTGTGTCGCGCCCGGCGCCGCGCCGGACGTCAAGCGGCGCCTCCAGGAACGGCGGCCGTCGCTGCCGCAGCGGATGGTCGAGGGCAAGGGCGCCGGCGATGCCGTCTCGCTGGAGCCGCGCCTCTTCGAACGCATGTCGGAGTCCGACCTGCGCGAGCTGGCGCGCGACGCGGAGGACCTCGAGTTCCTCAGGAGCCTCGGGGTGCGCTCGGCGATGACCGTGGCGCTGAAGGCGCGCGGGCGGGTGACCGGGGCGCTGACCCTCGGCGTCGCCTGGTCGGGCAGGCGCTACCGCCGCGACGACGCTCGCTTCGCCCGCATCCTCGCCGGCCGCATCTCGCTGGCGCTCGACAATGCCGGCCTCTTCGGCGACCTCGAGCGCGCCGCGCGGGCCCAGGCGAAGATAGCCGCGACGCTGCAGCGCGACCTGCTGCCGCTGCCGCTCCCCCACATCCCCGGCTGGTCGCTCGCCGCGATGTACCGGCCGGCCGGCGCCGAGAACGAGGTCGGCGGTGACTTCTACGACGCCTTCCGGGTCGCCGGGGGCTGGATGCTCGTGATCGGCGACGTCACCGGCCGGGGCGCCCATGCCGCTTCGATCGCCGCTCAGGCGCGCTACACGCTGCGCACCGCGGCGGCGCTGACCGGCGACCCGCTGGTCGCGATGGCGACGCTGAACCGGGCGCTGCTGGCGCGCGGCGACTCGGCCCTCTGCAGCCTTGCGGCGCTGACCCTCAGCGAGGACTACATGCAGCCGGTGCGGCTCGCCGTCGCCGGCCACCTGCCGCCGCTGCTGATCGCCGGTGACGTGGTCAGCGAGGCGGCGCCGGCCGACCCCGTGCTGGGCGCCTTCGACGACGTCGAATGGCGCCTGCGGCTGGCCTTCCTGCAGCCCGGGGAGCAGCTCGTGATCGTCACCGACGGGATCGTCGAGGCGCGCGGTCGCGCCGGGCGCTTTGGCGAGGAGCGCCTCAAAGCGGAGCTGGTCGGCGCCGCCAGTCCGCCGATCGCCGTGCAGCGGCTCGAGGGCGCCCTTCACTCCTTCACCGAAGGCGCCCTCGACGACGATGCGGCGATCCTCGCGATAGCGCCCACCAACGGCAGGCGGGAGGGCGGCGGCGAAGCCTCGATGAGGCTCCGGCCCGTCGCCCGGGCGGGCAGCGCCAGTGGCTGAGGACTGCACGGCGCTGGTCGGGCGCCTCTTCGACGCCTTGAACGGCCGCGACCCCGCCGCGATTGCGGAGATCTGCGACGAGGGTGTGGAGTTCTTCTCGCGCGCCGACGGCGCCTTCGGCCGCAGCGCCCCCTACAGCGGCCCCGGCGGGCTGCGCGACTACGTCGCCGACGTCGCCCGCTCCTGGGAAGAGGTGCTGATGACGCCCTGCGAAGTGGAGCGGCGACGCGAGGTGGTGCTGGTCCGCGGCCGCGTCTACGTGCGCAGTCACGAGCTGGGGATCCGCGACGTGCCCGTTGCCTGGTTGTGGAAGCTGCGGGAGGGGCGTTTCCTGCGCGGCGAGGTGTTCCCGGACCCGCGCGAGGCCGAGGCCCGCTTCGCCGCCGCGCCGGTCTGAGCGACCGCTCACCGCATACCGAGAGCCGGTTTGAGCACCGCTCCGGCGAGGGTAGTTCCTGCTGATGCCGGAGGGAATCCAGGCAAGGAGGAGCGTCCAGTGACGGCCGCGGTCCTGGGCGTCAACGCGGTCTTCCACGACAGCGCCGCGGCGCTCGTCGTCGACGGCGAGGTCGTCGCCGCCGCCGAGGAGGAGCGCTTCAGCCGCCGCAAGCATGGCAAGCCGCCGCTCGCCTTCTCCACCTGGGAGTTGCCCGAGCTGGCGGCGCGGTGGTGCCTGCGGCACGCCGGCCTCACCGCCGCCGACCTCGACGCGGTCGCCTACTCCTACGACCCGGCGCTGGCCATCGGCAAGGAGGGGACGGGCGACCCCTGGGAGGAGCTGCGCACCGCCTTCGTGCGGCGCGCCCCCCGCTTTCTCGCCACCGCCCTGCCCGGCCTCGACCCCGCCAGGGTCCGCTTCGTCCCCCATCACGTCGCCCACGCCGCGTCCGCCTACCACGGGGCGGGCTTCCCTTCCAGCGCCGTCCTCGTGCTCGACGGGCGCGGCGAGGCGGCCTCCCACCTGGCCGGGCACCGCCGCGACGGCGGCCTCGAGGTGCTGGCGGCGCAGCGGCTGCCGCACTCGCTCGGGCTGCTCTACGAGGAGCTGACCGACCACCTTGGCTTCCGCCGCTCATCCGACGAGTACAAGGTGATGGCGATGGCCTCCTACGGGCGGCCGGCCCTGCTCGCCCCGATGCGCGAGCTGATCGGGGTGGACCGCGAGGGCGGCTTCACGACCGAGCCGGTGCCCTGGGAGTCGCTGGCGCCGCGGCTCGCCGACGGCGACGAATGGACGCCGCGGCACGCGGACCTGGCGGCCAGCGTGCAGGCGCGGCTCGAGGAGGTGCTGCTGGAGCTATGCGGCTGGCTGGCGGAGCGGACCGGGGAGCGGCGGCTCGTCATGGCCGGCGGCGTCGCCCTCAACTGCGTCGCCAACTCGCGGATCGCCCGCGAGGGACCGTTCGAGGAGATCTGGGTGCAGCCGGCGGCCGGCGACTCGGGCACGGCGCTGGGGGCGGCGACCTTCGTCTCCGAGCAGCTCGGCGCCCCGCCGCGGCAGATGCGGACCGCGGCGCTCGGCCGCGAGTGGGACGAGGCCGAGCTGGAGGCCTGGCTGCGCGGCGCCGGCGTCCCCTTCCGGCGCTGCGATGACGTCGCCGCGACGGTCGCCGAGCGCCTCGCCGAAGACCGCATCGTCGCCTGGCACCAGGGACGCAGCGAGTGGGGACCGCGGGCGCTCGGCCACCGCAGCCTGCTCGCCGACCCGCGCCGCGCCGACAATCTCGAGCGGCTCAACGAGATCAAGGGGCGCGAGCAGTTCCGGCCGGTGGCGCCGATGGTGCTCGAGTCGCGCGCCGCAGAGGTCTTCGAGGGGCCGCTGCCGAGCCCCTACATGCTCTTCACCCACCGCGTGCGGCCGGGCTGGGAGGACCGGATCGCGGCGGCCGTCCACGTCGACGGGACGGCGCGGATCCAGACCGTCGAGCCGGCCGCCGAGCCGCTGGTCGCGCGCATGCTGGCAGAGTTCGAGCGGCGCACCGGCGTGCCGGTGGTGGTCAACACGAGTCTCAACACGGCCGGGAGGCCGATGGTCGACGACCCGCGCGACGCCCTGGAGTGCTTCGGGTCGGCGCCGATCGACTTCCTCGCGATCGGTCCGTTCCTCGTCTCGCGCGGCAGCTTCTTCGCCGCCGAAGGCGAGAGCGGCGAACGCGTCCTCTCCGTTGTCGGCTGATGGAGGCGACAGAGCGCCAGCGGCGGGTCGACGTGGTGGTTCCGACGGCGGGGCGCCCCTCGCTGCGCCGCCTGCTCGCCGCCCTGGAGCCGCAGCGCGAGGGGCTCGGCCGGATCCTCGTCGTCGAGGACGATGGCCGCGGGCCGGCCGCCGCCCGCAACCGCGGCTGGCGCGGCTCGGGGGCCGAGTGGGTCGCCTTCCTCGACGACGACGTCGTGCCGGGGCCCGACTGGGCGAGGCGGCTGAGCGCCGACCTGGAGGGCCTGCCGGCAGCGGTCGCCGGAAGCCAGGGGCGGCTGCGGGTGCCGCTGCCGGAGGAGCGCCGCCCGACCGACTGGGAGCGCAACGTCGCCGGCCTCGAGGGTGCTCCCTGGATCAGCGCCGACATCGCCTACCGGCGGGTGGCGCTCGAGTCGGTGGGTGGCTTCGACGAGCGCTTCCGCCGCGCCTACCGGGAGGACACCGACCTGGCGATGCGGCTGCTGCGGCGCGGCTGGCAGATCGTCCGCGGCGAGCGCGCCGCCGAGCATCCGGTGCCGCCGGCCGGCTTCTGGGTCAGCGTCGGCCGCCAGCGCGGCAACGCCGACGACGTCCTGATGCGGGCGCTGCACGGCCGTCACTGGCGCGCCTGGGGCGGGGCGCCGGCCGGGCGGCTGCGCCGCCACCTGCTCGCCACCGGCTCGCTGCTGGCCGCCGCGGCCGCGGCGGGGAGCGGTCGCCGCCGCGCCGGCGCCGCCCTCGCGGGCGCCTGGCTGGCGCTGAGCGGCGAGCTGGCGCTGGGCCGGATCGCGCCGGGGCCGCGCGACCGCGAGGAGGTGGGGCGAATGCTGGCGACCGGCGCCGTGCTGCCGCTCGCCGCCTCCTGGTGGTGGGCGCTGGGCTGGTTCCGCCTGCCGCTCCTCCTACTGCGCCACGGGCCGGCGGAAAGCCCGGAGGGGGCGCCGCCGCTGCGGCCCGAGGCGGTCCTGCTCGACCGCGACGGGACGATCCTCTTCGACGTCGCCTACAACGGCGACCCGGCCAAGGTGGCGCCGCTGCCGGGGGCGCGGCGGGCGCTGGAGCGGCTGCGTGCCGCCGGCCTGCCGCTGGCGGTGGTCAGCAACCAGAGCGGCGTCGCGCGCGGCCTGATCGACGCCGCGCAGGTCGAGGCCGTCAACCGCCGCGCCGAGGAGCTGCTCGGGCCGATCGGCCCCTGGCTCTTCTGCCCGCACGGGCCCGACGACGGCTGCGAGTGCCGCAAGCCGGCGCCGGGCCTGGTGCTGGCGGCGGCCGAGCGGCTCGGCGTCGAGCCGGAGCGCTGCGCGGTGATCGGCGACATCGCCGCCGACGTGCAGGCCGCGCAGGCGGCCGGCGCCGCGGCGGTCCTGGTGCCGACCCCGCGCACCGAGGAGGAGGACGTGCGGATGGCGCCGCGGGCCGCCCCCTCGATCGAGGCTGCGGTAAATCGACTTCTGAAGGAGCAGCCGTGACCGGTCGGATCGGCACGGCGATCTCCGGTTGTTCGAGTCCGGGTAGATCGGACCGGCCGCGGGGCGGTGTTCTGGCCGTGCGGCAGGACAGCCTCGGCGACGTGCTGCTCGCCGGGCCGGCGCTGCGGGCGCTGGCCGCCGGTGCGGACGGCCCGCTGACCCTGCTCTGCGGGCCGCGTGGAGAGGCGGCGGCCCGTCTCCTGCCCGGGGTCGACGAGGTCCTCGTCTGG
>DASTHF010000062.1:0-33393 GCA_035605615.1 Solirubrobacterales bacterium
CGGCGATCTAGACCTGCGCGATCTAGACCTGCCTTGTGCCGCGTCCGCTCAGCGCCGGAATCACCAGCAGCGCGAGTCCGATCAAGATGACGATGATGCCGAGGATGTAGTTGACGAGGATCGCAAGGATGATCCCGATGATGATCAGCAGTATGGCTAGGCTCATGCGAGCGGACCTACCCGAGGCTCCGCGGCGTCAAACCGCTCGGCTGTGGCTCTGCGTCTCGGGGAGCTAGGACGAGAGCATCTCGACGACGACGCGTCCGAGCGCGATCTCCAGCACGACCCCCGCGGTCCCCACCAGCACGCCCACCGTCACCACCGCGAAGTCCTCGAGCAGGACGCCGAGCGAGAGCAGCACCACCCCCAGAGCGGGGAGGGTGTCGAGCCCCGAGAACGGGGGCGCCAGGAACGCGCCAAGCGAGCCGACGACGACGAGCGCGCCGAACACGACGTTGCCGAGGCGGTGCCCGAACACGAAGGCGAGGCGCGGCCGCGAAACGCGTTCGAGACGGCGGACCGCTTTCACCACCGCGCCGACGAAACGCTGCTGTCCCGGGCCGCCCAGCTCGACGCCGCGCCAGCGCCGGGGCAGCCAGATCCGGCTCCGGTTGCCGATCAGCTGGAGCGCCAGGAGCACCGCGATGGCCTCGAACACGTGCGTCGCCCCGCCGGTCGGCAACGGCAGGGCGGGGACGCCGAGCAGAAACACGAAGGCGATCGCGAAGCCCTTTGGGCCGAACAGGTCGACGAGCCCACCGAGGGTCTTGTCGGCGTCGCTGTTCAGCCAATGCTCGAGCTCGTCGCCGAACCGGCGCGAAGCCGCACGAGGTTGTGACATGGCCAGCGAAGATACTTCGCGACCGCCGCTTCGACCAACGGTAAAAACCTGGTAGAAGCGCTCCTCCATGCCCGCGCTTACGACCCCGGATGGCGGGAGCCTGTTCTATGACAGTCGCGGGGCAGGCAAGCCGCTCGTCTGCCATCCGGGGGGACCCGGGCTCCCCGGTTCCCTGTTCGGCGACCTCGGAGGCCTTGCTCGGTCCCGCACTCTCATCGTGCTTGATCCCCGCGGCGCGGGTCGTTCAGAGCAGCCGCGCTCGGCTGACGCCTACGCGCTCGACGACTACGTCTCCGATCTCCGCCACGTTCAGGAGCATCTCGGGCTGGATCAAATCGATCTACTCGGCCACTCGCACGGCAGCTTCGTCGCATTGCTCTACGCCGCCCGGTACCCCGAGATGGTCGGCCGGCTGGTCCTCGTTACGGCAGGATTGCGATTCAGCGAGGCAGAGGTAGAGCGGATGCAGGTCGCTGCGCAGCAGCGCTCCGGCGAGCCGTGGTTCGACGACGCCTCCGCGGCGCTACAAGAGGAGGAGGAAGGGAGGTTCGGCGATGACGCCGAGCTCGGCCGGATCTTTGCCCGCATGCTGCCGTTCTACTTCGCGCACTACGGTGAGAAGGAGCGAGCGTTCGCACGCCTTGCGTTCGAACGACCCCTGCATGCAGCGGCAAAGCGCTACTTCGATGCCCATGAGTTCCTGACGTTCGACCTGCGCCCGCACCTCACCCGGGTGACCGCCCCGACGCTGGTCGTCGCCGGGCAGAAGGACTTCATCCTGCCGCCTGCCGCCTGCCGCGAGGTCGCCGACGGTATCCCGAACGCGAGCCTCGTGGTGCTGGAGGACGTTGGCCACTTCCCATGGGTCGAGCGTCCTGAGGAATTCACCCGGCTCGTCAGCGAGTTTCTGGACTGATTCGGTCGACGAGATCCGGCGTCAGCCGCGGAGGTCTACCCGCCTCTCTCTTTGTCGCCGCTTCAACCACCATCAGGGTCAGCACCCCCGGCAGGATTCGAACCTGCGACCCGCTGCTTAGAAGGCAGCCGCTCTGTCCACTGAGCTACGGGGGCCGGTGCCCCAAGGTTAGGCCCTCTTCAGGCGCTCAGCGCTTGCCGATGCCGGCGCATTCGGCCGGGTCGAGCGGCCCGTTCACCTGGAACACGTAGTCGGGCTCCGGGGTGACGTTGGGCTCCGAGATCAGCAGCTTCAGCTGGGGCGCGGTCTTCAGCCAGGCGTAGATCGGGTACCAGTAGGGCGCCTGCCGGGAGTCCTGGGTGTAGCGGCTGACGATCAGGTAGTCGTAGTGGCCCGCGTTGACGCGGCGGCGGAACTGGGGGCAGCTCGTCGCCAGGCGGTAGGCGCCGTCCGGGCCCGGCACACCGACGTACTGGACGTAGTTGTCGAGGTTGGCGCCGTAGAAGCCGTACTGGCCGAAGAAGATCTCGCCCGAGCCGGCGATGCCGATCCGCTGGCCGTGCTGGCGGCGCGCGAACGCGTAGGCCCTGCGCGGCCCCCCTTCCTGCAGGAAGAGGGTCGTGCGGGTGTAGTGGTGGTCGTAGTACTGCACCTCCTGGGCGCGGCCGAGCACGACGGCGAGCAGCATGACCGCGGCCGCGGCGAGCGCGACGACGCCGCGGCTGGCCCGGCCGCGGGCGCGCAGCAGGCCGAGGCCGGCCGGCGTCCAGACGAGTGCAAGGGTGAGGAAGACCGTGCCGACTATGTAGCCCACGTACCAGCGCGGCGTCGTCAGCACGGTGATCGCGTAGACCGCGGTGAGGAAGAGCAGCGTGCGCCAGGCGCGCGAGTCCGGGGCGCGCAGCAGGCGCGCGAGCGGCAGCAGGGTCAGCGCCAGGACGAGCCCCGGCATCAGGTAGCGGGTGTTGGTGAAGAATCCCGTCGGCGACCCCTCCTTGCCCGCCGCGGTCAGCGGCGTGAAGAGGTAGACGACCGCGGTGAGCAGCGCCGCAGCGGCGATCACGCGGAGGATCACGTTGCGGGAGCGGAAGCCGACGTAGACGACCGCGGCGAGCGCCATGACCAGGATCAGCGGGAAGAGCGGGCCGAGCGCGTTGTCGAGCTGCGGGAAGAACCACTTGCGGTAGACCGTCGTGTTGAACAGGTAGTGGGAGACGGCGAAGCGCGACCGCGGGTCGAGCGGCATCTGGGCGGGTTTCGGCAGGTGCAGCGGCCCCCAGCCGGTCTGTGGGATCGGGTTGCCGCCGGTCTTGATCGCCGCCCGCACGTACCAGTAGCCGCCGACGACGAAGGCGGAGAGGCCGAGTACCCAGGCGGTCGTCAGGCGCCGTCCCCTGCCGCTGAAGATCACCATGCCGACGGCCATCGCCACGACCGGGATCAGGAAGGTGAGCTTGACCGAGACGGCGAGGCCGGCGGCGATCCCGGCGAGGGCGAGCGGGCCCCTGTCGAGCAGCGGCGCGTCGCGTTCGGGCGCGTCCTGGACCGCCCCCGCGGCGGGCGCCCGCCGCTGGTGTCCGTTGATCAGGAAGGCAGCGAAGGCGAGCAGGAAGGCGAGCCCCATGATGTCGTTGCGCCCCTCGCCGGGCTGGGTCTGGATCATCACGCCGGAGTCGAGGACGAGCGCCCCGGCGACCAGCGTCGCCGGGCCGACCTTGTAGGGGCGTCCCACGCACCAGGCGGCGAGCAGGGCGATCGCCAGCCAGGCGAGGTTGATCAGCGTCGACAGCCAGTCGCTCTTGAAGATGACGATCGCCGCCGCGTGGATCAGCTCCGAGCTCTGCGGGTAGAACCAGGCGGCGAGCCGCAGCGGATCGGTGAAGTGCAGGTGGACGGTCGAGTGTTCCTGGGCGATCCGCGCCGCGAAGGGCATGTGGTACCAGGTCGTGTCGCCGCCGAACATCCCCTGGTCGAGGCTGAGCTGGGCGGGGAAGGTCCACTCGGCGACGGTGAAGGAGGCGACGCCGAGCGCGATCAGCAACGCCGCCGTCCGCACCGGCGGCGCGGGGATCTGATGGCCATCGCGTGGCGCCTTGCGCCAGCCGATCAGCGCCGCGAGCAGGCCGACCCCGATGCAGACGACGACGATCCAGCCCAGCCGCAGGATGCTGAGCGTGCCGAGCAGCTCCAGCGAGAGGACGAGCAGGGCGACGGCAATCGTGGTGTCGGCGAGGCGGGCGAGGGCGCCGGAGAACTCCGGCACGATCCAGCGCCGCAGCCAGTAGCCGCCGAGGCCGACCGCGCAGAGAATGCCGATCACGGCCAGGCAGCCGCCGATGTAGGAGCCGAGGGAGGGGGTCACCGGCGCGGGATGCTATTCGGCGCGCCGGTGGCGAGAGCTAGGAGGCGGCGGCGGGGATACTGCAGGCGACGCCGGTCCCGACGAGCCCGCAGTAGCCGTTCGGCACCTTGTGCAGGTACTGCTGGTGGTAGTCCTCCGCGTAGTAGAAGGGGCCGGCGGGGACGACTTCGGTTGTGATCGGGCCGCGGCCCGCCGTGCGCAGCGCCTCGCCGTAGCTGCGCAGCGCCATCTCGGCGGTCGCCTTCTGGGCGTCGTTGCGGAAGAAGATCGCGGACCGGTACTGGGTGCCGACATCGTTCCCCTGCCGCATGCCCTGGGTCGGGTCGTGCTCCTCGAAGAAGACCCTGACCAGGTCGGCATAGGAGACACGGGCTGGGTCGAAGGCGACCAGCACCGCCTCGGCGTGACCGGTGCGACCGGTGCATACCTCCTCGTAGCTGGGGTTCGGCGTGGTGCCGCCGGTGTAGCCGACCGCGGTCGCGTAGACGCCGTCCAGCTGCCAGAAGAGGCGCTCGGCGCCCCAGAAGCAGCCGAGCGCGAAGCAGGCCGTCTCGATCCCCTCCGGGAAGGGCGACTTCAGCGGTGTGCCGAGCACGGCGTGGCGGTCGGTCTGCTCCATCGAAGACGACGTTAGCGAGGTGGGCGCGCCGGCCGGCCGGTTGATTTCCGGGCCGTGAGCCGGGTAGCGTTGGCGCATCGGCTGCCTAGCGATCCTCTTCGCCCTGATCTCGCCGCGCCTGGCGCTGTTCGCGATCTGGCTCTTCACCGACCTGCTCAGCCGTGCCTTCGAAAGCTGGCTGGTGCCCTTTCTCGGCTTCTTCCTGCTGCCCTGGACGACGCTCGCCTACGCGCTGATGTGGAGCTCCTCGAACCGGGTCAGCGGCTTCGAGTGGTTCATCGTCGTGCTCGCCTTCCTCTTCGACCTCGGCTCCTATGCCGGGGGGAGCCGGCGGCGCACGGCGCGGGCTTGAGCTAGGCGCCCTCGTCCACCGGATAGGCCAGCCGCACGTGCGCCTTGGCGACGACGGCGAACTCGAGCCGCCGCGTCTCGCCGCCCTCGAGTGGCGCGATCTCGACGTCGACGATCGGGACGAAGGCGACGTCGGGCCGGTTGATCGCGTCGGAGAAACGGCTCTGGTAGCCCTCCTGCGGCAACGTGACGTCGCCGACGATCCGCTGGCGGTCCGTCTCGAAGAGGATCCGCTGCCTGCGCCGCCTGTCGCCCGTCTGCGCCTCCATGCTGGCCGGCGGCGACACTAGCAGCGGGCGCGGGTACGAAATCCATACGTGCGACGGCCGTAGAACAACGGTTGACGGCTGTTAGATTCAGCCGCGTGGACTGGTCGCTGCTGCACACCCTCAACGACTTCCTCTTCCACCACGACGCGGTCGAGGACCCGCTGCTCGCCTTCGTCAACCTCTCGGAGGCGCTCTTCCTCGGCATCCTCGTACTGATCTGCCTCACCGCGCACGGCAGCCGCTACGCGAGCTGGCGACGCGCCGCGGTCGCCGCCGGCCTCAGCGCCGGTCTCGGCCTCGCGGTGGCCAAGGTCGTCGCCGACGCGGTCGACCGGACGCGGCCCTTCGTCGCCGACCCGCGCGGCGTCCACCTCTTCTCGCACCACGCCGCCGATCCCGGCTTTCCCAGCGATCACGCGACGGCCGCCTTCGCGATCGCCGTCGCGATCCTGCTGCGCAAGCGCGGCTGGGGCGTCGTCGCCCTGATCGCCGCGGCGGTCGTCTCGATCGGCCGCGTCGCGCTCGGCTTCCACTACCCGAGCGACGTTCTCGCCGGCGCCGCGCTCGGGGCCGCCGCGGCGCTCGTCCTCTGGATCCCGCCGATCCGCGCCAAGGTCGACGCGCTCGCCGACCTCGCCGGCCGCCTCTGGGATGGCGCCCTCGACTGGGGCGCCGCCCGCCTCGGCCTCGCCTGGCGGGCTTGAGCGTCAGCTTCGGCGCGTTGAATCGGGGCGCCCGGATTCGAACCGGGGACCTCGGCCACCCAAAGGCCGCGCGCTACCAGGCTGCGCCACGCCCCGATGAGCGCAGTGTAGAGCGGGTCGGCGGCACCGGCCGTGGTGGCCGGCGCCCAGGCGTTAGCTTTCGCGGCGATGGCTGAGGTTCTTCCGATCTACGCGACCCACTACGACCTGGCGGCGGTCGGGTCGTTGCAGGACGTGGTGGCGCCGCCCTACGACGTGATCGACGCGCAGCAGCGGGCGGAGCTGCTGGAGCGCTCCCCTTACAACGCGGTCGCGATCGACCTGCCGAAGCCGTTCGGCGAGAGCGGTCAGGCGGAGACCGGGGCGGCCGACCCCTACGCCGAGGCCACGCGCACGATGGACGCCTGGCGGGCCGCCGGCGCCCTGGTCGCCGACGACGAGCCGGCGATCTGGGCGATGACGCAGGACTACACCGGGCCGGACGGCGAGGCGCGCACCCGCCACGGGATCCTCGCCCGGGTCCGCGTCGAAGACTTCTCGAGCGGCCAGGTCCTCCCCCACGAGCGCACGCTGCCCGGCCCGAAGAAGGACCGACTCGACCTCACCCGCGCCACCCGCCACAACCTCTCGCCGATCTTCTCGCTCAGCACGCTCGACCCCTGGCCGCTGGTTGCGGAGGAGGTCGAGCGCCAGGAGCCCTTCGGCGAGGCGACGACCGACGCGGCCGGCACCCTGACCCGCGTCTGGCGGATCGGCGCGCCGCACGTCCACGAGCAGGTGACCGCCCTGCTCGCCGGCGCCCAGCTGCTGATCGCCGACGGCCACCACCGCTACGAGACGGCGATCGCCTACCGCGACGAGATCGGCGGCGAGGGCCCCCACGAGTACACGCTGATGGCGCTGACCGGGCTCGACGACCCGGGCCTCACCGTATTCCCCACCCACCGCCTGCTCTCCGGCTTCGCCGCCGACCCGGAGCGCCAGCGGCGCCTCGGCGAGGGGCTGCGCGAGCTGTTCGACGTCAGCGAGGTAGCCGACGACGAGCTCGACCCGCGCGGCGCCGAGGGCGCCGGCGTCTTCGGCCTCTACGACTCCCACCATGAGCGGGCCTTCCGGCTGCGGCTCAAGGACGAGGCGGTCGCCGATCTCGACCGGCAGCTGGCCGGCAAGCCGGAGGCCTACCGCCGTCTCGACGCCGCCATCCTCGAGACGCTGGTCCTCAAGGGCATCGCCGGGATGAGCGAGGAGGACATCCTCGCCAAGCGCGGCATCGGCTACGCGAAGAGCGTCGAGGACTCGCGCGCCCTGCTCGCCGACGGCACCTACGACGTCGCCTTCATCCTCCGCCCCATCCCCGTCGACCAGGTGCGGGCGATCTGCGAGAGCGACGAGAACATGCCGCCGAAGTCCACCTACTTCTTCCCGAAGGTGCCGACGGGGATCGTCTTCAACCCGGTGAGCTGACAGACCGCGGGCGTAGGATCACGCCGTGGTCAAGATCTACACCCGCGGGGGCGACGACGGCACGACCTCGCTCTGGTACGGCGGCCGCATCCCCAAGCACCACGGCCGCACCGAGGCCTACGGCGCCCTCGACGAGGCCTGTTCGGAGCTGGGCGTCGCCCGCGCCCTCTGCGGCGCCGAGCACGCCGAGCTGGCCGCCGACATCCTCCGCCTCCAGGACGACATCTTCGTCGCCGGCGCCGAGCTGGCGACCGCGCCGGAGGCAAGCGACCGGCTCGAAGGCGGGATCAGCCGCACCACGGACGCGATGGTCGCGGCGCTCGAGGAGCGCATCGACCGCTACATGGCCGAGGTCGAGCTGCCGCCCAAGTTCGTGATCCCCGGCGGCAACCAGCTCTCCGCGCAGCTCGACGTCGCCCGTACGACGATCCGCCGCGCCGAGCGCCACATCACGGCGCTGAACGAGGCGGGCGAGCTGGCCGGCGAGACCGTCATCCACTTCGTCAACCGCGCCTCTGACCTCGCCTACGCGATGGCGCGCTTTGCCGACGTCGACGAGCCGGCGCTGTTCGAGGGCCGCCGCAAGCCGTAGGGATGGACCTCGGGCTGAAGGGGCGGGGCTGCGTCGTCACCGGCGCCAGCCGCGGCATCGGGCGCGAGACGGCACGGCTGCTCTGCGCCGAGGGGGCGAGCGTGCTTCTGGTGGCGCGCGACGAGGAGCGGCTCGCCGCCGCGGCGGAGGAGGCCGGTGCGGCTGGCGCCGAGAGCGATGGGCGGGCCGCGGCCCTGGTCCTCGACGTCACCGCCGCGGACGCCGGCGAGCGGATGCTGGCGGCGGCCGAGGAGCGCTTCGGCGCCCTCGACGTGCTCGTCAACAACGCCGGCGCGGCCCGCTGGCGCGACCTCGACGAAGTGCCCGACGAGGACTGGTGCGCCCAGCACGAGCTGAGCGTGATGGCCCCGCTGCGGGCGATGCGCGCCGCCGCCCCGCCGATGGCCGAGCGCGGCTGGGGGCGGATCGTCAACGTCTGCTCGACCGCCGGCAAGCGGCCCTCGGCGGCGATGCCGGAGTACTCGGTGGCGAAGGCCGGCGAGCTCTCGCTCTCGCGTCTCTTCGCCGACCGCTACGCGCAGCGGGGCGTGCTCGTCAACGCAATCTGCCCGGGACCGGTCGAGGCGGAGCTGTGGATGGAGCCGGGCGGCCTGCTAGACCAGTCGCAGGCGCTCTCCGGCGCGACGAGCCGCGGGGAGGCGCTCGCGACCGCCGGCTCGAAGCGGCCGATCGGACGCCTCGCCCGGGTCGAGGAGATCGCCGCCGCGATCGTCTTCCTCTGCTCGGAGCGCGCCTCGTATGTCGCTGGAGCCGCGTGGTCGGTTGACGGGGGAACGGTCCAGGTGATCATTTGACTCTGGGCCTGGCGCTTTACTCCCCGATATGGGGATGAAAGCGCCAGTCGACGCAGCGGTCCTGGTGCCGCTGTTCGGCTGGCCCGACGAGCCGGGGCTGGTCTTCACCGAGCGGCGGGCGGACCTCAGCCGCCACGCCGGCGAGATCTCCTTCCCCGGCGGTCGGCGCGACGAGGGCGACGCCGACCTGGCGGCGACGGCGCTGCGCGAGGCACAGGAGGAGATCGGCCTCGATCCGGCCGCGGTCGAGCTGGGCGAGTCGCTGCCGGCCGTCAAGACCTTCGTCACCGGCTACCGCATCCACCCCTTCGTCGGTCGCATCCCCGACCTGACGGAGCTCGACCTGCGGCCCAATCCGGCCGAGGTCGAGACCCTCCTCGCCTTCTCGCTCGATGTCCTTCGCGAGGGCTACGCGATGCGCCGCCTGGTCCGCCGCGGCGTCCCGATCCACACGCCCACATATGAGATGGAAGGCCACCTCATATGGGGAGCGACGGCACGGATCCTCGGGGACTTCCTAGAAAAGATCGCCTGAGCCCAGACCGCGGCGGTCCTCACACATCCTTTTCGATTGGCATGCCCACCAGGTTGCCCCACTCCGTCCAGGACCCGTCGTAGTTCTTGACGTCGTCGCGGCCGAGCAGCTCGTGCAGGACGAACCAGGTGTGGGCGGAGCGCTCGCCGATCCGGCAATAGGCGATGACCGGGCTGTCGCCGTCGATCACGCCCTTCGACTCGTAGAGCTCACGCAGCTCGTCGGCCGCTTTGAAGGTGCCGTCCTCGTTGACGGCCTGTGCCCAAGGCACCGAGGCGGCCCCCGGGATGTGCCCGGCCCGCTGTGCGCCCTCCTGCTCGTAGCCGGCCATCGCGATCAGCTCGCCCGAGTACTCCTGCGGGCTGCGCACGTCGACCAGCCTGGTCGGCGAGTCGATCGCGGTGCGCACCTCGTCGCGGAAGGCGCGGATCGTGTTGTCGCCGTGCTTGGCCTCGAAGGTCGCCGGGGGGTAGCCGGGCACCTCGGCGCTCGTCTCGCGGCCCTCGGCGACCCACTTCTCGCGCGGCCCGTTGACCAGCTTCACCTTGTCGTGGCCGTAGTAGCGGAAGTACCAGTAGGTATAGGCGGCGAACCAGTTGTTGCGGTCGCCGTAGAGGACGACGGTGTGGTCGTTGGAGATGCCGCGGCTGCCCATCAACGCGCCGAAGTCCTCCGGGCCGAGGAAGTCGCGCCTCACCTGGTCCTGGAGGTCGAGCTTCCAGTCGAAGCCGATCGCGCCGGGGATGTGGCCCTGCGCGTAGAGCGCCGGGTTCTCGTCGACCTCGACGATGCGGATCGAGTCGTCGTCGAGATGCTCGGCGACCCAATCGGTCTCGACAAGGACGTCCTTCGCGTAACCCATCGCAACCTCCGCTCTGTCGTGTCGTCGTGCGTTATTCCCTGAATCGCAATCCGAGTTTAGAGGTATGGATTCGGCGCTCAGCCAACCAGGCCGAGCGTCGCCGCCAGCATCTCGTCCGCCCAAGCTTCCGGGTCGGATGGATCGACCGCGACGACCGCGACGGGGATCCGCCAGCGCTCCCCGGCGGCGCGGACGGCGGCCGCCCCCCGCTCCAGGTGATGCGCCTGCACCCGCCCCGCCGCCTCGTAGACGAAGCCGCGCACCGGCGTGTCGACCAGCCGTTCCAGCGTGTGCTCCAGCCGCGGCCCGTGGATCGCCGCGATCACCTCCGGCTCCGCCTGCGCCGAGCCGAGCAGCCAGTGGACGACCGCGACGTCGCCGACCAGCTCGAGCAGCGTGCCAGGACGGTCGGGGTCGGCCAGCGCCGGCTCGACGCCCGCCGCCTCGATCGCCGCCAAGCCCTCCGCGCGGCGGCTCGTGCCGCGCACCGCCCAGCCCTCGGCCAGCAGCCGCTCCGCGAGCAGCCGCCCGCGGCAGCCGCAGCCGACGATCAGCGCCCTCGCCACCGGCCAACCCTAGTCGCTAATCGCCGAACCGGCCGCGGCGACGCAGCCGCTCCATCTCCTCCGCTTCCACCTCCGCCCGCAGCTCATGCTCGCGAATCTCCGGGGCGCCGCGGCGGCGGCGCATCGCGTTCTGCGCCTCCAGCATCTGGCGCACGTCGTCGATCTCGTTCTCGGCCTCGACCTGCGGCGAGCGGGTCGGCCGCCAGTCGACCAGCTCGGCGGGATTGCCGGAGTCGAAGTGGCCGATCACCGCCAGCACCGCGACCAGGAACGCCACGAAGCCCAACGCCGTGAGGACGAAGTCCACGGCCCCCAGGATACGCCCGGCGCGCGGGTCTTCTTTAATCCCCTGGCCGATGGCCGAGGCTTTCCTGATCGACGCGGTCCGTACCCCGATGGGCGCCTACCGGGGGGCGCTCTCCGGCATCCGCCCCGACGACCTCGCCGCCCACGCGATCCGCGCCGTGGTCGAGCGCAGCGGCGTCGACCCGGAGCGGATCGCCGACGTCTACCTCGGCGCCGCCAACCAGTCCGGCGAGGACAACCGCGACGTGGCGCGGATGGCGGCGCTGCTCGCCGGCCTGCCGGACAGCGTGCCGGGGGCGACCGTCAACCGTCTCTGCGCCTCCGGCCTGGAGGCGATCAACGCCGCGGCGCGGGCGGTCAAGCTCGGCGAGGGCGACTACTACCTGGCCGGCGGCGTCGAGTCGATGAGCCGCGCGCCATGGGTCGTGCCGAAGCCGGAGCGCGGGCTGCCGCGCGGCGAGCGGACGATGTACGACACGACGCTGGGCTGGCGCCTCGTCAACCCCCGCATGGCCGAGCTCGGCGTCTCCACCGAGTCGATGGGCGAGACGGGCGAGAACGTCGCCGAACGCTACGGAGTCAGCCGCGAGGACCAGGACGCCTTCGCGCTGCGCAGCCACCAACGCGCCGTCGCCGCCGCCGAGGCGGGTCGCTTCGCCGGCGAGATCGCGCCGATCGAGGCGCCGCGCGGCCGCGAGAAGGTCATGCTGAGCGCCGACGAGGGGCCGCGCCCGGATACCTCGGCCGAGCGGCTCGCCGCCCTGCGCCCCGTCTTTCGCGAGGGCGGCACGGTGACCGCCGGCAACGCCTCGACCCTCAACGACGGCGCCGCCTGCGTGCTGATCGCCTCCGAGAAGGGCGTCGAGGAGCTCGGCGCCGAGCCGCTCGCCCGCGTCGCCTCCTTCGGCGTCGCCGGCGTCGACCCCGCCTACATGGGGATCGGGCCAGCGCTGGCGCTGCCGCGAGCGCTCGCCGCGGCCGGCCTCGAGCTCGGCGACCTCGACCTGATCGAGCTGAACGAGGCCTTCGCCTCGCAGGCGCTGGCCTGCGCGCGCGAGCTCGGCATCGACGAAGAGCGGCTCAACGTGAACGGCGGGGCGATCGCGCTGGGGCACCCGCTCGGCTGCTCGGGCGCCCGCCTGACGACGACGCTCCTCCATGAGCTGCGCCGCCGCGGCGGCCGCTACGGCGCCGCCACCCTCTGCGTCGGTGTCGGCCAGGGCCTGGCGACGGTCTTCGAGAGGCTGTAGGGATGACCGTGACCGAGCTGGCCAGCGTCGACGGGAGGATCTCCTCCACGACCGAGGCGACGATCCCCCTGCGTGACGACGGCCTCTACCGCGGCGACGGCGCCTTCGAGGTGATCCGCCTCTACGGCGGCCGCACCTTCGCGCTCGGCGACCACCTCGACCGCCTCGAGCGATCTGCCGCGGCGATCCAGCTCGACTTCGACCGCGCCGCGCTGGAAGCCGAGATCGAGGCGCTGCTCGACGCGGCCGGCGAAGCCGACGGCCAGCTGCGCCTCATCGTCACCCGCGGCGGCCGCCGCATCGCCGCCACCGAGCCGCTGCCCGCCCACGCCGAGACGCTGACGATCGCCACCGTCGCCTACTGCCCCAGCGTCATCCTCAACGGCGTCAAGTCCCTCTCCTACGCCGCCAACATGCAGGCGACGCGGCTCGCCCAGGCGCGCGGCGCCGACGAGGCGGTGCTCGTGAAGCCGGACGGCACGGTGCTGGAGCCGCCCACCTCCTCGATCTTCTGGGTCTCGCCGCAGGGCGCGCTGCGCACGCCGGCGCTCGACAACGGGGTGCTCGAATCGATCACCCGCGACCGCCTCGTCAAGGCGCTGCACGTCGAAGAGGGCGACTGGCCGGTCGCCGACCTGCGCGCCGCGCACGAGGCCTTCCTCGCCTCGACGACGCGCGAGATCCAGGCGGTTGCGGCGATCGACGGCCATGAGCTTCCCGCGGCACCCGGCCCGCGCACCCGCGAGGCGCAGGAGGCGTTCGCCGCGACACTGGGACAGGAGCTTCCGTGACAGAACGAACGAGAAAGCAGGGGTGAGATGGACTTCAAATTGAGCGACGAGCAGCGGCTGATCTCCGAGACGGCGCGCGAGTTCGCCGACCGCGAGATCGCGCCGCGGGTGCGCGACAACGACCGCGCCGGCCGCTTCGACATCGAGCTGGCCCGCAAGCTGGGCGAGGTCGGCTACCTCGGCGCGCCGGTGGCGGAGCAGTACGGCGGCCGCGGCCTCGACTACATCGGCTACGGGCTGATCGTCGAGCAGGTCGGCCGCGCCGACTCCTCGGCGCGCACGGTCGTCTCGGTGCAGACCTCGCTGGTCGCCGGCTCGATCGAGAGGTGGGGCACGGAGGAGCAGAAGCAGAGGTGGCTGCCGCGCCTCTGCTCGGGCGAGGCGTTCGGCTGCTTCGGCCTGACCGAGCCCGACACCGGCTCCGACGCCGCCAACCTCCGCACCCGCGCCACCAGGACCGACTCCGGCTGGACGATCAGCGGCCAGAAGATGTGGATCTCACTCGGCAACGTCGCCGAGGTGGCGCTGATCTTCGCCCAGACCGACCCGGCGCTGAAGCACCGCGGCCTCGCCTGCTTCCTCGTCCCGACGGCGAGCGAGGGATTCTCCACGCAGGAGATCCACGGCAAGCTCGGCCTGCGCTCCTCCGACACGGCCTCCCTGTCGCTCGACGAGGTCGAGGTCGGCGAGGACGCCATGCTGGGCGAGATCGGCGACGGCTTCAAGGTCGCGATGAGCGCCCTCGACAACGGCCGCTACAGCGTCGCCGCCGGCTGCGTCGGCATCTGCGACGGCTGCGTCGAAGCATCGGTGCAGTACGCGAAGGAGCGCAAGCAGTTCGGCGTACCGCTGGCCCGCTTCCAGCTGGTCCAGGAGATGATCGCCGACATGATCCTGAAGCGCGACGCGGCGCGGATGCTGGTCTACCGGGCCGGAGTGCTGAAGGACGAACAGAAGCCGAACACGCTGGAGACCTCGGTGGCGAAGCTGTACGCGACCGAGTCGGCAGTCGAGTGCGCGAACCTGGCAATCCAGGTGCACGGCGGCGCCGGCTACGTCGACGACTACCCGGTCGAGCGCTACCTGCGTGACGCCCGCGTCACGACGCTCTACGAGGGCACCTCGCAGATCCAGAAGCTGATCATCGGGCGGGCGGTGACCGGGATCAACGCGATGACGCCGATGGTGGAAGAGGGCTGAGCCGGGTGGGCGAGCTGCTCCAGACCTCGCTCGACGAGCACGGCGTCGCGCTGCTGCGGCTGAACCGGCCGGAGGCGCGCAACGCCCTCTCGCCCGAGCTGATGGAGGAGATCGCGGGCGAGCTGGAGCGCCTCGACCCCGAGCCGGGCATCCACTGCGTCGTGATCGCCGGCTCCGACGAGGTCTTCGCCGCCGGCGCCGACATCAGATCGCTCAGCGAACGCAGCTTCGCCGAGGCGCTGCGCCACCCGGCGGCCTCCTTCTGGCGCCGCGTCGCCGCGGTGAAGACGCCGCTCGTCGCGGCCGTCTCCGGCTGGGCCCTGGGCGGCGGCTGCGAGCTGGCGCTCGCCTGCGACATGATCGTCGCCTCCGAGACGGCCCGCTTCGGCCAGCCGGAGATACAGCTGGGGATCATCCCCGGCGGCGGCGGCACGCAGCGGCTGGCGCGCGTGGTCGGCAAGCAGCGTGCGATGGAGCTTGTCCTGACCGGGTGCCGCTTCGACGCCCGCGAGGCGCTGGGGATGGGCCTGGTCAACAGGGTCGCGGCGGAGGGCGAGTGGCTGGAGGTGGCGCTGGAGCTGGCCCGCACGGTCGCGGCGCGCCCGCCGGTCGCGGCGCGGCTCGCCAAGCAGGCGGTGCTCGCCGCCGAGGAGACGGCGCTCAGCCCCGGGCTGGAGACCGAGCGCCGCCTCTACGAGCTGGCAATGGCGACCGAGGACCGGGTCGAGGGGATGCGGGCCTTCCTCGAAAAGCGCGAGCCGAGGTTCGAGGGGCGGTGAAGGTCGAGCGCATCGGGGTGGTCGGCGCCGGCACGATGGGCGCCGGCATCGCCCAGGTCGCGGCGCTCGGCGGCTACGAGACGCGGCTCCACGACCCGGTCCCCAGCGCGCTCGGGACCGGCATCGAGCGGCTGCGGGCGGCGCTGGCAAAGGGCGCGGCCAAGGGCTTTTGGGCAGGAGAGGACGCGGAAGCCGCAAGCGATCTGGTCGGCGCGGCGACCAGCCTCGAGGACCTCTGCGAATGCGAGCTGGTGATCGAGGCGGCGCCCGAGGACCTGAAGCTGAAGCGGGAGCTGTTCAAGTCGCTGGCCGAGACCTGTGGCACCGATGCGATCCTCGCCAGCAACACCTCCTCGCTGCCGGTGACGGCGATCGCCGACGGGGTTCCCCGCCGCGAGCGGGTCGTCGGCATGCACTTCTTCAACCCGCCGGCGCTGATGAAGCTGGTGGAGGTGGTCTTCACCGAGGCGTCGTCGCGGGAGGCGCTCGACGCCGCCACCGAGGTCGGGCGGCGCATGGGCCGCACGCCGATCCGCGCCAAGGACAGCCCCGGCTTCATCGCCAACCGCCTCGCCCGTCCCTTCTCGCTGGAGTCGCTGCGAATGCTGGAGGAGGGCGTCGCCGAGGCGGCGACGATCGACCGCGTCTGCCGGCTCGGCGGCGGCTTCCGCATGGGGCCCTTCGAGCTGCTCGATCTGATCGGCCTCGACGTCAACCTCAGCGTCGCCCGCTCCTTCTATGAGCAGGGCGGCAGGCCGGAGCGCTGGCGGCCGAGCCCGATCCAGGAGCGGCTGGTCGGCGAAGGCCGTCTCGGCCGCAAGTCGGGCCGCGGCTTCTACGACTACGGGGATGGCCCCCATCGCCAGCCCGACCCCAGGCCGGGCGTAGACGGTCCGACGCTCGACCCCGCGGAGCTGGCGAAGATCGATCCGGCCGCGCCGCGGATCCTGCCCCGCCTCGTCGCGCAAATCGCCAACGAGGCGGCCTTCGCGCTCGAAGAGGAGGTCGGCTCCGCCGCCGACATGGACACGGCGATGCGGCTCGGCTTCAACTGGCCGCGCGGGCCGCTCGAGCTCACCGGGCTGATCGGCACAGAGCGGGCCGCCACTCTGCTCGAAGAGCTGCGGCGCGAGCGCGGCGAGACCTACCGACCGGCTCCCGGGCTGCGCGACGCAAGCCCCGGCTAAACCGCTCCACGAGCGAGGAGAGCCGCGACTCAAGCGGCGAGCACGCCGAGCCGATGGCGAAGCAGTGAAGCCATCGGACACAGGCCGCTCGCTCCCGGCCAATGGGGCGGTCGTGCTGCTCGGCGCCCTGGGGACGCTGCTCGCCGCCTACGCGGCGGTGACGCTCGGCTCGCTCGGCCCGCCGAGCCTCGAAGACGCCTTCGGCCGCTGGGTCTACGACGCGGTCCCGATCGGGGCGGCGGTCGCCGTCCTGCTACGAGCCGCCCTGGTGCCGGCCGAGCGGGGCGCCTGGCTCGCCCTCGGCTGCGCCATCCTCTTCTGGGCGCTCGGCCAGACCTATTACTCGATCGTCCTCTACTACACCTCTCCGGCCCCAGTCCCCTCTCCCTCCGACGCGCTCTTCCTCGCCTTCTACCCGGCCAGCTGCCTCGCCCTGGCGCTGCTGCTGCGGGCGCGCCCGAAGAGGATCGGCCCCTTCGCCTGGGTCGACGCGCTGATCGCGGCGCTGGCGATGGCTGCCGTCGCCGCGGCGCTGGTCTTTCCGCCGGTGCTCGAAGCGCTGAACGGCAGCACGCTCGGCGCCGCGGTCAACCTCGCCTATCCCTGCGCCGATCTCCTCCTGCTCGGGCTCGTCGCCGGGGCTCTGACGAGGTCCGGCTGGCGCCGGGACGGAACCTGGCTCCTGATCGCCGCAGCGCTCGTCCTCTTCGCGATCTCCGATGTCGTCTACCTCTCGGTCGGCGGCCAGTCGACCGATGCCCTCAACATCGCCAGCGTCGGCTGGCCTCTGGCCTTCCTCCTCCTCGCCGGCGCCGCCTGGCTCCCGAGCGCCGCGCGCGAGCCGACCGCCGAGCGCGGCCACCGCTCGATCGCCCTGCCGATCGCCCTGGCGACCGCCGTCATCGCGCTCCTTGCCATCGCCAGCTTCGTCCCGGTCGGGCCGGCCGCCGTGGGCCTCGGCGTCGCCTCGCTGCTCGCCGTCCTCGCCCGGCTCGTCGCCACCTTCAACCTCAACACCCGCATCCTCGCCGCGAGCCGGCAGGAGGCGATCACGGACGCGCTGACCGGGCTTCCGAACCGACGCAGCCTGATGGCCGACCTGAGTCATGCCCTAGAGGGGCCGCCCGAGGAGGAGAGGCTCTTCGCGCTCTTCGACCTCGACGGCTTCAAGGCCTACAACGACAGCTTCGGCCATGCCGCCGGCGATGACATCCTGAGGCGGCTTGGCGCCAAGCTGGCGACCGCCGTGAAGCCGTGGGGCAACGCCTACCGGCTGGGCGGTGACGAGTTCTGCGTCCTCGCCCCGACCGACGAGGCGACGGCGGAGGCGATCGTCGGCGCCGGCGAGGCGGCCCTCTCCGAGCGGGGCCCCGGCTTCTGCATAGAGCCCTCGTGCGGGACCGTGCGGCTGCCCCGCGAGGCCTCGACGGCGACCGAGGCGCTGCGGCTCGCCGACCGCGGCATGTACATCGCCAAGAAGCGCCGCGCGAACCGACGGGCCGGCGTCGTCGAGTCTGTATAACCGAAAAAGGTTTCGGTTCCTACAGAGGAGGTCTGAAATGGGTCGAGTGATGGCCGACTGCCGCCGCTTCGAGAGCGAGAGCAACTGCACGCTGACGATCATCGGCGAGGAGGACGAGGTGGTGGAGGCCGCCGCCCAGCACGCCGCTTCGGTGCACGGGCACGAGGACACGCCGGAGCTGCGCGACCAGACTCGCAGCATGCTCGAGCCCGAGTCCGCCTACGTGCCGGGCGAACGCCAGTCCGAGCCCTTCCCGGGTTAGACGCCCGGGGCGATCTCGGTTGGCTCGCCACCGCTGGCCCAGTGGGCCTCGGGCATGGGTGGGGTGTCGCGCAGGTACCACTCCGCGTCGAGGGCGCCCATGCAGCCGGTGCCGGCTGCGGTGACCGCCTGCCGGTAGGTGTGGTCGACGAGGTCGCCGACCGCGAAGACGCCGGCCCGGTTCGTCCTGGTGGAGCCTGCCCGGGTGACCACGTAGCCGTTCTCGTCGGTGTCGATCTGGTCGACGACGACCTCCGATTTGGGGATGTGGCCGATCGCGATGAAGGCGCCCTCGGTCTCGAGGTCCTCGCTCTCGCCGCTCTCGACGTTGCGCAGCCGCACGTGGTGCAGCTTGCCGTCCTGGCCAGCGACGAACTCCTCGGCGACGAAGGGCGTCTTGAAGTCGATGTTGGGACGCTGCCTGGCCCGGTCCTCCATGATCGGCGAGGCGCGGAACTCGTCGCGGCGGTTGACGATGGTCAGCTCGCTGGCGAACTTGGAGACGAAGATCGAGTCCTCCATCGCCGAGTCGCCGCCGCCGATCACGATCACCTTGCGGTCCTTGAAGAAGGCGCCGTCGCAAACGCCGCAGGTGGAGACGCCGCGGCCGCTCAGCTCGGTCTCGCCGGGGACGCCGAGCCGGCGCGGCTCCGCCCCCATCGCCAGGATCACGGTCCGGGCGAGGTGCTCCTCGTCGCCCAGGTAGATCTTCTGGATGCCGCCGTCGGACAGCTCGACCCGATCGACGTCGTCGGTCACGAAGCGGGTCCCGAAGCGCTCCGCCTGGGCGCGGAACTGGGACATCATCTCCGGCCCCATGATCCCCTCGGGGTAGCCGGGGTAGTTCTCGACCTCGGTCGTGTTCTGGAGCTGGCCACCCCACTGGAAGCCCTCGAAGACGAGCGGCTCCAGGTTGGCGCGCGCCGTGTAGAGCGCCGCGGTATAGCCGGCCGGCCCGCCACCGACGACGATCACGTTCTCGATCTTGCCGTTCTCCGCCATTGCTCCTCTTTCAGCGCCGTAGTCTAATACTTCACTTTTTATAGTAGCCACCGGGTCAACGGCGGCGATCAGCCCGAGGCGGCCTCGAGCGCCGGCTCCGGGCGCCGCCGGCGGTCGATCGGCAGCCCCTCGCGCTGCCAGCGCTGGACCCGGTTGCGCAGCTGGAAGAAGGCGACGATCCCGGGCGGGATCGGCAGCCAGAAGGCGACCAGGCGGTAGATGAGGACAGCCGGGAAGACCGCCTCCTCCGGCAGCCCGAAGAGGACGAAGGCGCCGATCATGCCGGCGTCCACCGCCCCCACCCCGGCCGGCGCCAGGGGGAAGAGGTTGGCGACCATGCCGAGGAAGAAGCCCTGGACGACGACCGCCAGCGGCGCTTCGACGCCGAGCGCGTGGAACGAGGCCCAGAGGATGCCGATGTTGGCCGCCCAGAAGCCGGCCGCGCCGATCGCCGCGAGGCCGCTCTGCCGCGGCCGCAGGAAGAGGCCAAGCCCGAACCTGAACCCCTCCCCCAGCGTGGCCGGGATGCTGGCGGCGCGGTCGGCGACCCCTTTGGCGCGCGGGCCGCGCGCGAAGCGCGCCAGGCGCGGGCCGAGGTCGGGCGGCGTGAGCACGATCAGGGCGCCGAGAATCAGCGAGACCCCGGCCAGCGCCGCCGGCACGATCGTCAGCTCGACCGAGCCGCTGCCGTTCAGCACGCCGGTCCGCAGCAGGATCCCGAAGACGATCACGGCGACCGGGTAGAAGACGTAGTGGAGGGTGAGGAAGGCGACCATCCGCCGCACCGCGTCGCGCCGTTCCATCCCCGCTTTGCGCAGCGCCCAGTAGGTGAGGAAGATGCCGCCGGCGCCGGCCGCCGAGAGGAGCAGGCTGGCGGCGACACCGGCCATGTTTATCTCGTAGGTCTCGGCCCAGGTGAGCCGCAGCGCGTCGCCTCCGACCACCGCTTTGAAGAGCGCGATGTAGGTGGCAAAGGCGGCGACGTTGAAGCCGATCGCGACGGCGATCCAGACCGGGTCGGCGTCGCCGAGCATGCTGAGCGCGTCGCTGAGGCCGACCAGCTTCGGGAAGAGGAAGTAGATCCCGACCAGCAGCGCGAAGACGACGAGGGCGGTCTGGACCACGCGCCGCGGCGTGAGCAGCGGCAGCTCGACGGCGCCGGTGCCGTTCGCCGAGTGCTCCCGAGACACCCCCGGGACGCTACCCGGTGGCGAGGCGCTCCAAGCGCTGCAGCCCCCTGTTGACCGCCAGGACCAGCGGCTCGGCGAGGGGCTCGCCGCGCCGCACGACGGCGACCAGCGCCGCCCCGGCGGCGAGGTCGGTGACGTAGTGCTCGCCGAGGTAGACGAGCGCGAAGCCCAGCGTCAGCGCGTAGCCCCAGCCGGCGGCGCCCTGGACGGGGCCGCCCTCGGCGAGCAGGATCGCCGCCATCGCCGAGGTGGCGAAGTGGAGCGAGGGCATCGCCGCCCAGGGGTTGCTGCCCAGCGTCCCGTAGAGGGTCGGCCAGGCCCTCCCCCAGGTCCGTTCGCCGACCGGGACCATGATCCGCCGCACCTCTTCGCCGGCGATCCCCTGCTCGGAGGACCACCACGGCGGCGCAGTGGGCGCCAGGAAGTAGACGGCGCAGCCGATGTCGAAGACGGCGGCGAGCTGGCGGGCGGCGCGCGGGAAGCGCTGCGGGTGGCGGATGAGGATGAAGAGCAGCGCCAGGTAGGGCTCGAAGAACCAGAGCCAGTGGACCCAGGTGAGGAAGCGGTCGAGGGGCCCGCCGCGCGGCAGGCGGGCGAGGGCGCGCTGGAGACGGGCGCTGGGCAGCTTGCCGAGGCCGATCCTGCGGTCGATCGCGATCGGGTAGCGGGTGAGGAGGCGGTCCCGCAGCCGCTCTGGATCGTCGAAGGGCAGTTCGTGCGCCATCGTGAAGCCCCACATCTGGAGCGCGAAGAGGGCGACGTCGCGGCGCGGGGTGCGCGGTCGCAGCACGGCGAGCGCCAGCGGGCCGGCGGCGCAGGCGGCAACCGTCACGGGAGCCTTGATGCGGGCCCGGCGGCGCAGCAGCGGCACGAGCACCGCCGTGGCGATCGTCCCCGCCGCCCCGGCGCGCACCGCGGCCCGCAACGCCGGGGATGGACGGGATCGACTCCGCATGGGGGGCGGCGAGCTTATAGGCGAGGAGGCGGTACGGCGCGCGCCGTCGGGGACGACGCTGCCGGGGTGTTTAGAATGCCCGCGCCTTGGCGCCCCATTCTCCTGGCACTGACCAGATCTCCACCCTGCTCTGGATCGGCTTCGTCGCCGCGGCGATCGTCGTCGTGCTGGCCAACGCCGGCCTGCTCTACGCGCTGCGCAGCCGGCGCCGCTCCCGGCATAGCGAGAACGAGGCGGGGGCGCCGGGGGTCGGACGGCGCACCCAGCTGCGGGTCGGGGCGAGCCTGACCGTCTTCGCCGCCGCCATCCTCGTGCTCGGCATCGTCTATACGGGCAAGGCGAGGGAAATGCCGAAGACCGGCCCGAACGGCCTCCGCACGAAAGGCGCCGAACCGCTGCGGATCGAGGCGACCGGCCAGCAGTGGCTGTGGCGCTACCAGTACCCGAACGGGGCGTTCTCCTATTACAAGCTCGTCGTCCCGGCCGAAACGGCGGTCGAGCTGAACCTCGTCTCGACCGACGTCGTCCACACCTGGGACGTGCCGGACCTGGCCGGCAAGGCGGAGGCGGTCCCCGGCAAGGTCAACCACGTCGTCTTCCGCGCCGACGAAGAAGGCACCTACTTCGGCCAGGCGGCGACGCTCTCCGGCCAGGGCTACGCCTCGATGCGCACCGCAGTCGATGTCGTCTCCCCATCTGAATACGAAGCCTTCATCGAACGGCAGCAGAACGACATCCAGGCAGCCCAGAGCCGGGTCGAGCGCCTGATCGAAAGCGGACAGACGCCATGAGCGCGCGAACCGCACGACCGGAGCTGGCGATCGACGGCTTCCCCCAGCGCCGTCGGCGCTGGGTCGAGACCGCGACCAGCGCCGACCACAAGGACGTCGGCCGCGTGCTGATCGCCGCCTCGCTCGGCTTCCTCTTCGTCGCCCTGGTCGAGCTGCTGCTGATGCGGCTGCAGCTGGCGATCCCGGAGAACACCTTCCTCAGCCCCGTCACCTTCAACCGCATCCTCTCGCTGTACGGGGCCACGGCGGTCTTCCTCTTCGCGATCCCGCTGGCGCTCGGCTTCTTCCTGTACGTCGTGCCGCTGCAGATCGGCGCCCGCGGCACGGCGCTGCCGCGGCTCAGCCAGCTCGGCCTCTGGCTCTTCGTCGCCGGCGCGGCGGTGCTCTACGCGACACTTCTCTTCAGGCCCTCGGAGGCCGGTGTCAACCCGCTGGCGCCGCTCGCGGAGAAGGCCTTCCTGCCCGACCACGGCGTCGACGCCTGGGTGACGGCGACCGGCCTGGTGACGCTCGGCTTCGTCCTCATCGCGATCGACCTGACGACGACGCTGCGCGTCCTGCGCGCCCCGGGGATGGCCTGGCGGCGGCTGCCGGTCTTTTCCTGGGGGGCGGCGATCTGCTCCTGGCTACTGCTCGCGATCGGGCCGGTGCTGCTGGCGGCGCTGACGATGCTGCTGATCGACCGCAACTTCGGCGGCATCTTCTTCGCCGACGCGACCGGCGCCGCGCCGCTGCTCTGGCAGCACCTCAGCTGGATCTTCTTCACCGGCGCCTACATGCTGATCCTGATCGCCGCGCTGGCGACGGTCGCCGAGATCGTCCCCGCCTTCGCTCGGCGGCCGCTCGGCGGGCGCAACGCCGTGATCGCCTCGCTCGCCGCGATCGCCGTGCTCGGCACGCTGGCCTGGATGCAGAACATGATGAGCGCGCCGCTCGGGATCGGCTGGAAGTACTTCGCGATGACGATGGCGCTGGCGCTGATCGTGCCCTTCGGCCTCGCCCTCTTCAACCTGATCTCGACGCTGGCGGCGGGCGCCGCGGCGCCGCTGCGTGCGCCGCTCCTCTTCGCCGTCGGCGCGATCTCGGCGATCTCGATCGGCTTGGCCGGGGAGATCGCCCAATCGACGGTCGCCGCCGCCTGGCAGCTCAAGGACACGACGGCGGCCAGCGCGGTGACCCACGTCGCCCTGATCGGCGGCGCCGTCTTCGGCGGCTTCGCGGCGCTGCACTGGTGGTTCCCGAAGCTGACCGGCCGGACGATGGGCGAGACGCTGGCGCGGATTTCCTTCTGGGCCCTGGTGGCGGGCGTGCTGCTCACCTTCGTGCCGCTCTTCGGGGCCGGCGTCGAAGAGGGGCAGGTCGTAGACGCCTACAAGTTCTTCGGCCACACCGGCGTCGACCCGTACAACCTGATCGCCACGATCGGCGCCTTCGTGCTCGCCGCCGGCATCGTGACGACGCTCGTCAACGCCGTCGTCAGCTACGGCGGCGGGCGCCGCGCCGGCCACGACCCCTGGGGCGGCGAGTCGCTCGAGTGGTTCGCCCTCTCGCCTCCCGAGCCGCACAACTTCGACGTCCTGCCCGACGTCCGCAGCGCCCGGCCGATGCAAGACATCCGCGCCGCGATCGCCCACCGCGACGAGCGCCCGGCCCCGCCGGCCCGCGAGTCGCAGCCGGTAGCCTGAACCCCATGAGCGGCGCCCAGACGGTTGCGGTCTCGCAGCGCTCCGTCGCGCTCGGCGTCCTGCGCGACTACCTGACGCTGACCAAGCCGCGCGTGCAGTCGCTGCTGCTCTTCACCACGGCGACGACGATGTACGTGGCGGGGGATCCCTCGATCGGGCTCGTCCTCCTGACCTGCCTCGGCGGCGCCCTCTCGGCGGGAGGCGCCGGCGCGATCAACCACGCGATCGACCGCGACATCGACCGCACGATGGCCCGCACCGCCGATCGCCCGGTCGCCTCCGGGCGCGTCGCGCCGGGCGCCGCGATCCGCTTCGGCGCGCTGCTCGGCTGCGCCTCGTTCGCGCTGCTGGCCCTCGCCGTCAACCCACTCGCCGCGGCGCTCTCGCTCTCCGGCCTGCTCGGCTACGTCTTCGTCTACACGCTGTGGCTGAAGCGCTCGACCCCCCAGAACATCGTGATCGGCGGCGCCGCCGGGGCGGTGCCGCCGCTCGTCGCCTGGGCGGCGGTGACGGGGTCGGTCAGCGGCATCGCCCTCTTCCTCTTCGCGATCGTCTTCTTCTGGACGCCGCCCCACTTCTGGGCGCTCTCGCTGCTGATGAAGGACGAGTACGCAAGGGCCGGCGTGCCGATGATGCCGGTGGTGCGCGGCGAGGCGGAGACGCGCCGGCAGATCCTCCTCTACACGGTGCTGCTCTACGCGGTGACGCAGCTTCCCTTCTGCGCCGGCGGCTTCGGGGTCGGCTACCTGATCGCCTCGATGGCGCTGGGCGCCGCCTTCATCTACTGCGCGGTGCGCCTGCTGCGCAGCGCCGACCGCCGCTGGGCGCTCCGCACCTACCTCTTCTCACTCGCCTACCTGGCGCTGCTCTTCCTCTCGATGCCGCTCGACCGCGCCCTCCACGGCGTCTGGTAGAAATCCCGACCGTGGACCGGGAGATCGCAAGGCGCAACCTGACGACGGGCCTGCTCGCGGGCGGCATCGCCGCAGGGGTCTTCGCCCTCTGCTTCGTCGTCGCGATGCTCTACGTCGCATCATGACGATGGTCCGCCGGGACGCCGAGCCGCCCAGCGAGCGCATCTACGCGCCGCGACCCTCCTGGGCGCCCGCCGTCTTCGCCTTCGCCGCCGCGCTTGCCATCGCCGGCACCTTCGTCACCTTCATGGTGCCCGGCTGGATCTACTCGATCGTCGGCCTGGTCGTCCTGCTTGGCGCCTTCCGCGTCATGACCGGCGGCTCGGTCCGCGGCTACTTCCGCCTGCCGCGCCGGCAGAAGGTGCGTGGGGCGGTCCTCCCGGTGGAGACGATCTCTCCGCCTTCACCGCGCTCCTGAGAGCGCTTCAGCCCAGCGTCATGCTGGAGGTGGCGCCGTCGGAGGTCCAGACGCGGACGATGTCGCGGATCGAGAGCATGCCGACCAGCTCGCCCTCCTCGACCACGACCAGGTGGCGGATGCCGCGTTTCGACATCTCCCAGGCGGCGCGCTCCAGGCTCCAGTCGGGCGAGGCGGTGATCACGCTGTCGCTCATGTGGTCGCGGACCAGCTCGCGGTCGGGGTCGTCGCCGTTGCCGAGCGAGTGCAGGATGTCGCGCTCGGTGAGGATGCAGGGGAGCGGCGTCTCGTCGTCGCCGACCAGCGCGGCGCCCACCCCCTTCTCCACCATCCTCACCGCCGCCTCGCGCAGCGTGTGCGACGGACCGACGGTCAACACCACGTCGGACATGCCATCCCTTACCTGCATCTGCGTACCTACCTTTCCGGAGCCCGGAGATCGTGGCAATCGCCTCAAGCGTAGCCGACGCCGCCGCCTGGCAGGCACGTTTACCCGGGTGGCCGACATATAGACTTCCGCGCCCGCGCACCGCACGGACATGCCGAAGCCACCGAGACCAACCCGCCACCTCCTGCCCATCCTGGCCGCCACGGCCGCCTTCGCGCTGGCCGCGTCCGGCTGCGGCACCAGCAAGCCCGACCCCGAACGGGGCCGGGTCCTCTTCATCCAGAAATGCGGCGTCTGCCACACGCTGGCCCAGGCCGGAACCACCGCCCAGATGGGCCCCAACCTCGACGACGCCTTCGCCGCGGCGCGGGTGGCCGGGGAGGGCGGCTCGACGGTCGAATCCGTGGTCACCTCCCAGGTGGAGAACCCGCGGCCGAGCACCGAAAACCCGTCCGTGTCGATGCCGCCCCACATCGTCAGCGGCCGCGACCTCGAGGACGTCGCCGCCTACGTCGGCCGCTACGCCGGCGTCCCGGGCGCAGCGCCGCCGGAAGCCGAAGGCGGCCCGGGCGCCCAGATCTTCGCCAATAACGGCTGCGGCGGCTGCCACACGCTCGCCGCGGCCCACGCGGGCGGCACCACCGGCCCCAATCTGGACGAAGTGCTGCCGGGGCGGAGCGCCGCGGAAATCAAGGTCGAAATCGTCGACCCGAACAAGAAGATCGCGAAGGGCTACCCGGCCAACGTGATGCCGCCCAACTTCGGCACGCTGCTCAGCGGCACCGAAGTCGAACAGCTGGTCGAATACCTGATGGAAGCGACCGCCAAGGGCGGCGGCAAGAAGAAGTAGTCCCGGGCCGCCGGGGCCGCCGGGACTACGCTCAGCGGCCGGCCGGCTCCGCAGCCATGTCGACGACGTGGGTGATCGGCAGGTCGATCTCCCTGCGCGCCCGCTCGACGACGCCCCGCTCCAGCCAGTGCGAGCGCTGCGGCGGGTGGGTCGAGATGACGATCTCGTCGGCGGGGAAGATGCGCAGCGCGTCCTCGATCGCGACGTTGGGGTCGGAGTCGCCGACCTCGCCCCTCGCCTCGAGGCCGAGCCGGTCGATCTCGAGCAGCGAGATCTCCATCCGCTGTCTGGCCACCTCGATCGCGTCGTCGACGTCCGAGGCCCAGTGCGAGGCCCGCGAGGAGGGCAGCACGGGCGTGATCACGAGGATCTCGCTGTCGCGCCCCCGGCAGCGATTCTTGATCTCCGCCAGCAGCGCCTCGCCGCCCAGCGTCTCGTTGGCCACCACCAGCAGCCGGTGCTTGCCGTCACGGCCCCAGCTGACGTCGACGCTGCGTGGCAACGACCCTCGCGCGGTCCGCCACAGCAGGCCGAGCGCGAAGCCGGTGATCGCCGCCGCGACGACGACCCCCACAACCGGCCGCGTCAGCAGCGTCACCCCGATCACGATCGCCGCCGCGATCCCGGTCGCGATCAACCACCGAAACGCATCTGCCTCAGACCTCAGGGGATTGTGCATGTCCCCAGTCTTACCGCAGCGCTACAAGATGTAAACGGTGGTGTAGACGATCAGCCACATGATCCAAACCAGAGCCAGGGAGCTTCACTCGCCGTCAAGTCGGCGGCCGATAGTTACTGGTTGAGCCGGCGCCAGCGGCCGAGCCAGTAGTGCTGAAGCAATCGGCGGCCATCTCTCGCCTCGACGACCTGGAAGCTTTCCACTCCTTGCGGTTGCAGTGTGAGCAGATGGTCGATGAGCGAGGCGGCACCGGGTCCGCCCGAGCCTCGCGCAAGCCAATCGGCGAAGTCGATGTCGGCCAGGACCAGCTCCTCGCGCTCGATCTCAAGACCGGCTTCGGAACCCATCGTCCGCAGGCTCTCCGGCGTCCGACAGGCCCAATGCGAGGGATCGCGCAGGCGCTCGATCTCCTCTCGCCAGGCGGCCACTTCGCCATCCCGGTCCGCGGCAAGGTCGCTGATCACGACCCAGCCGCCCGGCCGGACCACGCGGGCCATCTCGGCCACGACCCGTCCGGGCGCCGGAATGTGGTGCAAGCTGAGACGGGTGATTGCTCCATCGAACGAGGCATCGGCGATCTCGAGTGCGGTGGCGTCGCCGAGCGTGAAGCTGACGTTGTCGATTCTCTCCTCGCGAGCCCGCCGCTCGGCCTCCTCGACCATGGCCGGCGTTAGGTCGACGCCGCTCACGGAGCCCACACGGCTCGCCATCGCCCGCGAGATCACGCCTGGGCCGCAGGCGACGTCGATCCAACGCGCTTCAGCATCGGCCGGGACCAGCTCGATCAGCGCGCCCAGGGTCTGAGCCGATGTCATTGCGGGCGAGTTGCCGAACGACTGGGATTGGCGGGTGAACTCCTCGCGTATCGCGTCCTCGTGCATGCTGGCACCCTTTCATAGCGATCTGGCCGTCCGTCGACTGTCTCTCAGGACCAGCAGCCGGCCTTCTCGATAGCTCCCTCGCCGCCCGGCGCAAGCGCGCTGCGGACGCCGCCCGCAGCGTCGACGGAACGCGCCTACGGGGCCAGCGGGAGTGCTCGAACCCGAATCCGGCCAGGCTCAATGACAACGACGCTGCCGGCGGCGAGATCGCCTCGCGCTCCTCTTTTTGCGCGCGGGTGAAGATCTCATCATCGGCGGCTGCCTGCATCCCATAGTCGCGGACGTGGGCGGCGTCGTGCCCGGCGTCCTTGAGCCGCTCGGCAAGCCGCGGCGAGAGCGCGTTGTCGATCAGGAACTTCACCCTGCCGCAATGGGCTCACCCGGCGGCGGCAAGCGGCAGCTCGCGCTCCCGCACGGCCTCGGCGGCGTAGCGCATCGCCTCGCGGATGTCCTCGGCCTCTAGGTCCGGGTAGGCGGCGAGGATCTCCTCCTCGCCCATGCCATCGGCGACCATCCCGACGACGGTCGCGACCGGGATGCGCAGGCCGCGGACGCATGGAACGCCGCCCATCTGGTCCGGCCGCACGGTGATCCGCGTGAAGGTCATGGCACTCAGGCTACCGCCGTTGGGCGGGAATCTGAGTCGCCGGCACCGTCTGCATCGTGGCTGACCGCTGTCTGACTGGAGCACCAACTGGCGCATGAGCTGAAACTTAAAGACGGATTGGCTTGCCAGAGCCGTTTCTAGAGGATGTAGACCGTCGTGTAGACGATCAGCCACATGATGTCCACGAAATGCCAGTAGATACCCGGCACCTCGACGCCGAGGTGGCTCTTCGCCTCGGGGCCGAAGTGGCCGCGGAAGGCGCGGATCGTCGCGAAGCTGAGCAGCATCAGGCCGACGAAGACGTGGGCGCCGTGCAGGCCGGTGAGGCCGTAGAAGATCGAGCCGAAGGCGAAGTTGCGGGCACTGAAGCCGATGTGGGCGTACTCGTTGAGCTGGATGAAGAGGAAGGTCGCGCCCAGCAGCCAGGTCAGAACCAGCCCCAGCTTGAGCCCCCGCCGGTTACCGCGCCGGATCGACTCCAGCGCGTAGTGGATCGTGAAGCTCGAGGAGACGAGGATCGCCGTGTTGACGCCCGCCACCGCGACCGGCAGCGTGTAGGGGTGCGGCGGCCAGCTGGGCGGGTTGACGACGACGCGCAGGAAGAAGTAGGAGGCGAAGAAGGCGCCGAACAGCATCACCTCGGAGACGATGAAGAGGAGGATGCCGAGCGTCTGGCGGTCGATCCGCGAGCTCTGGTTCGCCTCGGGCGGCCCGTGGTGCTCGGCCGCGTGGCCGTTCCCGATCGCGACGGTCGCGCTCTCCATCAGGCCTCCTCCCCCTTTGCCACCGCGGCGGCCACCGCGGCCGGCGGGCGCCCCGCCTCGAGGTGCTCCACCGGCTTGTCGGTTATCTCTCGCACCCTGCCGATCAGGTCGTCCTCCAGCCACTGCGAGCTCTCGCCGGCGAAGGTCGAGATCAGCACCTCGTCGACCCGGTAGTGCTCGATCGCGTTGCGCACGGCGCGGAAGGGGTCGGGGCTCATCGGCTGGCCCGTCGCGTCGACGTCGGCCCGGTAGAGCTCGGCCAGGGTCGAGGCGAGGTCGCGGACGACCTCCGGCTCGGAGACGTCCTCGGCGCGCGGCGAGACGATCGTGTAGCGGTGGGGCCGCGCGGCGGCGCGCTCCTTCAGCCGCCTGACGAGGTCGGGTGCCGCCACCGTGCGGGTGGCGACGACGAGCGTGTGCGCCACGTCCCAGCTGATCGAGTCGTCGCCCAGCCTGACCGGAATGTGGGTGACCGCGACCTCGGGCTCGAAGCGGGCGCGCGCCCACTCGACCAGGTCCTTGCGGGTGATCCCGAAGCGGGTCTCATACAGACAGGAGAGCAGCACCTCGCCCGGCTCGTGGGCGCGCACGGCGTCGTCGAGGGCGAGCGCCGGATCGGGGTCCATCACCTCGCCGACCGAGTCGATCCCGAACTCAGCCAACAGCGACATCGTCACCTCGACCCGCGCCCGCGCCGCCTCGCGGACCTGGCCTGTGTCGATCATCTGCCCGACCGCCGGCTGGTTCTGCGGCGCCGCGACGGCGACGAACGGGACCCGCTCGGCCCGCTCGCGCACCGCCTCCAGCAGCTTGCGGCCGCCCGCCACCTCGTTGAGGAAGACGAGCAGCGGCCTGCCCTCGCTGCCTGCGACGCTCATGTGCCCACCACGGCGGGCTGCGGCTGCGCCACCTCTGCCTCGCCGTCCATGATCGCGTGTCGCGCCCCGGGGACGCCGAACTCGTACGGCCCGCCGACCACGCGCGGGATGCGGTCGAAGTTGAAGACCGGCGGCGGCGAGGAGACCTGCCACTCGATCGTGTTCGCCCGCCACGGGTTGGCCGCGGCGCGCGGCCCGAAGCGCCAGCTGACAATCATGTTGTAGATGAAGACGAGCTGCACGGCGCCGAGCAGGAAGGCGAAGATGCTGATCAGCAGGTTCCAGTCGCCGAACTGCGACGCGTAGTCGGCGACGCGGCGCGGCATCCCGTCCAGCCCGATCCAGTGCATCGGCAGGAAGGTGCCCCAGGTGCCGATCACGGTCCCCCAGAAGTGGATGCGGCCGAGCCGCTCGTCGTACATCCGCCCGGTGATCTTCGGGAACCAGTGGTAGATCCCGGCGAAGATCGTGAAGACAGAGCCGCCGAACAGCACGAAGTGGATGTGGGCGACGATGAAGTAGGTGTCGGAGACGTGGATGTCGATCGGCACCATGCCGAGCATCACGCCGCTGATCCCGCCGATCGTGAAGGTGACGATGAAGGCGAGCGCGAACAGCATCGCGGTCGAGCGGGTGTGGATCTTGCCGAAGTAGAGCGTCCCCAGCCAGGAGAAGATCTTGATCCCGGTCGGCACCGCGATCAGCAGCGTGGTGATCATCATCGGCACTCGCAGCCAGCTGAACATGCCGGAGACGAACATGTGGTGCGCCCAGACCGAGTAGCTGAGGACGACGATCCCGATCAGCGCCAGGGCCATCAGCCGGTAGCCGAAGATCGGCTTGCGGGCATGGGTCGATATGACCTCCGAGATGATCCCGAACCCGGGCAGCATCATGATGTAGACGGCCGGGTGCGAGTAGAACCAGAAGATGTGCTGGTAGCTGATCACGTCGCCGCCCTGCGCGAACTGGAAGAAGTTGGTGCCGAGCAGGCGGTCGAAGAGGACCATGAACTGGGCGCCGGCGATGAACGGCGTCGCGGCGACGACCAGCAGCGAGGTCGAGAGGTTGGCCCAGACCAGCAGCGGCATCCGCCAGAAGGTCATGCCCGGCGCCCGCATCGTGATAATCGTGACCAGGAAGTTGAGCGCGGTGGCGATCGACGAGGCGCCGGCGAACTGGACGCCGACGTTGAAGAACGACTGCCCGAGCGGCGCCCCGGTCGAGAGCGGCGCGTAGCCGGTCCAGCCGGCGTCGAAGGCGCCGCCCGGCGCCAGGAAGCTGCCGATGAAGAGCAGGCCGGCGATCGGCAGCATCCAGAAGCTGAGCGCGTTGAGGCGGGGGAAGGCCATGTCGGGAGCGCCGATCATCAGCGGCAGCACGTAGTTGGCGATCCCGGCGAAGACCGGGATCACGAAGACGAAGATCATCAGCGTCGCGTGCGTGGAGAAGAGGCTGTTGTAGGTCCCCGCGTCGACGATCTGCGTGCCGGGCTGGGCCAGCTCGGCGCGGATCAGCATCGCCATCAGCCCACCCAGCAGGAAGAAGACGAAGGTGGTGACCATGTACTGGATGCCGATCACCTTGTGGTCGGTGTTGAAGCGGAAGTAGTCGCGCCAGCTCTTGGCGCCGTGTTGCGAGTGGTCCTCGGGGATCGTCGGCATCCCGGCCGCCCAGCGCAGCCAGTAATCGAAGGCGCCGAAGCCGAGCAGGAAGCCGAGCGGGCCGGTGAGCAGCGGCACGACGACGTGCGGGTAGCCGGTCTGCCGGGTCTGGAAGAGGGGCAGGCCGGAGACCGCGCGCAGGGCGATGACCAGGCCGAAGCCGAGCGCCGCCCCCAGCACCAGTCCCAGGGCGCCGCGGATCCAGCCGGGGCGCTTGATCGCAGCCATCATCGCTTTGCCTCCATCGTGCTCATGCGCCCCCCGCTCCGATCGGAGGCGGGTTGGCTTCGGTGTCGTTACGGGTCGTCTCGGTCAACGTGGCGGGCACCTGTTCCTTCAGACCGCTGACCCACTGGCGGAACTTGGCCGGGGGTTCGACCACGACTTTGGCCCGCATCGTCGCGTGGCCGAAGCCGCAGAGCTCGGTGCAGACGAGCTGGTAGGTGCCGAGCCGGTCGGGGGTGACGACGGCGGAGGTGGTGATTCCCGGCACAGCGTCTTTCTTGATCCGCCACTCGGGCACCCAGAACGAGTGGATGACGTCCTCGGCGTGCATCTTGAACTCGACCTGGCGGTCGAGTGGCACGTGCAGCTCCCCCTGCGACCAGACGCCGCCCTGCTTCGGATAGCCGAAGCTCCAGGCGTACTGCTGCGCGTAGACGTCGACGGTGAGCGGGTCCTTGCCCTTTTCTTCGATTTCATTGAGGACGACCCAGCTGTAGCCGGCCCCGAAGAGCACGATCACGGTCGGGATCAGCGTCCAGGCGATCTCCAGGCGCGTGTTGCCGTGGATCGGCTCGCCGTCGGATTCGTCACCGGGCTTGGCTTTGAACTTCCACAGCGCGTAGAAGAGCATCACCATCACCAGCGAGAAGACGAACGAGGAGATGACGATCATCGTGTTGAGGAGGTCGTCGATCTTCGGGGCCGCGGTGGACGCCTCCTGGCCGTTCCAGTGGATCTGGAGCATCACCGCCGAGATCGCCGCGGCGAGCGCAACAGTGGCGGCGAGCATCTTCGCTATCGGTAGCCGGCCCATCATGGAGCGGGCATTCTACGCAAGCGGCAGACGAGGAAAATCACCCAGGGCGGCGGCGATCGCTCCGCGGGCCACGCCCTCCCAGCTCCAGAGGCTGCGGGCGGTGTCGGCGAGCCGCTCGCGGGCGGCGGCGCGCTCGGGCTCGGGCAGGGACAGCCAGGCGTCGAGGCGCTCGGCGATCGCCTCGACCGCGCCCGGCTCGACCGCGAAGGAGGTGAGCGGCGCGACATTGGGCGGCAGCGCCGCGGCCAGCTGCCGCGAGACCTCGAGCATCCCCGAGTGGCCGGCCGAGACCGGCAGCGCGCCGCAGGCCGCGGCCTCGGCGGCGACCATCCCGAACGCCTCCGGGAAGGTGCTCGGCATCACCAGCGCCTCGGCGCGGGGCAGCAGCTCGGCAACTTCGTGGTGCTCGAGGCGGCCGACGAGCTTCACCGAGCCGGCCATTTCGCGCGCGGCGCCGGCGTAGCCCGGGGGCGGGTCGGCGAGGAAGGCCGAG